>NZ_CP120983.1:1856799-2166266 GCF_030719215.1 Streptomyces sp. Alt3 | reverse complement strand
GGCAGTCGCGGCGGCGGCCGCTCTCGTGGCCGCGCCCGGGCGGCCGCCGACGCCGGAGGGCCTGATCGACGGTGTGGTCGCCCTCATCCCGCGCAGCGCGGTCGGCGCCGGGCTGCGACGGGCGCGCGACATGCTCGACTACCGGGACGCGGGGACGGTCGCGGCGGTGCTCGGCAACGGGCGTCGTACGAGTGCGCACGACACGGTGCCGTTCGCCCTCTGGTCCGCGGCGCGGAACCTCGGCGATTTCGAACATGCCTTCTGGGTGACGGCGCAGGCGGGCGGTGACGTGGACACCACCTGTGCCATCGTCGGTGGAGTCGTTGCCGCGGAACCGGTCGGTGCCCCGCCGGCCGAGTGGCTGGCCCGGACGGAAGAACTGCCCGAATGGGTCCCGTCGGCTCCGGCGCGCCGCTGAGTTCCACGTCTCCGGCGGGCTGCTGACCGTCCGGTGAAGGGCCGGCGCTCCGGGGCCGCCGCTCATGAGGCCCGCATCCGGTGCCGGCACTTCCACTGTCACGGTCCTGCCACAGCGGCGGACCTGGTCGGCCGAACAACCTGCAGGGGACTTACTCTTTCGCCCACGCCGCCCTCATCGATCTTGGTGGGCGTGCGCCTGGAGATGCCGGGGCCGACGCGCCGCGATGTGGCCGTGCGAGCGGACCCCGGTGGGGGAGGGGTCCCATGTCCGAACATTCGTCCGATGCGTCCAGCCGGCCCGATGTGTCGCCGGAGGCCGGTGACGCCGGGCAGGTCGCGTCCGGTGCCGAGCCTGGGCCCGGTGACACGGTGGGGTCCGATGTGTCGCCGGAGGCTGGTGACGCGGGGCAGTCCGCGTCCGGTGCGGCGCCCGGCCCCGTGTCCGAGGAGTCCGGCAGGGCGAGGGCGGCCGCAGGGACGGTGCGGGTTTCCGGTCCGCCGGTTCCGCCGCAGAACGTGGGCCCGGACGTGCCGAAGGTGCCCGCCTACCTCCGGTCCCCGCAGCCGACGGACGCCCGGCAGCGCGGGGCGCAGCAGCCGCCCGGCGTGCTGACCAGGCTGCGGGCCGCTTCCCCGCCCGCGATCGGACCTGGCACCCTCTGGTCGGTGTTCGCCACGGCCCTTCTCAGCGCGCTGCTGCTCGGGGACGGCCTGGGGCTCAACCTTCTGATCGTTGCCGTGCCCGCGGCCCTGGGAGCCTACTTCGCGGCCCGCTCGGCACGACGCAGGCTGCGACCCTGGACCGCGGTCTGGGCGTTGGGCGGCTTGGCGCTCCTGGCGATCCCCGCCCTCCGCGATGCGGGGTGGCCGGTGTTCCTCGCCATGGTGTCGGCCCTCGCTCTGGGTTCGCTCGCCCTGCACGGAAGCCGTAGCTGGCCGGGCGTGCTGCTCGGGTCGGTGGGCCTGCTTCCCTCGGTGGCGGGCGGGGCACGCTGGGGGTGGCGCGGGGTGCGCGCCCGGGCGGACGACTCCCGCGGCCGGGTGCGCACCGTGGCGCGCACCACGGCGGTGGCCGTCGTCCTGCTCATCGTGTTCGGCGCGCTCTTCGCGTCCGCGGACGCCGCCTTCGCCGATCTGCTGGGCAGCCTCACCCCCGACGTATCGATCGGTGACAGTCCCTGGCGCGTCTTCCTCTTCGTGCTCGGCCTCCTCGGAGCGCTCGCCGCCGCTTACAGCGCCGCGGCACCGGTGCGCTGGGACGGCATCACCGTTCGCCCGGGCACTGCCAGGAACAGGGCCGAGTGGGCACTGCCGCTGATCGTGCTCAACCTGCTCTTCGCCGTCTTCATCGGACTCCAGCTGGTCGTTCTCCTCGGCGGGTACGACAAGGTGCTGGAAGAGACAGGACTGAAGCCCGCCGAGTACGCGCGGCAGGGTTTTTGGCAGCTGTTGTGGGCCACTGTGCTGACCCTGATCGTCATCGCGCTGGCCCTGCGCTGGGCCCCGCGGGGCAGAGCGGGTGACCGGACACTGGTCCGGAGCGTTCTGGGTCTCCTGTGCGTGCTCACGCTCGTCGTGGTGGCCTCCGCGCTGCGGCGCATGGACCTCTACGTGGACGCCTTCGGCCTGACCCGGCTCCGGATCTCCGTAGCCGCCGTCGAGCTCTGGCTCGGCGTGGTGCTCGTCCTCATCCTCGCGGCCGGAGTGTTCGGCGCCAGGCTGCTGCCGCGCGCCGTCGTGGGGAGCGCGGCCGTCGGTGTGCTCGCCTTCGGGCTGATCTCGCCCGACGGGCTGATCGCCGAACAGAACGTCCAGAGGCACCGCAGCGGCGGGACGATCGACATCGAGTACCTCAAGGGGCTCTCCGCGGATGCCGTACCGGCGTTGAACGAGCTGCCGGAACCTCTGAGGTCGTGTGCGCTGGAGAACTTCCAGCGCGACTTCGCACTCCCGGACGCTCCTTGGTACGTCACCAGCTGGGGTGAAGCCAGGGCCCGGGAGGTCATCGAGGAGCACCCAGCAGAGAGCCAGGGGGCCAAGTGCTACGACCTCGGCCGGGATGCAGACGAGCGGGACGGTTACGAGGAGGAGGACTCCTACGACCCGTACTGAGCGGTGGGGCCCGGCCGGTCCGGCGGCACATCTCCTGCCGGACAACTCCGGCACCGGGCCCTTGCCCTTGGATCCGAGCCCCCCGGCCTCCCGCCGTTTCGTGTGGATCGAGCGGCTTCGCGTTCCGAGTGGATCGCGCGGGCTCCCGTTCCACTGGGATCGTGCGGACCGCTCGTTCCGGAGAGAGTGGGCCACGCGTGGCGGCCCGGTTGCGCAGGGGGTTCTCGGTGCCTGATCAAGGTGCCGAGCGGATGAGTCGATTCCCTCGAACGACCGCTTGCCCGAGAGATGTTCTGGGGACTCTTCATGGGCATGGGCCGACGACTCGGGGCATGGGCCGACAAGACCCCTCCCCACCTGTGCGCAGTGGGGAGTGGCTCGCGAACGGCCGTCCTGGCCCTGGGTGAGTCGGCCGATGAACGGAATCGATTGATGATTCGCTGTTCGCGTCTGCTATTCAATGGCCTGGTGGATGCTGGTGGGTCGTATTTTGCAGGGCGGTGTGCTGCCTCGTCCGAAGTTCTTGAGGGGTCGCGAAGTGCAGTCCAGATCCTGTGTGTGCTGGGATGCTGTCACTCTGTGTGTGTGATTTTTCCGCGTGTGATCTTTGTCGGTGAGAATCGTTTGTATAATTATGTGCAAAAGTGAATGATCGGATAAGGGTGCGGGGACGTGTGATCGGCCGGTCGCGAAGCCGGTCGCCCGGGTGCGGCGAAGTCGCCCCGGGGGTGACGCCTCGCCGCCGCCCCCGGTTCGTGGCGTTCCGGACGCGGCCGGACACGCGCCGAACGGTTGGACGGTGCCCCGGGGTGTTCTTGCCGCGGCCATCGGCGTAACCTGGCTGGCGCCATGCCGTACGAACCACCCACGCACACCGTCGAGCGCTCACTGCGCGCCACATCCGGTGCCAGGACCGTCGCCGGCGTCGACGAGGTCGGACGCGGAGCGTGGGCCGGCCCCGTCACCGTGTGCGCGGCCGTCACCGGTCTCCGCAGACCCCCCGAGGGCCTCACCGACTCCAAGCTGCTCACCCCCAAGCGCCGGGCGGAACTCGCCCCGACGCTCGAGAAGTGGGTCACGGCCTACGGGCTGGGGCACGCCTCACCAGGGGAGATCGACGACCTCGGAATGACCGCGGCTCTCCGCCTCGCGGCCGTAAGGGCGCTCGATACGCTGCCCGTTCGGCCTGACGCCGTGATCCTCGACGGCAAGCACGACTACCTCGGCCCGCCTTGGAACGTCCGTACCGTGATCAAGGGCGACCAGTCCTGTATCGCCGTTGCTGCGGCCTCGGTGATAGCCAAGGTCCACCGGGACACGATGATGGCCGAACTGGGCGCGGAATCGGGGCAGTACGCAGACTTCGCCTTCGGCGCGAACGCCGGTTATCCGTCACCGGTACACCGGGCAGCGCTGGAGGAACGGGGGCCTACGCCTCACCATCGCCTCAGCTGGGCCTATCTCGACGCGCTGCCCAAGTGGCAGCACCTGAAGAAGGTCCGATTCTCCGCCGAGGCGGCGGCACTGGAAAGCGGGGGCCAGCTCGGCTTCGACTTCTGATCGCGCAGGCGCATCCCTCCGCCGACGCCTTCGCGTCGGCAGTGAAAGACAACCATTCCATGCCTCTCATCCCCGAGGAGCCTCAGATTCCCGAGAGCGCCCAGGGTCCCCGCGTCACTCCGGCCGCCGGCCGCACCGCGCCGACCCCCCGTCCCGTACCCGGCCCGCGTTCCGCGGCCACACCGCGTCCCGGAAGCCCGGGCCGCGGCCCCGTGCGGCCAGCGCCCCCGGCGCAGCGCCCGCACCACACCCCCGCTTCTGCCGCAGCTCCGGCTCCTGCCGGACGGACGTCGGCGGAAGAGACTTCCGCGGCGGAGTTCCAGCTGATTCCGTCGACCGCCGACGGTGCGGTCGACGCCGCCGACGAGGCCGTCGACCTGTTGCTCGACTCCGGTCAGGCACCCGGAGCGATCCTGGTGCTGACCACCGGCGAGCTGCACCCCTGGGCCGCACACGAGCTCTCCTTCGGAGAAGCCTCGTACTGGGCCCAGCACGAGGCGGGTGACGACGTCTTCTTCGCCCGCACGGTGAATGCAGACCGTTGCGCCTCCCGCTCCGTCGTTGTCGTCGCCGTCAACGGAGACCTCGACGGAACGGCTGCCCGTACGCTGTCCGGCCTGCGGGAGCGATCCGGTGCGCTGTTGATCGTGTGCGGAGACCCGCAGACGATCAACTCCGCGCTGGGCGCGGCAGTCTGAGCCGTTGGACTGTGGGCCCCGGTCGTCTGCGACGACGTCCGGGGCCCACATCCTGTTTCACCGGGCGGCGCTCCGCCGCAGTGCCTCGGCGGCCCCACCGCCGGTGCGCAGCGGAACGAGTTCGTGGTCGGTGGAGGTGTCGGCCAGGGCCGACGGCCTGGACAGCAGCGTCGGTCTGCGACCGCCCCGGCCCTCGCCGAGCACCTGCCAACCTCCGTGGGTCAGGGTGATGTAGGCGCCGCAGCGAAGGCCGTGCAGTGTGCAGGCGTCCCTGAGCCCCCACATCCACGCACCGTCCTCCTCCGTCCAACGTTCGTCGCCTTCACGGCAGTAGAGCAGGACTGCGGTGCGCACAGGGGTGCGGCGGCGCAGATCGTGCGGGATCACCCGGCGCAGATGCGCCAGGAGGGCGTTGCGAAACTCCCAGCCGTCCGCGGGCGCGGTTGACCGCCTGACGAACGAGGCGCTGGCCGTGAGGCGTTCCTCATGGTCGAGTACGGCGACGACCGCAGTGGCCGGGGTCGGCCGGTGCCGTGCGTGGAGGCCGCTGACGACCTCACGCGGATTGCGCAGCAGGGGTATACCTGCCGCCGCCCACTCGGCCGGTTCGAGCATCCTGGCGACGTGGTTGACGGAGCCGGCGGACGCCGACAGTGAGGTGGCTGCGGACGGAGCGAATCCGAAGGTCACGGTCCTCCCTTCGCTACGCGCCCACGATGCGGGCAGGGTCGAGTGAGGGCGCGCCGCGGCACAGCCCTTTCGGGCCCGCGAAAAGACCGTGCGGGGAGCGACTCCAATTCTTCCTGTCGTATCGGCAGGCGGCAACGAGCAATTGGCTCGGCTGACGGGTATCTGACGGAATGACACAGATATCCCTGCCCGTTTCGGTGACGAACGAAGCCAGGTGTCAGGCCTGGACCGCGAGGACCAGCGGAAACACCCCCTCCGCTCCCGCACGTCGGAGCAGCCTTGCCGCGACGGCCAGCGTCCAGCCGGTGTCGGAGAGGTCGTCCACGAGCAGGACGGGCCCCCCTGCGGCAGTGAGAGCCTCCGCCAGTGCGGGCTCCACGACGAGGGTCTCGTGCAGCGTCTTGACCCGCTGTGCGCTGTTGGTCTGCGAGATCCGGAGGTCCTCGCAGCCCGGAGCGTAGGTGACCGTACCGAGCAGAGGCATCCGTCCGACCTCGGCGATACGGCTGCCGAGTGAGTGGACCAACCGCGGTCTCCGGCGTGAGGCGAGCGTGACGACACCGACCGGTCGGGGAGCGGCGTCCGGAGCCCCCGATGCCCAGCCGCCGGGCCCCTTCGCCCAGTCCGCGATCACCGTGACCACCGCGCTCGACACGTCGTCGGGGACCGAAGTGTCCTGTGTCTGTGCCGTGAGCAGCGGACGGAGCCTGTTGCCCCAGCCGATGTCCGAGAGCCTGCCCAGGGCCCGGCCCGGATGGGCCAGCTCGCCGGCCGGGATGCGGCCCTTGAGATCGATACCCACCGATGAGAGCCCCGTGGGCCACATCTTGCGCGGCTCAACCTCCACCCCGGGCCTGCCCAGCTCACCGCGAGCCCCGTCGAGAGCGGCCGTGGAGACCTTGTCGTCGAAGCGCGCGCCGGCGCAGTTGTCACAGCGTCCGCAGGCGGTGGCCTCGTCGTCGTCCAACTGGAGCCGCAGGAACTCCATGCGGCATCCGGTCGTCGACGCGTAGTCGCGCATGGACTGCTGCTCGGAGGCCCGCTGCCGTGCGACCCAGGCATAGCGTTCCGCGTCGTAGACCCATGGTTCACCCGTGGAGATCCAGCCGCCCTTGACCCGTTTCACCGCACCGTCGACGTCCAGCACCTTGAGCATCGTCTCCAGGCGGGTGCGCCGCAGGTCGACCAGCGGTTCCATGGCGGGGAGCGACAAGGGGCGGCCAGCCTGGGCGAGCACATCGAGAGTCCGGCGCACCTGCTCCTCCGGAGGGAACGCGACCGAGGCGAAGTACTGCCAGATGGCTTCGTCCTCCTTGCCCGGGAGCAGCAGAACCTCGGCGTGCTCGACACCGCGGCCGGCGCGTCCGACTTGCTGGTAGTAAGCGATGGGAGAGGACGGCGATCCCACGTGCACGACGAATCCGAGGTCCGGCTTGTCGAAACCCATGCCGAGCGCGGACGTGGCCACCAGGGCCTTGACCCGGTTGGCCAGGAGATCGTCCTCGGCCTGTTGCCGGTCGGCGTTCTCCGTCCTGCCGGTGTACGAGGCGACCGGATGCCCGCACTGGCGGAGGTAGGCGGTGATCTCCTCGGCGGCCGCGACGGTCAGCGTGTAGATGATGCCGGAGCCCGGCAGTTCCCCGAGATGGTCACCCAACCAGGCAAGACGATGTGCCGCGTCGCTCAGTTGCAGCACGCCGAGACTGAGGCTCTCCCGGTCCAGAGGGCCCCGCAGCACCAGGGCGTCGGTGCCCGCTCCCGTGCCGAGCTGCTCCGCGACGTCCGCGGTCACACGGGCGTTGGCGGTGGCCGTCGTTGCTAGGACGGGGACGCCCGCGGGAAGATCGGCGAGCATGGTCCGAAGTCTCCGGTAGTCCGGGCGGAAGTCATGGCCCCAGTCGGAGATGCAGTGCGCCTCGTCCACCACCAGCAGCCCCGTCGCAGCGGCCAGGCGGGGCAGCACCTGGTCGCGGAAGTCGGGGTTGTTGAGCCGCTCCGGGCTGACCAGCAGGACGTCCACCTCACCGGCCGCCACCTCTGCCTGGACCGTGTCCCATTCCTCGGTGTTGGAGGAGTTGATCGTGCGGGCGCTGATACCGGCCCTTGCCGCCGCCGCCACCTGGTTACGCATCAGAGCAAGCAGGGGGGAGACGATCACCGTCGGTCCGCTTCCCTGCGCGCGCAGCAGTGACGTGGCCACGAAATACACCGCGGACTTGCCCCATCCCGTCCGCTGGACGACCAGGGCTCTGCGCCTGTCGGCGACGAGGGCCTCGATGGCCCGCCACTGGTCCTCGCGCAGCCGGGCGGTGCCGGTGGTGTCCCCGACCAGGCGGGCGAGTACGGAATCGGCCGAGGCCCTGAGCTCTGCGCGGTCTGCGTTGGTCATGTCCCCATGCAACCCGATGCCTACGACAAACCGCGAACGGTGGCCGACTCCTGTGGATAAAGTTATCCACAGGGGTCGCGCGATTCGGCGGCCCGCGGGACGGTCGTGCCATGAACAAGCACGATGCAACCTCCGGACCGTCCGACGTGCAGCAGATCACCCTGCGCGGTCCCGCCGAACTTGCCGACGCCTTGCCGTACCTCATGGGCTTCCATCCGAACGACAGCGTGGTCATGGTGGCCCTGCACGGAGGTCGGGGCCGCTTCGGCGGCCGGCTAAGGCTGGGTATCCCCAAGGATCCGGACGAGTGGGGGCCGGTCGCCGACCAGCTGGCGCAGAGCCTGATCGAGGGGAGCGAGCGGCGCGACGCGCGCCCCGACGCGATCGTCGTCTTCCTCTGTCAGGACCCGGTCGAGGGTGAGAGCGCCTCTCAGGCCATGGAACGGCTGAGGCCGCTCGCGCAGCGCCTGCGCAGGGCCTGCGGGGTACTCGACGTTCCCGTACTCGAGGCGCTGTGCATCTCCGACGGTCGCTACTGGTCGTACTGCTGTCCCGACCCTCGGTGCTGCCCGGCCGAGGGCACCCCGCTGGCGCTTCCCGGCACAACGGTGATGGCGGCGGCGGCCGCGTATGCCGGTGTCCAGGTGCGCGGATCGCTGAGGGACATGGAGGCGAGGCTCATGCCGTGGGAATCAGCGGCGACACAGGAGCAGGAGCGGGCTCTCGACTCGGCGGGTGCCGTGCTGGTCTCCCGCATCCTCGACGTCGACGGCCGCCGAGAGGTGGCTGGGGAGACCCTGAGGGTCGCGCGTGACCTCATGGAGCGCCTCGGGAGTGCGCCGTCGGCAGCACCCGCCGAAGCGGACAGTGCCGATGACGGTCTGATCACCACCGGTGAGGCGGCGGCCGTGATCCTCGGACTGCAGGACCGTGAGACCAGGGACCGGGCCGCCGAGTGGATGGAGGGCCGCGAGGCCGAGACGGCCCTGCGGCTGTGGCGCGCCCTCGCCCGCCGTTGCGTCGGCCCGTACGTGGAACACGCCGCCGCCCCGCTCACGCTGGCAGGCTGGGTCTCCTGGTCCAGCGGCGACGAGGCGGCTGCACGGGTGGCTCTGGGGCTCGCACTGCGGGCCGATCCCGACTACACGTTCGCTCAACTGTTGCACCAGGCGTGCAATCAAGGTCTGGACCCCGAAACCCTGCGCCGCTGTCTCCGCGGCGAGCGCCATCTGCGTGACGGGCAAGAAGGCGACAGCGCCCCTGAGCCGCGGGCCGTGGCCCGGACGGAGCGCCGGTCCGGGCCACGGCCCGCGCGTGCCCCGGCAGGGAAGCGGAGGAGCGCAGCGGCAAGCCGGCGGGCACCGGGCGCTTCCTCCCGCCCGGGTCCGACCGCGGGCCGTGGTCGAGCCCGGGACACGCGGCCGCTGGGGCAGCGCGGAGCCAGGAACCGCGATTGAGTGACCGCCTTCCCCGGGGCCGGTCAAGTCCTATGCCGGGCATACCGGTGCTGGAAGGGGAAAGCGGGAGCCGGGCACGGAACCGGTGTCGCGAAGGGCGTGTTTATCGTCAGGAAGACGACTATGATTTCGGCATGCCGCGCTACGACCCGTCGACCTTCCCGCCCTTCGCCGTCACCGTCGACCTGGTCGTCCTCACGGTGCGACGTCACGCGCTCTGCGCGCTGGTGGTACGCCGTGGCGAATCGCCGTTCCAGGGGCGGTGGGCGCTGCCGGGCGGATTCGTCAGGGCCGATGAGGATCTCGGTGCGGCGGCGGCGCGTGAACTCGGTGAGGAGACCGGGCTCTGCGCACACGACCCGACCGCCCCGGCCGTGGGGAACGGCGCGCATCTGGAACAGCTGGCCACCTACGGCGACCCGGGACGCGACCCCCGCATGAGAGTCGTCAGCGTCGCTCATCTTGCTCTCGCGCCCGATCTCCCCGCCCCACGGGCCGGCGGTGATGCCAACAGCGCCCGCTGGGCCTCCGTCGGGGACCTGCTCGGGCCTGGGGGCGGTTTCGTCCGGGACGACGAGCAGGCCGCACCACTGGCCTTCGATCACGCGAGGATCCTCGAGGACGGAGTGGAGCGGGCCCGCTCGAAAATCGAATACTCCTCACTGGCCACGGCGTTCTGCCCGCCGGAGTTCACTGTCGGCGAGCTGCGGCGGGTGTACGAGGCGGTGTGGGGCGTGGTCCTGGACCCCCGAAATTTCCATCGCAAGGTCACAGGTACGCCCGGTTTCCTGGTCCCGTCAGGGGGGACGACCACGCGTCAGGGGGGACGCCCCGCACAACTCTTCAGGGCCGGGGCGGCGACGGTGCTCAACCCTCCGATGCTGAGGCCGGAAGTCTGAGAGGTTCGGTATCGGTGGCTCACGCCGAGCGGACCTGCGGAACGCCCACAGAACCACCGATGCGCAAAAAGTCTGAAATGTCGCGTTATCTTGCTGGAGTATCCCGCCCTGCCACCGGGCGGTCCCACCCTTCTCGAGAGAAGCGATGCTCCAGGCCATCGGACTCACCAGTACCCCCCGCCGCGACGGCCCCCCCGTCGTGGACGACCTGACCTTCGAAGCCCAGCCCGGCAGTGTCACCGTGCTGCTCGGCGCTCCCGGCTCAGGCAAGACCACAGCACTCCGTCTGATGCTCGAACTCGAAGCGGGAAGGGGGGTCACCTACTTCAGGGGTCGTCCGCTGCACCGCATCGGCCACCCGGCCAGTGAGGTCGGGGTGCTGCTCGGAGACGTGCCGGGCCATCCCGCGCGTACCGCGCGCGGTCAGCTCCGCATGCTCTGCGCCGCAGCAGGGGTCCCTGCATCACGAGCCGACGAACTGCTCGATGTCGTCGGTCTCGCGGGGCTGGGGGACCAGCGCATCGGTACCCTCTCGGCGGGCATGGACCGACGGCTCGGGCTCGCTTCCGCGCTGCTCGGTGACCCCCATGCGCTCGTCCTCGACGAGCCGGCCGAGGGGCTCTCGCCGCGTGAGAAGAGTTGGATCCACGGCCTTCTCCGTGCGCACGCGGCCGAGGGTGGAACGGTCCTGCACACGACCGCCGATCCCAAGGAAGCGGCACGCGCGGCCGACCGTGTAGTCACCATCGATGAAGGTCGCCTCGTCGCGGACCAGGATGTGGCCGACTTCTCCCGTACCCGTCTGCGACCCCGGGTCGCCGTGCGTACCCCGCACGCCGCCAGGCTGGCCGCCGTGGTGGGCCGTGAAGCCCGGGCGGCCCGGCGCTCGGTCGAGGTGGTGGCCGAGGGTGGCAGCAGGCTGTCGGTGTACGGCAGCAGTTGCGCGGAGGTCGGGGACACGGCTTACCGGCACGGTGTCCCGGTGCACCAACTCGCCGACGAAACCGGAGACGCAGGCCCGGCGGCGGATTCCGCCGGCGGCCCCGGGGGCGCGTCGGGTGGTGGTCCGGTGAGGGCGGTTCTCCCTGGGCCCGCGTCGACTGTGGCGATCTCGCAACTGCCCCCTCCGATCCCTGTGCGCCCGGCTCGGGGTCCGCTCCGGCCGCTTCGGTACGAACTGCGGCGCCTCTTCGGTGTCAGGACAACCACCCTGATCATGGCGGCCGTTCTGATCGTCTCCGCCGGTCTGTCCGTGCTGCTGGCCCGCGCCGGGAAGGTGCCCCTGTCCGACCTGCTGGTCGCCTGGCCCGACGTGTTGCCCCTCCCGCCTGCCGCGTTCGCCGCCGGACTGCTGGGTGCCCTCTCCTTCGGTGACGAGTTCCGCTATCCGGCGCTTGCCGCAGGCCGAGGGACGGTGCCGCGCCGCCTCGGCCTCCTGATGGCCAAGCTTGTGGTCTCGGCGGGAGTCGCGCTGCTGCTGGCGCTGCTCGCCGTGCTGGCGGACGCCCAGGCCCTGCGCCTCGTGTACGGCGAGGACTTGGTGACAGTGCCGGAGAACGCGCCTCAAATGGCCGCTAGTTGGGCTGGCCTGTCGGTCGGATGCGCCTGGGCGGGGCTGCTGGGGGCCGGCGTGTTCCGGCTCACCGTCGCCGGCGTCGCGGCCGTGTTGGCGGTTCCCGTACTCGTAGTACCGCTGATGCAGAAGCTCCTCGAGGGGCCGTCCGCCCGCTCGGTCGGCGGTCTGCCGGGTCGACTGCGTGAACTCGGCTGGCTGCAGTGGCCGTACGAGACGGACCGATGGGTCATGGTCGCTGTGCGGATTGTCGCCCAACCTGTGGGGTTGGCGCTTTCCTTGTCGTTGTCCGCCTTGATCTGCGCGTATGTATTCACGAGCCTTCGAGGGAGAGCCCGTTGGTGACCATATCGACGGTGCTCGATGCCGCATGTCGGACAAGTCTTCCGAAAAGGTGCGATTTCTACCGCTAACCCGTCAATTGAAAGGGGAGTGGCGATCACCCTTTCGTGTGCTTTTCAGCAAAGACCTCAAGGGGCGGGTGAGCCGCGCCGACAAAGGATGCGTGAGTACCCTTGCGCACACCATGATGACCGCCGCCCGCTCTGCCGACTCCGGCCTTGCCGGCCCGGGCGAACTCGACCGCTACCCCTACACGACGGAGGCGCCGGCCGGCGAGCGCGCCGCCGTCCGTTCCTGGAGTGGCGGCGAATCCGAACTGGGTCGGGTGAGCCGACGCGGCACGGCCAGTCGCGGCCGCGGACTTCACGGCCAACTGGTCCAGCAGTTGGGTCAGATGATCGTTTCCGGCGACCTCGGTGCCGACCGTCCGCTCGTCCCGGAGGAGATCGGCCAGCGATTCGAGGTCTCCCGCACCGTTGTGAGGGAGTCCCTTCGCGTTCTTGAGGCCAAGGGCCTGGTCAGTGCCCGGCCCAATGTGGGCACGAGGGTCCGGCCGGTAAGTGACTGGAACCTGCTCGACCCCGACATCATCGAATGGCGCGCCTTCGGCCCGCAGCGTGATGACCAGCGCCGCGAACTGGAGGATCTCCGGTGGACCATCGAGCCGCTGGCCGCCCGGCTGGCCGCAGGTCACGGACGCGATGACATCCAGCAGCGTCTCGGCGACATGATCGAGATCATGGGGCATGCCATGGGCCAGGGGGACGCAATTACGTTCTCCCGGGCCGATGCGGAGTTCCACGCCCTGCTGATCCAGGCGGCGGGAAACCGGATGCTCGAGCACCTTTCCGGGATCGTGTCGGCAGCCCTGCATGTTTCCGGTGGTCCCGTCACCGGTTGTGACCGCCCCGCGGAGGCCTCCCTCGGCCACCACGCACGGATCGTCGAGGCTCTCGCCTCGGGCGATTCCGCCGGTGCCGAGGCCGCCATGCGGCAGCTGCTGATCGGCCACGCAGACGGAGATCGGGTGGTTCCCGCACCGCGCGAGCACTGAGCGCGGCGGGACCGGGTATACGAACCGTGTTGCCGCCGGGCCCGAGCGACCCGGCGGCATGATTACACGTAAATGTGATCTCTGGTTCCGTTTGTCGCGAATGGGGTGTGACTGGGGCCACGCGAATTGGGCGTAACACTCCTCGAAACAGTGCGATGACCTAAGAGGTGACCGCCGCGGAAGGAATACAGCAGCCACGTAGTGCGCTGTGCAGTTCTGAGGCCAAGCCCGCGACGTCGGCGACATCCCCAGCCGACGTTCGTCGGTTCCAGCCCTCTCCAGGGCCGGGCCGGAAGCCGTTTCCATCGTTCCGAGAGGTTGTTCGTGTCGGCCAGCACATCCCGTACGCTCCCGCCGGAGATCGCCGAGTCCGAGTCTGTGATGGCGCTCATCGAGCGGGGAAAGGCTGATGGGCAGATCGCCGGCGATGACGTGCGTCGGGCCTTCGAGGCTGACCAGATTCCGCCAACCCAGTGGAAGAATGTTCTGCGCAGCCTCAACCAGATCCTCGAGGAAGAGGGTGTGACGCTGATGGTCAGTGCCGCGGAGTCGCCTAAGCGCGCCCGCAAGAGCGTCGCAGCGAAGAGCCCGGTCAAGCGCACCGCCACCAAGACCGTCACGGCCAAGACGACCGTGACGCGGACCGTCGCGGCGTCTGCCGCTCCGACGGCCCCGAGCGCGGACGTGGCGGCTGACGACGCCGCCGTGGCCGCTCCTGCGAAGAAGGCGGCAGCCAAGAAGACGGTTGCCAAGAAGACCGCCGCGAAGAAGACCGCGGTCAAGAAGACCGCGGCGAAGAAGTCCGGCAAGCAGGACGACGAACTGCTCGACGGCGACGAGCCGGTCGAGGAAGTAAAGGCCGGCAAGGGCGAGGAAGAGGAGGGCGAGGGCGAGAACAAGGGCTTCGTCCTCTCCGACGACGACGAGGACGACGCACCCGCGCAGCAGGTCGCTGTCGCCGGCGCCACGGCCGACCCTGTCAAGGACTACCTGAAGCAGATCGGCAAGGTCCCCCTCCTCAATGCCGAGCAGGAGGTCGAGCTCGCCAAGCGCATCGAGGCCGGGCTCTTCGCCGAGGACAAGCTGGCGAACTCCGACAAGCTCGCACCGAAGCTCAAGCGCGAGCTGGAGATCATCGCCGAGGACGGCCGCCGCGCCAAGAACCACCTGCTGGAGGCCAACCTCCGTCTCGTGGTCTCACTGGCCAAGCGCTACACCGGTCGCGGCATGCTCTTCCTGGA
This sequence comes from Streptomyces sp. Alt3, assembly GCF_030719215.1. NCBI lineage: Bacteria > Bacillati > Actinomycetota > Actinomycetes > Kitasatosporales > Streptomycetaceae > Streptomyces > Streptomyces glycanivorans. The sequence continues at coordinate 2,151,831 of NZ_CP120983.1, read as the reverse complement.
CCTCATCCAGGAGGGCAACCTCGGTCTGATCCGCGCGGTCGAGAAGTTCGACTACACCAAGGGCTACAAGTTCTCCACGTACGCAACGTGGTGGATCCGCCAGGCGATCACCCGCGCCATGGCCGACCAGGCCCGCACCATCCGTATTCCGGTGCATATGGTCGAGGTCATCAACAAGCTCGCCCGGGTGCAGCGCCAGATGCTCCAGGATCTGGGCCGTGAGCCCACTCCGGAAGAGCTGGCGAAGGAGCTCGACATGACCCCTGAGAAGGTCATCGAGGTCCAGAAGTACGGCCGTGAGCCGATCTCTCTGCACACCCCGCTGGGTGAGGACGGTGACAGCGAGTTCGGAGACCTGATCGAGGACTCCGAGGCCGTCGTACCCGCGGACGCGGTGAGCTTCACGCTGCTCCAGGAGCAGCTGCACTCCGTGCTCGACACGCTTTCCGAGCGCGAGGCAGGTGTGGTCTCGATGCGTTTCGGTCTCACCGACGGTCAGCCGAAGACCCTGGACGAGATCGGCAAGGTCTACGGGGTGACGCGCGAGCGCATCCGTCAGATCGAATCCAAGACGATGTCGAAGCTGCGCCACCCGTCGCGTTCGCAGGTGCTGCGCGACTATCTCGACTAGATCGTCTGCGCGGGCATGGGCCGGGGTCCGGAACTGGAAAAGTTCCGGACCCCGGCCCATGCCCGTATGCAGGCCCCGGCTCATGTCAGCATGCGGCGGGCACCGGTGCGGATGACGCTGAGTGGGCACTGCTCACCTCGGCGTAAGGAGCCTCCATGCCCCGCATTCCGGTCCGTTTCCTCCCGGCCGCCTGCACTCTGGCGGTCGCTGCGGCGGTCATACCGCTCGGCCCCCCGGCCCCCGCAGCTGCGGACAGCATCATCGTCGGCGGGAAGCCGGTGGCCGTCGCGGACAGTCCGTGGGCCGTGGCACTGTCGAGCCGTGACCGGTTCGGAGGAACCCGCGCCGGTCAGTTCTGCGGAGGGGTCGCGATCGCACCCACCAAAGTGCTGACAGCCGCGCACTGCCTCAGGGAGGACGTCCTGGGGGCTGCTGTCCCCGAGGTCGCGGATCTCCGGATCATCGCAGGGCGGGACGAGCTGGACGGGCCAGGGGGTCAGGAGATCCCTGTGCGTTCGACATGGGTCAATCCCGGCTACGACCCTCGTACGAATGCGGGTGACCTCGCGGTCCTCACTCTGGACCAGGCGCTGCCTGAGGGCAGTGCCATCCCGATGGCAGGTGCCGGGAGTCCCGCGTACGAGCCGGGCACCTCGGCGACGGTCTACGGCTGGGGGGACACGACCGGCTACGGGGCCTACGCGTCCCGGCTGCGGGCCGCCTCGGTCCGCGTGCTGGCGGACAGCGACTGTGTCCGGGCGTACCCCGGCGGCACACAGGGCGCCTACGACGCCTCATCGATGCTCTGCGCCGGTGACAACGCGGGTGGGCGGGATGCGTGCCAGGGGGACAGCGGAGGCCCGCTGGTGGCCCGTGGGCGCCTCGTCGGGCTTGTCTCCTGGGGGAGCGGCTGCGGGAGCCCGGAGAGCCCCGGCGTGTACACACGCGTCTCCGCCGCCATCCGGTGGATGGCGGACAACAGCTGACCGCAGCCGTACAAACGCGTCGGACGGTACGAGAACGGGCGGCTTCCCCTGGGGGAGGCCGCCCGTCGGCCGGTCCTGGACCGTGCCCGTGGCTCGTCGTGGATGCGAGGTGTCAGTGTTGTTCCTCGTCGGCGGCACTTGCCTGTACGGCAGTGAGCCGGTCCGTCTCATCCTGTATTTCCGCGGCGATCTTCTTGAGTTCCGGCTCGAACTTACGTCCGTGATGGGCGCAGAAGAGCAGTTCACCGCCGCTGATCAGGACGACGCGCAGATAGGCCTGGGCGCCGCAACGGTCACAGCGGTCTGCTGCGGTCAGCGGGCTCGCGGGGGTCAGAACAGTAGTCACGTCGCCTCTTCTCTAGCTCGACGAGCTGTCGTACCAGGGTCAACATCCAACCAGGCCGAAAACGTTCCCGCTCGTGGCATTTCTTCGAAACTTCTTCTCGGGATGGCTGTCTGTTGCCGGTTGGCGGCGAATGTGCCGTATTGCGTAGCGCTACGGTTTCGCGTTGCTTGTGTGGGCCGGTCCGCCGGCTGGGTTGCCGGTTGTTCATGAGGACGTGCCCGGAGCCTAAATGGTTCATGCCTCGAAGGGAACGTGATGTGCACGTCACTCCAACGAATGATCGAACGTGTATGCGAGGCTGCACTAGCATGAGGATTCCCCCTGGGTGGCGTTACAACCGCTCTACCAGGCCTCGGTAGGCTCCTAGCGGCCACCGAGGCCGAGCCCGTTACCCACTGGGCCCCAAAAGAAATTCAGCGAGGAGCGAACCGCGTGACCGCCGATTCCGTGCCGTCCACTGCGCTGCTGACCGGAGCAGGCGGCGCAGACAGGGACAGCTCCAACTACACCGCGCGGCACCTTCTCGTCCTCGAAGGGCTCGAAGCCGTCCGTAAGCGCCCCGGGATGTACATCGGGTCGACGGACAGCCGCGGACTCATGCACTGTCTCTGGGAGATCATCGACAACTCCGTCGATGAGGCTCTCGGGGGCTACTGCGACACCATCGAGGTCATCCTCCACGACGACGCCTCCGTCGAGGTCCGCGACAACGGCCGTGGCATTCCCGTGGACGTCGAGCCCAAGACGGGGCTGTCCGGCATCGAGGTCGTCATGACCAAGCTGCACGCCGGCGGAAAGTTCGGCGGCGGCTCGTACGCTGCGTCGGGCGGCCTGCACGGCGTCGGCGCCTCGGTCGTGAACGCGCTCTCAGCCCGTCTGGACGTCGAGGTCGACCGCAACAGCGCGACCCACTCCATCAGCTTCCGGCGTGGTGTCCCGGGCATGTTCACCGAGCAGGGGCCGGACAGCCCCTTCGACCCCGCCAACGGCCTCCGCAAGGGCAAGCGCGTGCCGAAGACGCGGACAGGTACCCGGGTGCGGTACTGGGCGGACCGACAGATCTTCCTCAAGGACGCGAAGCTCAACCTGGAGACGCTGTACCAGCGAGCACGCCAGACCGCGTTCCTCGTGCCCGGCCTCACCATCGTCGTACGCGACGAGCGGGGCGTCGACGGCGAGGGCAAGACGGAGGAGACCTTCCGCTTCGACGGCGGAATCAGCGAGTTCTGCGAGTACCTGGCGCAGGACAAGGCAGTCTGCGATGTCCAGCGCCTGAGCGGAACGGGAACCTTCAAGGAGACCGTGCCGGTCCTGGACGACCGCGGTCACATGACGGCGACCGAAGTCACCCGCGAACTGGGTGTCGACATCGCCCTGCGCTGGGGCACCGGCTACGACACCAACCTCAAGTCCTTCGTCAACATCATCGCCACCCCCAAGGGCGGCACCCACGTCAGCGGATTCGAGCGCTCCCTCACCAAGACGGTGAACGAGGTCCTGCGCTCCGCGAAGCTGCTGCGCGTTGCCGAGGACGACATCGTCAAGGACGATGCGCTGGAAGGCCTGACCGCGGTGGTCACCGTGCGTCTCGCCGAGCCGCAGTTCGAGGGACAGACCAAGGAGGTGCTCGGCACCTCGGCTGCCAACCGGATCGTGGCCAACGTGGTCTCCAAGGAGCTCAAGGCGTTCCTGACGTCCACGAAGCGCGACGCGAAGGCCCAGGCCAGGGCGGTGCTGGACAAGGCGGTGGCTGCTGCTCGCACCCGGATCGCCGCCCGCCAGCACAAGGACGCACAGCGCCGCAAGACCGCGCTCGAATCGTCCTCGCTGCCCGCGAAGCTCGCGGACTGCCGGAGCGACGACGTGGAGCGCAGCGAGCTCTTCATCGTGGAGGGCGACTCGGCCCTCGGCACCGCGAAGCTGGCCCGCAACAGTGAGTTCCAGGCGCTGCTGCCGATCCGGGGGAAGATCCTCAACGTCCAGAAGTCGTCCGTCTCGGACATGCTCAAGAACGCCGAGTGCGGGGCCATCATCCAGGTCATAGGAGCGGGCTCCGGGCGCACCTTCGACATCGACGCGGCGCGCTACGGCAAGGTCATCATGATGACGGACGCCGATGTCGACGGTTCGCACATCCGTACATTGCTGCTCACGCTCTTCCAGCGCTACATGCGGCCGATGGTCGAGGCGGGGAGGGTCTTCGCGGCCGTGCCGCCGCTGCACCGGATCGAGCTGGTCCAGCCCAAGAAGGGCCAGGACAAGTACGTCTACACCTACTCCGACAACGAGCTCCGGCAGACCTTGCTGGAGCTGCAGCGGAAGAACGTCCGGTTCAAGGACTCGATCCAGCGGTACAAGGGTCTGGGTGAGATGGACGCGGACCAGTTGGCGGAGACCACGATGGACCCGCGCCACCGCACGCTCCGCCGGATCAACATCGGCGACCTGGAGTCCTCCGAGCAGATCTTCGATCTGCTGATGGGTAACGAGGTCGCACCGCGCAAGGAGTTCATCACCAGCTCCGCGGCCACCCTGGACCGTTCGCGTATCGACGTCTGACGGCTCCACCCGTGGGTGGAGAGCGATTCTCCACCCACGGTCAGCCCAGGAGCCGATCCCGTGATCCCCGCGCTTCCGTAGCGTCGAAGACATCGAATCTTCACGTCACTCGGAGGCCGTCGTGCCGGAGCTCTTCAACGTTTTGGTGATCGTCGCGGTTGTCGCGCTTGTCATCGTCCGGCAGTTCTCGGCCCAGCGGGTGGGGGACGGGAGGCGGTGGTGGGTGCTGCCGGTGGTCCTGCTCGTCGTCGCCCTGCGTACGGACGGAGCTCTCGATCCCCGGCACGAGACCTTGTCGGCGACGATGCTGGGGGCGGGTCTCGTGGTGGGACTGGTCACAGGTGCGGGATGGGGCTGGACGGCCCGGTTGTGGCAGGGGCCTGACGCCTCCTTCTGGAGCCGGGGCACCACGGCCACCGTCTTCGTATGGGTGGGTGGGACAGCGCTGCGCGGCTCGCTGGCTGTGGCCGCCGTCCTGCTCGGAGTGCACCAGGGGACAGCCGCCCTGCTCGTATCACTCGCTGCGATGCTGTTCGCACGGAGCGGGGTGCTGGCTCTGCGGACCAGAAGCGTGCGGGAGCAGTACGGTGTCCCCGCGGTTTCTCAGGCCGGCGACGCTTCGGCGGCTGCCGCACGGGTCATGTCGAAGGGTGGGGCGTGAACCGCGGTACGTGGACGAGCTGGCCTTCCAGAGAGGCTCTGACCCGAGCTCCCCGTGCCAGGCCGCGGGCGCTGATCGGGGGTTTCGTGTGGAGCGCGGTGCTCGCCGGCCTCCTTTGGAACGCCTTTGCGGACGGAAGGTTCGCGCTCTGGCAGATCGCCGTCGGTCTGGGGGCGACGGCGGGCTGCATGGCCATAGGCAGGATGTTCCTCCTCACCACCAAGGATCACCGCCTCTGGCCGTCCCTCGGCCTGCTGGTGCTGCTTACGGCAGCGGCGTTCGGGGCCATCGAGGCCGGTGTCGGAGGGGTCGCGGTCGTGCTCTGGTGCGGCTGCGCCGTGATGGCTCTGGTACGGCTCCCGCTGGTTGCTGCGGTTCCCCTTACGGCCGTGACCCTCTGCGCCTACGCGGTGGTCGAGGGCGACGGATGGCTGACCACTGTGATCACCACGGGGAGCCTGTGCCTGGGCGGGTACGTACTGCGGCTCGACGCCGAGGCCCGTGGCAGTTCCCAGCGCCTTCTCGTCCAGGAGAGGGCCGCGCGGGAGGCGGAAGCCGGAGCGGCGGCGCTGGCGGAGCGCTCCAGGATCGCCCGCGAGATCCACGACGTCCTCGCCCACAGCCTCTCCGCCCAGTTGGTGCACCTGGAGGCGGCCCGGTTGCTGATCGAACGGGAGCCTTCGACGGAATTCCGCGACCAGGTGCTGGAGAGAGTGGTGTCGGCGCGCTCCATGGCACGTGACGGCCTCGCGGAGACGCGCCAGGCGCTTTCCGCGCTGCGGGGGGAGACGATCCCGGTGGAGGACTTCCTGCATCAGCTGGTGGCCGACGGGCCGGCCGAGGTCTCTGTCGCGGGTGAGCGGCGAGAACTGACCGCGGAGGCGTCGCAGGCGGTGCGGAGGGTGGCCCAGGAGGCATTGACCAACACCCGGAAGCACGCTCCGGGGGCAGCCGTCTCCGTCCGGCTGGAGTACGGGCCTGACGCGGTTGCTCTCCTGGTGCGGGACTCCGGGGGACACCGTCCGGCGGGCGAGCTCGCTGTCAGTGGTTCCGGTTACGGTCTTGTGGGGATGCGGGAGCGCGCCGAACTGCTGGGCGGGACGCTGGAGGCAGGGCCGGACGAGGAGGGGTTCGTGGTGAATCTGAGGGTGCCCGCGTGAGCGCGCGGGTCGTGGTCGCCGACGATCAGTCGGTGGTGCGTGAGGGCATCGTCATGCTGCTGGGTCTGCTGCCCGGTATCGAGGTGGTCGGGGCCGCGAAGGACGGGGACGAGGCGGTTGCTCTCGTCGCCGAGAGGGCGCCCGATGTGGTCCTGATGGACCTGCGGATGCCTCGCTGCGACGGCGTCGAGGCCACGCGTCGGATCCGCAGGGAGTACCCCCGCACCCAGGTGGTGGTCCTCACCACCTTCGCGGACGACGATTCTCTGTTCACCGCTCTTCAGGCGGGCGCACGGGGCTATCTGACCAAGGACGCCCGCGGTGAGGAGATCGCCCAGGCCATCGAGGCCGTGCTCTCGGGCGAGGCGGGGCTCTCACCGAAGGTGCAGAGCCGGCTCCTGGAGAGGGTCACATCCCAGGCCGTCGTGTCAGGGATGCCTCTTCCGGCGGGGCTGCCCGACGGACTCACTCCGCGAGAGGCCGAGGTACTGGTCCTCATCGCGGACGGTCTCTCCAACGCGGAGATCGGGCGCGCCCTGCATATCTCGGGAGCCACGGTGAAGACCCATATCAACAACCTCTTCTCCAAGACGGGCGCACGCGACAGAACAGGGGCCGTGCGCTATGCGTACGGCCACGGCCTCGCGCACCCACCCGGCACTTCCGTCACCTGAAATGGTGAAGCACGGCGAATGAAGTGCCCGGGATCTTCCCGGTCTGCCCATTCTTGGCTACGCGGCCGAAAAGGCTCGTGGACAAGGGAGTTGTCGGTGAAGAAGGAAGCAGGGCCGGACACTGCTGTGCTACGGCTCGACGACCCGTGGGACGAGGCGGCGGCTGCTGGGTGGCACGAGCCGGACGGAGCCGGTGCCATGGCGGTCGACGGGAGGCTCCGGCCGGTGGAGCAGCGCGGCCACACGGCGGCGGAGGTCTATCTGGAGGTGCAGAACAGCCCGGCCTTCCGCGAGGTGCGCCGTCGCTACCGACGGTTCGTGGTTCCCGCTGCAACGGCCTTCCTGCTCTGGTACCTCGCCTATGTGATCGCGGCGACCACTGCGCACGACCTGATGGCGCGGCCCGTGGCCGGCGTGCTCAACGTGGCCATGGTGGCCGGTCTCGGACAGTTCTTCACCACGTTCCTGCTCACCTGGGCGTACGCCCGTCACGCGCGTCTGCACCGAGACCGCGTCGCTCTGGAACTTCGTTGGGAGACGCAGGAGATGACGAGAGGTGCCGACCGGTGAGAGGGGATCACCAGACGCTGGCGTTGCTGCTGTTCAGCGTCTTCATCGCCGTGACACTCGGCATCACCACCTGGGTCGGCCGGAACAGGCACGGTTCCGCCGAGGAGTTCTATGCGTGCGGGCGGCTCTTCTCCCCCATGGAGAACGGATTCGCCATCGCGGGTGACTACATGTCCGCCGCGTCCTTCCTCGGCATCTCGGGGCTCATCGCACTCTTCGGCTACGACGGCATGCTCTACTCCGTCGGATTCCTCGTGGCCTGGCTCGTCGTCCTGCTTCTCGTCGCCGAACTCGTACGCAACTGCGGCCGGTTCACGCTCGCCGACGTGGTTGCCGCGCGCATGGCGGAGCGGCCGGTGCGTACAGCGGTGGGCGTCTCCTCCGTCACCGTCTCGGTTCTCTACCTGGTGGCTCAGATGGTGGGTGCTGGGAGCCTCGTCGCGATGCTGCTCGGTGGCACGAGCGACACCGCCCGGTCGTGGACCGTGGTCGGCGTCGGAGCGCTCATGGTGGTCTATGTGTCGCTCGGCGGCATGCGCGCGACGACCTGGATCCAGATCGTCAAGGCAGTCCTGCTGATGGCCGGAGCCGTCACGCTCACCGTGCTCGTGCTGCTCCGGTTCCACGGCGACTTCAACGCCCTGCTCACCTCCGCCGCCGACCGCAGCGGGCACGGGCGCGACTTCCTTTCGCCGGGGCTTCGGTACGGCGGCAGTTGGACAGCCCGTTTCGACTTCGTCAGCCTCGGCCTGGCGCTCGTCCTCGGCACGGCCGGCCTGCCGCACATCTTGTCGCGCTTCTACACCGTGCCCACCGCGCGTGCGGCGAGACGCAGTGTCGTCTGGTCCATCGGGCTGATCGGCAGCTTCTACCTGATGACCGTCGTGCTCGGGTTCGGAGCGGCCGCGCTCGTCGGTTCGGCCGAGGTACGGGCGTCCAACGCGTCCGGGAACACGGCTGTTCCGCTACTGGCGCTCGTCCTGGGGGGCGGAGAGGGGTCCACGGGCGGGACGGTGCTCTTCGCCGTCGTGGCTGCCATCGCCTTCGCCACGATCCTCGCCGTGGTCGCCGGGATCACCCTCGCCTCCTCGGCCTCCGTCGCCCACGACCTCTACGCTTCGCTCAGGCGCCCGGGGGCCAAGCCGCGCAGCGAGGTGGGTGTGGCACGCGTGGCCGCAGCGGGCGTCGGGGTGGTGGCCATCGGGCTCGGCCTCCTCGCCCAGGATCTCAACGTGGCGTTCCTGGTGGGGCTGGCCTTCGCGGTAGCTGCCTCCGCCAACCTCCCGGCGCTGCTCTACTCCCTGTTCTGGCGGAACTTCACCACCCGGGGAGCGGTCTGGGCCGTCTACGGCGGGCTCGTCCCGGCTGTCCTGCTCGTCCTGCTCTCGCCCGTCGTCTCGGGGAGCCCCGCGTCGCTCTTCCCCGGTATCGACTTCGCGCTCTTCCCCCTGGAGAACCCGGGGCTGGTGTCGATCCCGGCAGGCTTCCTGGCCGGCTGGCTCGGTACGGTCACCTCACCGGAGCCGCCCGACCCCGCCAAGCACGCGGAGACCGAGGTCCGGTCCCTCACCGGGGCGGGGGCGGCCTGAGGCAGACGGCTCGGGCACCGGCCGCAGCAGCGGCTTCGTCAGTTGCCGGATGCCCAGGTGTACCGGTGTTCGGGTCGGCCCGTCTCGCCGTACTTGAGGGACAGCCGCACCCTGCCCGTGCGTTCCAGCAGCTTCAGATAGCGCTGGGCCGTCTGCCGGCTCATTCCGGCGTTCTCCGCGATCTCCTGGGCGGAGAGCGGCCCATCGGCCGAGCGGAGGGCCTGACGCACCAGTTCCGCCGTCGTCGTCGAGTGGCCCTTGGGGAGGTCGGACCCGCCCGTGGTCCACAGGGCTCCGAACAGCCGGTCCACTTCGGTCTGCTCGGCGTCCCCACCGCCCTCGAAGCTGCGGCGCAGCGCCGCGTACGCCTCCAGTTTGGTGCGAAGACCGGCAAAGGCGAAGGGTTTCACCAGGTACTGGAGGGCTCCGTGACGCATCGCAGCCTGAACGGTTGCGACGTCGCGCGCGGCCGTCACCATGATCACATCGGTGTGACGGCCGAGTTCGCGTAGTTCCCGCACCACGGCCAGACCGTTGCGATCCGGCAGGTAGTGATCGAGCAGGATCAGATCGACGGGAACCTCGTCGATGCTGATGAGGGCCTCGGCCGCCGAGTGGGCCACGGCGGCCACCCTGAAGCCGGGCACCTTGGCGACGTAGGCCGCGTTGATCCGGGCGACCCGCACGTCGTCGTCCACGACCAGAACCTCGATCATGCAGTCTCTCCTGACGTCGAGGGGCTTGCGGGAGCGGAGGTGCAGCCCGGGCGGGAGGCCCTGAGCTCGTCGGCGTCGCCCTGAGCGGGAACGCCTGACCGTTCGCTCGCCCCCGGGCCGGGGACACCGAGCCGGTCCGGTTCGCGCAGGGCCTCCGGCAGGACGACGGTGAAGACCGCCCCGCCCTCAGGAGAGGCCGACACGGACACGCTCCCGCCCTGGCGCTCGGCGAGTCGCCGTACCAGCGGCAGTCCCAGGCCGCGTTTGCCGTGCGCCGGGAGTTCCTTGGTCGACCAGCCCTCCATGAAGATGGATTCGTGGTCACCGGCCGGTACGCCGGGGCCGCTGTCACGCACCCGCAGTACCACCGTACGGCCGTCGGCCCTCAGCCCGACCTCGATCCGGGACGCCGCGGAGCCCGCGGTCGCGTCCAGCGCGTTGTCGACCAGGTTGCCGAGGACCGTGACGAGTCCGCGTGGATCCACCAGCCGATCCGGCAGCATGGTCTCCTCCGCCATCCGCAGGGCGACGCCGCGCTCGGCGGCGACGGTGGCCTTGCCGACCAGGAGAGCGGCGAGCAGGGGGTCGTGGACCTTCTCGGTGACCTGCTCGGCCGTCGCCCGGTGGACGCCGACGACCTCCGTGACGAACTCGACCGCTTCGTCGTGCATCTCCAGTTCCAGCAGTCCCAGAAGGGTGTGCAGCCGGTTGGCATGCTCGTGGTCCTGGGCGCGGAGCGCGTCGATCAGGCCGCGGGTGGAGTCGAGTTCGCGGCCGAGGTACTCCACTTCGGTACGGTCGCGCAGAGTGGCGACGGCCCCGCCGTCCTCGGTGGGCATCCGATTGGCGAGCAGAACCCGACTGCCGCGGACAGTCACCAGGTCGTCACCTACCACCCTCCCCGCCAGCACGTCGGTGGTCCGGCCCTCGCCCAGTGCCTCGTCGAGATGCATCCCCGCGACGCCGGGACCGAGGCCGAGCAGCCGCTGGGCCTCGTCGTTCAGGAGCCTGATGCGCCCGGTGCGGTCGAGTGCGACGACGCCCTCGCGGATGCTGTGCAGCATGGCCTCGCGTTCGGTCAGCAGGGCCGAGATGTCGGAGAACGCCAGGTCATGGGTCTGCCGCTGGAGGCGGCGGGAGATCAGATAGGCGGCAAGCGCTCCCACCGCGAGCGCGCCGCCCGCGTAGGCCAGCAGTCCGGGGATCGCGGCGAGCAGCCGGGCCCGGACGCTGTCGTAGGCGATACCGACCGAGACCGCGCCGACGATCCGGTCCGATCCGTCGAGCAGCGGCACCTTGCCGCGGGCCGAGCGTCCGAGCGTCCCGCTGTCGATCTCCATCACGGACCTGCCGGCCAGGGCCGTGCTGGGGTCGGTGGACACGACGTCGCCGATGCGGGAGGTGTCCGTGTGGGACCAGCGCACGCCCCGCTTGTCCATGATCACGACGTATTCGGCGCCGGTCGACCGCCGGATTCGTTCCGCCGCGGTCTGGACAGGGCCGTCCGGGCGGGGGCCGGTGGCGATCAGCGAGTCGGCGATCTGCGGCTGTGCCGCCGTGCTCTGCGCGATCGCCAGGGCGCGACGCATCGCCTGGTCGTCGAGCTGGTCGCTCAGGGGCGCCAGGAAGAGGCCTGTGACGAGGACCGTGACGCCGGTGATGATGGCCAGCTGCATCAGCAGGACCTGCGAGAAGACCCGCTTCGGCCAGCCGATCCGGCGTGGTCCCCGGGAGGTGGTCGATGGGGGGCTCATCGTACGAACGGTAAGGGGCGAACCGTGCTCACCGAAATCCCTGTCGGCCGACCACCCCGCAGCCGCCGCACTCCCGACAGCGAAGCAACTGCCGACCGGCCCCCGATCCTGCCCGCCACCCTGCTCCTGCGTGGCCCCCGCCTCACTTCAGCAGGACCCCGCCGTCCCGAGCCTGCCCCGCCGTCCCGGCCCGCCACCCCGCTTCTGCGGCTCCGCGCCGGTCGGCCGACAGGTGGCAGGGCCCTTGCCCTCGCGCCCTCCATCTGTGAGCGTTCTATGGGTATCCGCAGCAACGCAATCTTCTTGCGTTTTTTGCGCTAATCTTGCGTTTATGACGCGACGACTTGCTCAGGTTGCCCAGAAAGTAGGAGTCAGCGAGGCCACGGTCAGCCGCGTGCTGAACGGCAAGCCAGGCGTCTCCGACGCCACGCGGCAATCCGTTCTCTCCGCGCTGGACGTGCTCGGCTACGAGCGCCCGACGCAGCTCCGCGGTGAGCGCGCCCGGCTGGTCGGGCTGGTCCTGCCCGAGCTGCAGAACCCGATCTTCCCGGCCTTCGCCGAGGTGGTCGGAAGCGCGCTCGCCCAGCAGGGGCTGACCCCCGTGCTCTGTACGCAGACCAAGGGCGGGGTCTCCGAGGCCGACTACGTCGAGCTCCTCCTGCAGCAGCAGGTCTCCGGTGTCGTGTTCGCCGGTGGGCTGTACGCCCAGGCCGACGCACCCCACGATCACTACAAGGTGCTCGCCGACCGCAAGATCCCCGTCGTCCTGATCAACGCCGCCATAGCTCACCTCGGATTCCCCGCGGTCTCGTGCGACGACTCGGTGGCGGTCGAGCAGGCCTGGCGTCACCTCGTCTCGCTCGGCCACGAGCGGATCGGGTTCGTCCTCGGCCCGGCCGACCACATGCCGTCGCAGCGCAAGCTCGCGGCAGCCCGCGCGCTGGCCGCCCGGTCGGGGGCGACCGTGCCGGACGAGTGGGTCTTCCGGGCCATGTTCTCGCTGGAGGGCGGACAGGCCGCCGCCACGCGACTGCTCGACCAAGGGGTCACCGGCATCATCTGTGCCAGCGACCCGCTGGCCCTGGGCGCGGTGCGCGCCGCGCGCCGCCGCGGTCTGTCCGTGCCTGGGGACGTCTCGGTCGTGGGCTACGACGACTCGGCGTTCATGAACTGCACCGAGCCGCCGCTGACCACGGTGCGTCAGCCGATCGAAGCCATGGGAAGGGCCGCCGTCGAGCTCCTCGCGGTGCAGATCGCCGGACGCACTGTGCCGTCCGACGAGCTCCTCTTCGAGCCGGAGCTGGTCGTTCGCGGGTCCACGGCCCGACTGTCCCGGTAGCGCACCGGCGAGAATTTGCGTCAGCTGTAGCTAATTTGCGGGGCCGCGCCTTCGAGGTGATGCCGCCTGCGGGCCGACCGTGCCCTGGCCGGGTGCCTGCGAGCCGGCCACGTCCGTGCCTGACGTGGTCGGCAGCGGCAGCGGCAGCGGCTGGGGCGGGCGTGGTCCGACGTACAGTCCGCTCGGCCGCATCCGCAGTGGCCGTTCCGCGTACTCCTCCATCGCGTGGGCGATCCAGCCTGCTGTACGGGACACGGCGAACACCGTCTCGCCCGTCTGGGCGGGCATGCCGCACGCGACCGAGAAGACGGCCAGCGCCAGGTCGACATTGGCGTGCAGGGGTGTGTGGCGGGTGGCGGTCGCGACCACGTCACGGGCCGCCGCCATCGCCGGGGCCGCCTGTGGCATCTCGTCCAGCAGTGCGAACAGGGCGGTCGCCCGCGGATCCTCCCCGGTGTAGAGGCGGTGCCCGAGCCCGGGAACGCGTCGGCCCGCGCGCAGGTGATCCGCGACGACCGGGGCCGCGCCGCCGCGCTCCACGACCTCGGACAGCATGCGGTGCGCCGGCCCGCTCGCGGCGCCGTGCAGCGGGCCCTCCAGGACGCCCAGTCCCGCGGAGACGACGGCGTACGGGTGTGCGTGGGTCGACGCTGCGACGCGGGCCGCCAGGGTCGAGGCCGCGAGATCGTGGTCGGCCAGCAGCGCGAGCGCGGTGTCGAGCACGGTCAGCCATGCCGCGTCAGCGGGTCGTGCGGAGAGCTTCGGCCACAGGTCGGCGGCGAGCGAACCGTCGCCATCGGCCTCACTGCCGGGCTCCCCGGCTGTCGGCAGCGCGCCGACCAGAGTGGGAATCAGGCTCCGGGCGCTGTTGAGCACCCCCTCGGGCGAGAGGTCGAACCGCAGAGGATCCGCGGCCGCGGCCGCGGCGACAGCGGCCCGCAGCCGGTCCGTCGAGCTGCTGTGCCGTGGCAGTGAAGCGGCGGTGAGCCGCGCCGCCGCCAAGGACTCCGCGGCCGCCGTGAATCGGGCCCCCGGGCGGAGCTCACCCGTCCAGATCCACTCGGCGACCTCCTCGTAGCCGTGGTGGCGGGAGAGTTCGGTCGCGTCCACGCCCCGGAAGTAGTAGCGATCCGGCTCGATGAGCGTGACACCGGTGCGGAATACCAGGTCACCCGCCGCCGACGGGGGAGGTTCGCGGCGCCCGGTGCGGCGGGCCAGGGCGTCGACCTCGGCGGCGTCGAACGTGCTCCCGCGTCCGCCGGGAGTCCGCCTGCTGGCCAGTTGGCCCCGGCTCACGTACGCGTACACGGTCTCCGGCTTCACCCCGAGGCGCTCGGCCGCCTCCCGGGTGGTGAGCCTGTGTTCCGAAGGGGCCCCGTCGGTTTCCGCGTCCTGCGTGCCGGTGCGTGGCACCGCGTCATGCGTCATGGCGTCCACGGTATCCGTATCCGTTGATGGCGGATCACCTCCGACAGGGCTTTATGTTGATTCAATCAATGTTGACAGTTAGTCAGTCAATCATGGACAGTCGAATCAATGTACAGCTCATCGGCGGAGGAGAGACCTGCCATGCCTGACACGCACACGGAAACAGCCCCGCTCGACACGCCCCGGGGGCTCGCCGGCGTGATCGTCACCGACACGGGAATCGGAGACGTGCGCGGACGCGAGGGCTTCTACCACTACCGGGAGTATTCGGCGATCGAACTGGCGGAGAGCCGCAGTTTCGAGGACGTCTGGTTCCTCATGTTCTTCGGTGAGCTGCCCGGCCGTGCGGCGAGCGCCGACTTCGCCGCCCGCTCCGCCGGCCTGCGTCGGCTGCCCACCGAGGTGCGGGAGGCGCTGCCCTCGATCGCCCGCGCCGGCATGGTCTCCGGCCCGCTCGCCGGTCTGCGCACCGCCCTCTCGCTGCTCGGTGCCTCGGCCGGGTTCCGCCCGGTGTACGACATCGACGCCGGCCGACGCCGCGAGAACGCGCTTGCCGTGTCCGCCGCGGTCCCCACCGTGCTGACGTCCCTGTACCGACTCGGCCAGGGACTGGAGCCGGTCGAACCGCGCGACGACCTCCCGTTCGCGGCGAACTACCTCTACATGCTCACCGGCGAGGAGCCGGACGACGCACGGACGGCAGCCATTGAGCGCTACCTCGTCTCCACCGTCGACCACGGCTTCAACGCCTCCACCTTCACCGCCCGGGTGATCGCATCCACCGGTGCCGACGTCGCCGCCTGCCTCGTCGGAGCCGTCGGCGCGCTCTCCGGTCCGCTGCACGGCGGAGCACCCAGCCGTGCTCTGGACACCCTGGACGCGATCGGCACCCCGGACCGGATCGACGGCTGGATCCGCGAACGCGTTCTCGCGGGGGAGCGGATCATGGGATTCGGGCACCCCGTCTACCGCACCGAGGATCCGCGCTCACGCATGCTCCGCTCGGTCGCCCGGAGCTTCGGCGGCCCTCTCGTCGACTTCGCCGTGGAGGTGGAGCGACAGGTGGAGGCGATCCTCGCCGAGCTCAAACCGGGACGCGAGCTGCACACGAACGTGGAGTTCTACGCCGGTGTCGTCATGGAACTCTGCGGGCTGCCGCGTGCGATGTTCACCCCCACCTTCTGTGCCGCGCGCATGATCGGCTGGAGCGCCAATATCCTGGAGCAGGCGGAGGACTCGAAGATCATCCGTCCGGCGGCCCGCTATGTGGGGACCCCGCCCCCGCACCCCGTACCCGCACTCTGACCGACCCCGAGGAAGGCCCCGTTGACCCCGCCCCGCGCCCCGCAGATCCCGGTCGTCGTCCTGGCGGGATTCCTCGGATCAGGCAAGACGACCCTGCTCAACCATCTGCTCCGCAACAGGGCGGGCAACCGGATCGGCGTCGTCGTCAACGACTTCGGGTCCATCGAGATCGATGCCATGACCGTCGCGGGGCAGGTCGGCTCGACGGTCTCGCTGGGCAACGGCTGCATGTGCTGCGCCGTCGACGCGAGTGAGCTCGACACCTACCTGGAGACGCTGACCGCGCCGTCCGCCCGGCTCGACGTGATCGTCATCGAGGCGAGTGGTCTCGCCGAGCCCCAGGAACTCGTACGGATGCTGCTGGCCAGCGACAATCCGCACATCCGGTACGGGGGCCTGGTCGAGGTCGTCGACGCCGCCGAATTCCCTGCCACGCGGGAGCGTCACCCCGAGATCGACCGGCACCTCGCCGTCGCCGACCTGATCGTGCTGAACAAGACCGACCGGGTCACCGAGGCCGGACTGCGGGCCGTACGGGAAGCGGTGGAAACGGCGGGCGGCAGCGCTGCGGTCATCTGTTCCGCCTACGGGAGGATCGACCCGGAGCTGCTGCTCGACCCGGTGACGAGGGCCGACGAGGACGACTCCTTCCGCCAGCTGACGTTCGAGGACCTGCTCCCCGAGGCCGACCGCACGCACGCGGACCACCTGCACGCGGCCTACGACAGCGTGTCCTTCACGGCCGACGTGCCGCTCGGTCCCCGCCTCTTCATGGCGTTCCTCGACTCCAGGCCCGCAGGGCTCTACCGGATCAAGGGGTTCGTGGACTTCGGCGTGGGCGACCCCGGCAACCGGTACACCCTGCACGCCGTCGGCAGGTTCCTGCGCTTCGAACCGCAGCGCTGGGCCCGCGACGAACCGCGGCGGACCCAGCTCGTCCTGATCGGCTCCGGTATCGACGCCCACGCGCTGCACAAGGAACTCGAGGGCTGCCAGGACGCGTGGCAGGACGCCACCGAGGAGCTGGAGCGCAGCATGTGGGGCGTCCTGCGGTACGTACGACAGCCGGACGACGACGAGGCCTGAGGCGGGCCCCGCTCCCTGCGTCCGGATCAGCGAAGATCCGGACGCAGGGACCCGTCCGTCCGGTCTACTGCAGCGGCTCGGCGATCACCGAGACCTGGCTCGTCATCGGCGTCCCCGAACCGTCGCGGCGCGGATCCGGTGCGGGCAACTGGGCCGGTGCGCCGCTCTTCTGCGCCGCCAGTGCCGGGACCCGTCCGGCCCACGCGAACACCAGGACGTCCTCACCCTTGAGGAAGCGCTGGCAGCGCACCCCACCGGTGGCCCTGCCCTTGCGCGGGTACTGGTCGAACGGAGTCAGCTTCCAGGTCCGCTCGGAATCGTCGAGCGTGCCGTGCGACCCGGCGACCGTGAACACCGCGGCGTCCTCCGAGGGGTCCACCGCTGTGAACGAGAGGACCGTCGCGCCCTCCATGAGCTTGACGCCCGCCATGCCTCCTGCCGGGCGTCCCTGCGGACGCACCGAGGCCGCCGGATAGCGCAGCAACTGCGCGTCCGACGTGATGAAGACCAGATCCTCCTCGCCCGTACGCAACTGGGTCGCGCCGACGATCCGGTCACCGTCCTTCAGCGAGATGACCTCCAGCTCGTCCTTGTTGGCGGGGTAGTCGGGCACCACACGCTTCACCACCCCCTGCAGGGTGCCGATGGCCAGCCCGAGCGCCTCCTCGTCCAGCGTGGTGAGACAGATCAGCTGCTCGTCCGCCTCCAGCGTGAGGAACTCCGCGACCGGGGCCCCGCCCGACAGGTTCGGAGCCGCATGGGTGTCCGGCAGCTGCGGCAGGTCGATCACCGAGAGCCGGAGCAGGCGTCCGGTCGACGTCACCGCCCCCACGTCGCCGCGTGCCGTGGCCGGGACGGCCGACACGATCGCGTCGTGCTTCGCACGCCTGGCGTCCTCGGTCTGTTCGAGCGGCTCGGCGTTGGCCGTACGGGCGAGCAGGCCGGTCGAGGAGAGGAGCACCTGGCACGGGTCGTCGGCGACCTCCAATGGCACCGAGGCGACCTGCGAACCCGCGGACTCCAGCAGCACCGTGCGTCGGTCGGTGCCGAACTTCTTCGCCACCGCGGCCAGTTCGGACGAGACCAGCTTGCGCAGCTCCGCGTCCGACTCCAGGATCGCCGTCAGCTCCGCGATCTCCTGGGAGAGCCTGTCGCGCTCGGTCTCCAGCTCGATCCTGTCGAAGCGCGTCAGCCTGCGCAGCGGGGTGTCCAGGATGTACTGGGTCTGGATCTCGCTCAGCGAGAAGCGCTCCATCAGGCGCTCCTTCGCCTGCGCGGAGTTGTCGCTGTCCCGGATGAGACGGATGACCTCGTCGATGTCGAGCAGCGCCACGAGGAGGCCCTCGACCAGGTGCAGCCGGTTGCGGCGCTTGGTCCTGCGGAACTCGCTGCGCCGGCGCACCACGTCGAAGCGGTGGTCGAGGTAGACCTCCAGGAGCTCCTTGAGCCCGAGGGTGAGCGGCTGCCCGTCGACCAGCGCGACGTTGTTGATGCCGAAGGACTCCTCCATCGGCGTCAGCTTGTAGAGCTGCTCCAGAACGGCCTCCGGCACGAAGCCGTTCTTCACCTCGATCACCAGACGCAGGCCGTGCGCCCGGTCCGTGAGGTCCTTGACGTCCGCGATGCCCTGGAGCTTCTTCGAACCGACCAGGTCCTTGATCTTGGCGATCACCTTCTCCGGGCCGACGCTGAAGGGCAGTTCGGTGACGACGAGGCCCTTGCGGCGGGCCGTGACGCTCTCTATGGCGACCGTGGCACGGATCTTGAACGTGCCGCGGCCGGATGCGTACGCGTCCTTGATGCCGCCGAGGCCGACGATCCTGCCTCCGGTGGGCAGGTCGGGGCCGGGGACGAAGCGCATCAGCGTCTCGAGGTCGGCGCCCGGGTGCCTGATCAGGTGGCGGGCGGCGGCGATGACCTCGCCGAGATTGTGCGGGGGCATGTTGGTCGCCATGCCGACCGCGATCCCGGAAGCGCCGTTGACCAGGAGGTTCGGGTACGCCGCCGGGAGGACGACCGGCTCCTGCTCCTGGCCGTCGTAGTTCGACTGGAAGTCGACGGTGTCCTCGTCGATCGACTCCGTCATGAGTGACGTGGCGTCGGCCATCCGGCACTCGGTGTACCGCATCGCGGCGGGCGGGTCGTCGTTGCCCAGAGAGCCGAAGTTGCCGTGCCCGTCCACGAGGGGCAGGCGCATCGAGAACGGCTGTGCCATGCGCACCAGTGCGTCGTAGATCGACGCGTCACCGTGCGGGTGGAGTTTGCCCATCACTTCGCCGACCACGCGTGCGCACTTCACGTAGCCGCGGTCGGGGCGCAGTCCCATCTCGTTCATCTGGGACACGATGCGGCGGTGCACGGGCTTCATGCCGTCGCGGGCGTCGGGCAGAGCCCTGGAGTAGATCACCGAGTACGCGTACTCGAGGAAGGAGCCCTGCATTTCGTCGACGACGTCGATGTCGAGGATCTTCTCCTCGAAGTCGTCCGGCGGCGGGGTTTTCGTGCTGCGGCGGGCCATCGCGGCTGCGACTCCTTCACAGATTCTGTCGGGCAACCTCAGGTTCTGACGCCGACCATTGTGGACCGCCGCACCGACAACCCCGACCTCGACCCGTCCGAAGCGGCCCCCGGGCCCTGCACGGAGCCCCTGATTACGGCAGCATCTACGACAACATTCACCCGACGGGAACTTCGCCAGGTGCCCGTGCGCTTGCCTAGAGTGGCAGGTCCGGCAGGAAATCCTGTACCGATCGAAGGGACGTACATGCCCATGGGTCACACGGCCACAGCCCAGGCCGGTTCCGGCGGCTTGACGGCGACCGAGCACCGCTTGGCCAACGGCCTGCGCGTGGTGCTCTCCGAGGACCATCTGACCCCCGT
The DNA here is from genome assembly GCF_030719215.1 of Streptomyces sp. Alt3. NCBI lineage: Bacteria > Bacillati > Actinomycetota > Actinomycetes > Kitasatosporales > Streptomycetaceae > Streptomyces > Streptomyces glycanivorans. The sequence goes on along the minus strand of NZ_CP120983.1, from coordinate 2,132,147 downwards.
CGCCGCGGTCTGCCTCTGGTACGACGTCGGCTCCCGGCACGAGGTCAAGGGACGCACGGGACTGGCTCACCTTTTCGAGCACCTGATGTTCCAGGGCTCGGGCCAGGTCAAGGGGAACGGGCACTTCGAGCTGGTGCAGGGGGCCGGTGGTTCCCTGAACGGCACGACCAGCTTCGAGCGCACCAACTACTTCGAGACGATGCCCACGCACCAGCTGGAGCTGGCCCTGTGGCTCGAGGCCGACCGGATGGGCTCGCTGCTCGCCGCGCTCGACGAGGAGTCCATGGAGAACCAGCGGGACGTCGTGAAGAACGAGCGCCGCCAGCGCTACGACAACGTCCCGTACGGCACGGCCTTCGAGAAGCTCACCGCGCTCGCCTACCCGGAGGGCCACCCGTACCACCACACGCCGATCGGCTCGATGGCCGACCTGGACGCGGCGACCCTGGAGGACGCCCAGGCGTTCTTCCGGACGTACTACGCGCCGAACAACGCGGTCCTCTCCGTCGTCGGGGACATCGACCCGGAGCAGACGCTCGCCTGGATCGAGAAGTACTTCGGTTCCATCCCCTCCCACGACGGCAAGCAGCCCCCGCGCGACGGCGCGCTGCCCGGCATCATCGGCGAGCAGCTGCGCGAAGTGGTCCGGGAGGAGGTCCCCGCGCGTGCGCTGATGGCCGCGTACCGCCTGCCGCAGGACGGTACGCGCGAGTGCGACGCCGCGGACCTGGCGCTGACCGTGCTCGGCGGCGGTGAGTCGTCCAGGCTGCACAACCGCCTGGTCCGCCGTGACCGTACGGCCGTCGCCGCCGGGTTCGGGCTCCTCAGGCTGGCCGGTGCGCCCTCGCTGGGCTGGCTGGACGTCAAGACGTCCGGCGGTGTCGAGGTGCCGCAGATCGAGTCGGCCGTCGACGAGGAACTGGCCCGCTTTGCCGAGGAGGGCCCGACTCCGGAGGAAATGGAGCGGGCGCAGGCGCAGTTGGAGCGCGAGTGGCTCGACCGGCTGGGCACGGTCTCCGGCCGCGCGGACGAACTGTGCCGGTACGCCGTCCTGTTCGGTGACCCCCAGCTCGCCCTGACCGCAGTGGGTCGCGTCCTGGACGTGACGGCCGACGAGGTCAAGGCCGCCGCCCGGGCGCACCTGCGCCCCGACAACCGTGCGGTCCTGGTCTACGAGCCGGTCGAACCGGCCGATGAGACCGACGGGGCCGAAGGCACCGACGCGCACGAGGGGGCCGACAAGTGACCGACGCCGCCGTGACTGGAGTAGCGATGGAGTACCACCCGCAGCCGACCGCCGGCGAGGCCCGGCCCTGGGCCTTCCCCGCACCCGAGCGGGGCGCCCTGCCCAACGGGCTGACCGTGTTGCGCTGTCACCGGCCGGGCCAGCAGATCGTCGCCGTGGAGATCTTCCTCGACGCCCCGCTGGACGCCGAGCCCGAGGGGCTGGACGGTGTGGCCACGATCATGGCGCGCGCACTGTCCGAGGGCACCGACAAGCGCTCCGCGGAGGAGTTCGCCGCCGAGCTGGAGCGGTGCGGCGCCACGCTGGACGCCCATGCGGACCACCCGGGCCTCCGCGTCTCCCTGGAGGTCCCGGTCTCCCGGCTGGCCAAGGCCCTCGGCCTCGTCGCCGAGTCCCTGCGGGCCCCGGCCTTCGCGGAGAGCGAGATCGAGCGGCTGGTGGGCAACCGGCTCGACGAGATCCCGCACGAGCAGGCCAACCCGGCCCGCCGGGCCGCCAAGCAGCTCTCCAAGGAGCTCTTCCCCGCCACGGCGCGGATGTCGCGTCCGCGCCAGGGCACGGAGGAGACGGTCCGCCGGATCGACGCCGCCGCCGTACGCGCCTTCTACGACGCCCATGTCCGCCCGTCCACCGCGACGGCGGTCGTCGTCGGCGACCTCACCGGGGTGGACCTGGACGCGCTCCTCGCCGACACCGTGGGGGACTGGTCGGGCAACGCCGGCCAGGCCCGGCCCGTCCCCCCGATCACCGCGGACGACACCGGCCGCGTGGTCATCGTGGACCGTCCCGGAGCCGTGCAGACGCAGCTGCTGATCGGCCGCATCGGCGCGGACCGGCACGACAGCGTGTGGCCCGCCCAGGTCCTCGGCACGTACTGCCTGGGTGGCACGCTGACCTCGCGGCTGGACCGCGTGCTGCGTGAGGAGAAGGGCTACACCTACGGCGTGCGGGCCTTCGGGCAGGTGCTTCGCTCGACTGCGCCGGGTTCCTCCTCCGGGGCGACCGGCGCCGCGATGCTCGCCATCAGCGGCTCGGTCGACACGGAGTCCACCGGTCCCGCGCTGGACGACCTGTGGAAGGTCCTGCGCACCCTGGCGGCCGAGGGCCTCACCGACGCCGAACGCGAGACTGCGGTGCAGAACCTCGTGGGCGTCGCCCCGCTGAAGTACGAGACGGCGGCCTCCGTCGCGGGCACCCTCGCCGACCAGGTGGAGCAGCACCTTCCGGACGACTACCAGGCCGAGCTGTACGCCCGCCTGGCCGCGACCGGCACGGTCGAGGCGACCGCCGCCGTGGTCAACGCGTTCCCCGTCGACCGGCTCGTCACCGTCCTGGTCGGGGACGCCGCGCAGATCGCGGAGCCTGTCAGGGCGCTCGGAATCGGCGAGGTGTCCGTCGTCAGCGGCTGACTGAAGCCGACAGAACAGGACATGGCGGAACCCCGGCGGGCGTGTGCTCGCCGGGGTTCCGTCATGTGTCCGTTTCGAGGTCTATAGCGTCATTCATCCTGTGGGATGTGCGACAAAAGACCCTTTCCGTTTGGTGAGGGAAAGCGCCCCGCTCTAGCGTCGGCCCGGCTGTCCGCCGGACGATTGCCGCGCCCGCGGCGCCGGACAGTCATCGCCGAGTCCCCGTCAGGCGCGAGCCTGGGGAGCCGGGGACCCACGAAGTCCCTGGGGTGAATCGGATCTCCGTGCCTCGTCAGAGGCCCGGCGGCCCGTAGGAGACCTTCCTGCTCCGAACCCGTCAGCTAACCCGGTAGGCGAGAAGGAAGGAAAGGACCAGCCACTCCATGGCGTTCATCCGTGCCACCGGGAAGCACCGTGCCCCGAGCCGACTGACGCGCAAGAGCGCCAAGGTCGCCGGCATCGCGGCCCTGGCCACCACCGGCGTCATCGGCGCCACGGCCTCCCCGGCTCTCGCCGCGGACTCCGAGGTCACCGCCGGCAGCACCGGCCTCACCCAGACCGTCGCCCTCGACACCACCCTCGCCGCCCAGATCGAGGCCCAGGCGAAGGCCCAGAAGCACCAGGCCGAAGTCGCCGCGAAGGCCGCGGCCGAAGCCAAGGCGAAGGCGGAGGCGAAGGCCGAGGCCGAGCGCAAGGCCGAGGCCCGCGCCAAGGAGGCCCGCGAGGAGAAGGCGCGTGCCGCCCGCGCCGCCGAGCGCGCCCGGCTGAACGCCTTCCACCTGCCGGTCGCCGGATCCCACGTCACCACCGGATACAAGTCCGGCGGCGCTCTCTGGTCCTCCGGTAGCCACTCCGGCGTGGACTTCCAGGCCGCTTCCGGCAGCTCCGTCGTCGCCGTCGGCGCCGGCACGGTCGTCGAGGCCGGCTGGGGCGGCGCGTACGGCAACAACATCGTGCTCAAGATGAAGGACGGCACGTACACCCAGTACGGCCACCTCTCCTCGATCGGCGTCTCCGTCGGTCAGAGCATCGGATCGGGCGAGCAGATCGGCCTCTCCGGCTCGACCGGCAACTCCACCGGTCCGCACCTGCACTTCGAGGCCCGCACCACCCCCGAGTACGGCTCGGACATGGACCCCGTCGCCTACCTCCGTGCCCACGGCGTCCAGGTCTGACCCCACGCAGCAGGACACAGCGCCCGCACGGACGCGACGAAGGCCCCGGCATCTGCCGGGGCCTTCGTCGCGTCAGCGCCAAAGCGCGCGCGCCGGAGCCCTCGCGGAAGTGCTGCCTGGCCAGAAGATATCCATGGATTCCACCCCGCCGTCGGAAATTCGGGCCGGTTGCAATAGAGTCACGGAACAGGCGTCGATCGGCCGCGTTTTCGCGGGGATTAAGGCGGAGGTTCGGACATGCGCATTCCCGCGCATTCGGTATGCACGGCAATCCGTGACGACATCGTCTCCGGTGTCTACGAGCGGGGCAGCCGCCTCACCGAAGAGGTGCTCGCGCGTCGGTACGGGGTCTCCCGCGTTCCCGTGCGTGAGGCGCTGCGCACTCTGGAGTCCGAGGGGTTCGTCGTCACCCGCCGGCACGCCGGTGCCTGTGTCGCCGAGCCCACGGAGCAGGAGGCCGCGGATCTCCTGGAGATGCGCATGCTCCTGGAGCCCCTCGGTGCCGCCCGAGCCGCGCAGCGTCGCACCGAGGCGCATCTCAAGGTGCTCCGTGGCCTGGTCAGACTGGGGCAGGAGCGGGTACGCAGAGGCGAGGGGGAGGATCTGCGTTCCCTGGGAGGCTGGTTCCACGAGACGCTCGCCCAGGCGTCGGGCAGTCCCTCGCTGATCGCGCTCCTCACCCAACTCCGGCACAAGATCGCCTGGATGTACGCCGTCGAACAGCCGGTCCGTCCCGCCGACTCGTGGGCCGAGCACGGCGCCCTCGTCGACGCCGTGGCGCGTCGTGACGCGGAGCGGGCCCGGGTGCTCGCCGCCCAGCACGCGGAGCGGGCCACCGCCGCCCACCGGCTGCGGCGCGCGGACCGCCCGGCACGCGCTGCGGGCACGGCCCGGGTGAGGACTTCGCAACACCCCGTAAACATCGCGGGAGTCCGCCATTAACAATTGCGCCGTATACAAAGAAGGTAATTATCGAAGGGCTTTCTTTTTGCTGCCCTGATTCAGGTGTTTCCGGGTGCCGTATGTGCCGGGTCGGGAAACAGGGAAAGCCGCGGATCCCCTGAGGGATGCCGCGGCTTTCCGCAGGAAAATTCCGGCGCGAAGTGGCCGGGATCAGACGGTCTCCGGGAGCTCCTCGAGCCCCTCCGCCACCAGCTTCGCCAGACGGTCCAGGGCGACCTCGGCGTTGTCGGCCTCGGACGCGAGCACGATCTCCTCGCCGCCCTGGGCGCCCAGGCCGAGCACCGCGAGCATCGACGCGGCGTTGACCGGGTTGCCGTCGGCCTTGGCGATCGTCACGGGGACGCCGGAGGCCGTGGCGGCACGGACGAAGATGGAAGCGGGGCGGGCGTGCAGGCCCTCGGCCCAACCGACGTTGACGCGGCGCTCAGCCATGGTTCTGCCCTTCACGTAACGATGAGTTGTCTAGACCAGTCTCTCATGCGGTGCGGACTGCTGTGCCGGGCACCGCAAGCCGGTCGCCCACCGCCCGCCGGCTCCCCAGCGTGCCCCTGCCACCGCCCCACCGCGACCGGTGCCCCGGGCCGTAGGCTTTGCCCATGGAGCCCACTCCGGAGCAGAGTCCGCATCACGCGTACCCCGACCACTGGGAGGCGGACGTGGTGCTCCGCGACGGTGGCACCGCGCGCGTCAGGCCCATCACCACGGACGACGCCGAGCGGCTGGTCAGCTTCTACGAGCAGGTGTCCGACGAGTCGAAGTACTACCGCTTCTTCGCTCCGTATCCGCGTCTCTCCGCCCGGGACGTGCACCGCTTCACCCATCACGACTACGTCGACCGGGTGGGGCTGGCCGTCACGATCGGCGGCGAGTTCATCGCCACCGTCCGCTTCGACCGGATCGACGACCGGGGCAGGCCCGCCTCCGCCCCCGCGGACGAGGCGGAGGTCGCCTTCCTCGTGCAGGACGCCCACCAGGGCCGCGGCGTGGCCTCGGCCCTCCTCGAACACATCGCGGCGGTCGCCAGGGAGCGGGGCATCCGCCGCTTCGCGGCCGAGGTGCTGCCCGCCAACAACAAGATGATCAAAGTGTTCCGGGACGCCGGGTTCACCCAGCAGCGGAGCTTCGAGGACGGCTCGGTCCACCTCACCCTCGACCTGGAACCCACGGCCGAGTCGCTCGCCGTCCAGCGCGCCCGCGAACAGCGTGCCGAAGCACGTTCGGTCCAGCGGCTGCTGGCCCCCGGGTCCGTCGCCGTCATCGGCGTCGGCCGTGCGCCCGGCGGCGTCGGCCGGACCGTGCTGCGCAACCTCCTCGGTTCCGGCTTCACCGGGCGCACGTACGCGGTGAACACGTCGTTCGCCGAAGACCTCGGCACGGTCGAGGGGGTGCCCGCCCACCGCTCCGTGGGCGGGATCGGCGAGCAGGTGGACCTCGCGGTCGTCGCCGTCCCGGCCGACCGGGTGCCCGAGGTCGTCGCCGACTGCGGGGAACACGGTGTCCAGGGAGTAGTCGTGCTCTCCGCCGGCTACGCCGAGCGCGGCGCGCAAGGGCGGGACCGGCAGCGGGAACTGGTGCGGCAGGCGCGCTCGTACGGCATGCGCATCATCGGCCCGAACGCCTTCGGCATCATCAACACCTCCGACGCGGTCCGCCTCAACGCCTCCCTCGCCCCCGAATCACCCAAGGCCGGGCGCATCGGACTCTTCACCCAGTCCGGAGCCATCGGGATCGCCCTCCTGTCCGGGCTCCACCGCCGGGGCGCCGGACTGTCGGCCTTCATCTCCGCGGGCAACCGGGCCGACGTCTCGGGCAACGACTTCCTGCAGTACTGGTACGAGGACCAGGACACCGATGTCGCCCTGCTGTACCTCGAATCACTCGGCAACCCACGCAAGTTCACCCGGCTCGCCCGGCGGACCGCCGCCGTGAAGCCCGTGGTCGTGGTGAAGGGCGCCCGGCACAGCGGTACCAATCCGCCGGGCCACGCCGTACCCGTCAGCCGTATCCCCGACGCGACGGTCTCCGCGCTGATGCGTCAGGCGGGCGTGATCCGCGTCGACACCGTGACGGAGATGGTCGACGTCGGCCTGCTCCTCGCCGGCCAGCCCCTGCCGGACGGTCCCAGGGTGGCGATCCTCGGCAACTCCGAGTCGCTCGGCCTCCTCACCTACGACGCCTGCCTGGCCGAAGGGCTGCGCCCGCGCCCGCCCCGCGACCTCACCACGGAGGCGAGTCCGCAGGACTTCCGGCGCGCACTGGCCGAGGCGCTCGCCGACCGCACCTGCGACGCCGTGATCGTCACCGCGATCCCCTGGGTCGGTGAGAACGGCGAAGCGCTGACCGGCGAGGGCGAGGTCCTGGCGGCCGCCCTGCGTGAGGCGGCGTCCACCGGGCCCGGGAAGCCGGTGGCGGTGGTGCACGTGGAGATGGGCGGCCTGGCACAGGCCCTCGCCGCCGCCACGAGCACGGCCGCTCGGCCCAGCACGGCCGCTCGGCCCGGGCCGCAGCCGGCCGCTCCGGACCCGCAGGCGCAGACCTCCGCCCCGGCCACGCCCGGCGAGGACGCCGCGGCCACGAACGGCGCGGGCCCCACCGACGGCACCGGGCCCTCCGCCGGGCGGATTCCCGCCTACCCCGCCGCCGAGCGAGCCGTCCGCGCGCTGGCCGAGGTGGTGAAGTACGCCCAGTGGCGCCGCCACGCGGCAGCTCCCGGCAAGGTGCCCGAATTCCTCGACGAGACCATCGACGAGCACGGCACCGCCGAGCTGATCGAGACGCTCCTCGGCCCGGACCCCGACCCCCGTGGCCGCCCCCTCACCCACGACGAGGCGCGCGAACTGCTCGCCCGCTACGGAGTGTCCGTACGGCCGGCGCTTCCCGCACCCGACCCGGAGGCCGCCGTCGCAGCCGCCGCGAAGCTCGGCTATCCGGTCGCCCTCAAGACCACCGCACCCCATCTGAGGCATCGGGCCGACCTCGGTGGTGTCCGGCTCGACCTCGTCAACGAGAACGCCCTGCGCAGGGCGTACGACGAACTCACCGAGCTGCTCGGCACGCCCGCCGAACTCCGGCCCGTCGTCCAGGCCATGGTCCCCAGGGGCGTCGACACCGTCGTCAGGGCGACCATCGACGCGGCTGCCGGTGCCGTCCTCTCCTTCGGCCTGGCCGGTGCGCCTTCCGAGCTGCTGGGCGACACGGCCCACCGCCTGGTGCCAGCCACCGACCGTGACGTCGCCGAGCTGATCCGGTCCATCAAGGCCGCTCCGGTGCTGTTCGGCTGGCGTGGCGCCGCTCCGGCGGACACCGCGGCGCTCGAAGAGCTGCTCCTGAGGGTGTCGCGGCTGGTCGACGATCACCCCGAGGTGGTCTCGGTCGCCCTGGAACCCGTCGTCGTGGCCACACAGGGCCTGACGGTCCTCGGGGCGAGCGTCCGGCTGGCCCCGCCGCCCGCCCGCAGCGATCTCGGCCCCCGCCGGCTCCCCAGCTACTGACCGGGCAGGGGCCCGCGAGTGAACGTGCGCACGGAGTCCCCGGCAGTCACCGGCCCCCCGTAGGATGGTCTGCATGGCAAAGACCGGTACGACGACCCAGGGGCTGCGCGCGGCGATCGAGCGCAGCGGCTACTACCCGGCCCTCGTGGCCGAGGCGGTGGAGGCCGCCGTCGGCGGGGAGCCGGTCGCTTCGTACCTGGTGCACCAGGAGACCACCTTCGACTCCAACGAGGTCCGCCGCCACGTCACGGTCCTCGTCCTGACGGACACCCGCTTCATCGTGAGCCACACCGACGAGCAGGCCGCCGACACGAGCTCCCCGACGCCGTACGCCACGACGTCCACCGAGTCGGTCAAGCTCGACCGGATCTCGTCCGTCGTGGTCAGCCGCGTGGTCGCCAACCCCGAGAAGTACGTGCCCGGCACGCTGCCCCGCGAGGTCGTCCTGACCATCGGCTGGGGTGCCGTCTCCCGTATCGACCTCGAACCCGCGGCCTGCGGCGACCCCAACTGCGAGGCCGACCACGGCTACACCGGCAGCTCCACCGCCGACGACCTGAGCCTCCGTGTCAGCGAGGCCGGGGACGGCCCGGACACGGTGCGCCAGACCCTTGCCTTCGCCCAGTCCCTCTCCGAGGCCACGGCCGCGACAGCGCCGACCGCCCGCTGATGGTCCAGCCCGCCTGGCAGGACCCCGTCCTGCTCGCACCCGAGGCCGCGCCCGCTCCCGAGTACGGCGCAGGCTCGCTCGCGGACCTGCTGCCGACGCTCGCCGCTGGGCAGGGCGTACCCGGCTTCGAGGCGATGATCCCGGAGCTCACCCCCGCCGACCGGAACTGCGTCTTCCTGATCGACGGGCTCGGCTGGGAGCAGATCAAGGCCCACCCGGACGAGGCCCCTTTTCTGCATTCGCTGCTCCCCACCTCCCGCGGCGGCACCGGCCGGCCGATCACCTCGGGCTTCCCGTCGACCACGGCGACCTCGCTCGCCTCGGTCGGTACGGGCCTCGCCCCGGGCGAGCACGGCCTTCCCGGCTACACGGCGCGCAACCCGGAAACGGGCGCGCTGATGAACCAGCTCCGCTGGAAGCCGTGGACCGAGCTCAAGGCCTGGCAGCCGTACCCGACGGTCTTCCAGCTGGCCGACGCGGCAGGCGTACGCACGGCACAGGTCTCCGCCCCCGGCTTCGAGCAGACCCCCCTGACCAAGGTCGCGCTCAGCGGTGGCTCCTTCCTGGGCCGCCTCACCGGCGAGGACCGGATGGACCTCGCCGCCGAGCGGCTCGCCGCCGGTGACAGGTCGCTCGTCTACACGTACTACAGCGAGGTCGACGGCCAGGGGCACCGCTTCGGCGTCGACTCGGACGCGTGGCGCGGCCAGCTCATGTACGTCGACGGCCTCGCCCGGCGCCTCGCCGAGCAGCTGCCTCCCCGTTCGGCGCTGTACATCACCGCCGACCACGGCATGATCGACATCCCGTTCGACGAGGAGTCACGTATCGACTTCGACGAGGACTGGGAGCTGAGCGCCGGAGTCGCCCTGCTGGGCGGCGAGGGCCGTGCCCGACACGTCTACGCGGTCCCCGGCGCCCAGGCGGACGTGCTGACCGTCTGGCGCGAGGTGCTCGGCGAGCAGTTCTGGGTGGCGAGCCGCGACGAGGCCATCGCGGCGGGCTGGTTCGGCCCGAGGATCGACGAGCGGGTGTACGGCAGGATCGGCGACGTGGTGGCGGCCGCGCACGACGACGTGGTGATCACCGCTTCGGCCAAGGAGCCCCACGAGTCCGCGATGGTGGGCATGCACGGTTCGCTGACCCCCGTGGAACAGCTGGTCCCGCTCCTCGAAGTACGCTCGTAGCCGACGTTTTCCGTTCCCCACACCCCCCACTTCGAAAGGCGCCTACCTCCTCATGCCCGAGCTCGTGTTCTTCTCCGGAACGATGGATTGCGGAAAGAGCACGCTGGCTCTCCAGATCGCCCACAACCGGTCGGCACGCGGTCTGCAGGGCGTGATCTTCACCCGGGACGACCGGGCGGGGGAGGGGAAGCTGTCCTCCCGGCTGGGTCTGGTGACGGAAGCTGTCGAGGCCGCCCCGGGGATGGATCTCTACGGCTACCTCGTGAGCCGGATGTCCCGCGGTGACAAGGTCGACCACGTGATCGTGGACGAGGCCCAGTTCCTCGCCCCCGAGCAGATCGACCAGCTGGCCCGTGTGGTCGACGAGCTCGGTCTGGACGTGTTCGCCTTCGGCATCACCACCGACTTCCGCACCAAGCTCTTCCCCGGCTCGCAGCGTCTGATCGAACTGGCGGACCGTCTGGAGACGCTCCAGGTCGAGGCGATGTGCTGGTGCGGTGCCCGCGCCACGCACAACGCCCGGACGGTGGGCGGGGTCATGGTGGTCGAGGGGGAGCAGGTCGTCGTCGGTGACGTGGACCGCCCGGCCGCGGACATCGGCTACGAGGTCCTCTGCCGCCGCCACCACCGCCGCCACATGACGAGCGCCGCGTCCCACGCGGGCGCGCTGTCCCCGGACGTGCTGCCGGTCAACCACGGCTGACCGCGAGCCGGCCGGGGAACCTGTCGTCGACCGTGCGAGGTGACCGGGGGCGAGGACGTGACCTCGCACACCCTCAGTCGCGCAGGGACACGCCCCGGCGGGTGCGGAGGCGGTCGATCTCCCACCAGGCCAGAGCCGTCACCGAGAGCGGCCCGGCGAGGAACACGCATACCTGTACCGGTGGCGGACCGGGCGGCAGTCCTCCGGTACAGAGGCCCACGATCGCGAACTCCCAGACCACCACCCCGGTGAGCAGGGCGGGTAGCGCCGCGTGCACCTGCGCGCTGTTGAAGCCGCTTCGCACGGCGCGTCCGGTGGAGAACAGCATGAAGAGCATCACCCACGTCGTCAGCAGGAACGACAGGAACGTGACGGGTGCGAACAGCATGGCGAGGTCCTCGGGGACCACCGGTGCGGTGGCGATCACCAGCACGGTGGCGAGCGGTGACACCGCGAGTGCTCCGAGATACCACAGAGCGGACCGCCTCGCTGTGCGCAGCGGAAGCCGCATACGCTCCCGCGCCTGCGGCGAGGCCATGCGGTGGACCAGCGCGACCACCACGGGACCGCTCACGAGCAGCAGCCACGGGGTGACGGCCAACCTCATGAAGTACTGCTCCTGCGCCTGACCGAGATCCTCGGCCTCGCCGTACACGACGAGAACGAGGACCGACACGACGACAGCGATCCAGGCCCGCGCCCTCTGCGCGCGGGCCACTTCGGGATCTTCATGGTGACGGTACCCCGACGCGGGGAAGAGGCGACGTGCCCTGATCCGGGCGGAGCGGGCCAGGGGGTAGAGCACCAGCAGAGGCAGCGTCAGCCCCCAGGTGCAGGGAAAGGCCAGCACTGCCCACACCCAGCCGTGGACGGTCGGCCGTCCGCCCCTCAACATCTCTGCGAGGGTGGGCCATTCGTCCTCGCGCAGTCGGCTCCACAGCGAGGCGGGCGCACGCGGGGGCACGTACGGGTGGGGTCCCTGGGGCCGAGGCCCGGTCCACTGCGGCGGAACGTAGGGCCGGGGCGGCGGAGGGGGGACTTGGGGCCGAGGGGCGTGCGCGGGTGGCGGAGGCACGGGGCTCCGGGGAGGCCGGGACGGTGGCTGCGGGTGGCCCCGGTCAGGTGGCCGGGACGGTGGCTGCGGGCTGGGTCCCCCGAAACTCATGCTGCGTTCCTCCCGGGTGATGCGGTGATCCAAGGTGATCAGGCCCGGTCGACCGGGCCAGGAGGACCGGAGCGACGTCGAACCGCGGACCAGCAGGCGACATGCACATGATCGTGGGTGCCCGTCACCGGCTACAACACCTTTGATTCCGGACCCCGGAGACGCTCCGTGCCTCGGCGGCTTTCCGAAGGCCGGGTGCCGGACGTCTCGGTGCCCGTACCGGCCAAGTGCCGGCCGTCCCGATGTCCGTACCGGTGGGCGGAGTGGGCGAGCGGGCCAACCACGGGGTGTGCCGACCGAGTTGACCGGCGGAGTGCCCGTGGCGCCCGATCCCCGGCCCGCCCCGCCCCGCCCCCGTGCCGCAGTCCGGGGTCCGCTCAACTCCCCGGCGGCCGGACGATCGTGAAGACGGCGCCCTCCGGGTCCGCCACCGTGGCCAGCCGGCCGCTGGAGGCCTCCCGCGGCGGCTGCAGGACGTGCCCGCCGAGCTCCACCACCCGCGCCGCCGCCTCGTCCGTGTCGGCGACCTGGAAGTAGGTCATCCAGTGCGGGCCCCGGTCGCGTGGCAGGCCGTGTCCCACACCGTGCAGGGCGGCCACCGGGCGGCCCTGGAGGTGGAGTGTCTGGTAGTCGAAGTCGGCCGATACGACCGCCTCGGTCTCGAACCCGAACACGGCCTGGTAGAACTTGGCGACCGACGCCGTCTCCCGGGTCACCAGTTCGTTCCAGACCGGGGTGCCCGGTGTTCCCGCGAGGGCCGTGCCGAGGTGCTCCGCGGCCTGCCAGGCACCGAAGACGGCGCCGCTCGGGTCGGACGCGAGCAGCAGACGCCCGGCCTCCCCGGCGTCGAGGGGACCGACGGCCACCGTCCCGCCGCAGGAGCGGATCGCCTCCGCGGTGACGTCCGCGTCCTCGGTGGCGAGGTAGGTCGTCCAGGCGATCGGGAGGTGCCGGTCGGGTGGGAGCTGTCCGATGCCCGCGACCTCCTTGCCGTCGAGCAGCGCCCGGACGTACGGCCCCAGCTGTTCGGGTCCGGGCTGGAACTCCCAGCCGAACAGCCTGCTGTAGAACTCCTGTGTCGCGGACAGGCCGTGCACGATCAGACTCACCCAGCACGGTGCTCCGGGCGTGCGCCGGGTGGCAGCCTCGGTCATCTTCTTCTCTCTCCTCGTACCATCGGGGTCGCCGTACGGGGGGACGGGGCCTGCACGGCGTCCAGCGGTACGGATACGGGTGCGTACGCTCCGTGCAGATGCTCGCACCACTGAGGCCCGGAGGCACCCCGGCCGCGCCGCGTTTTCCGGCTTCCGCTCACGCCGGGGACCGATTTGGCGCGGTACATCCTATTCGGTGTGGCTGATCTCGGACGGCCCCTGGGCGAAGATGGCACCCATGAAGCCCATCATCACCGAATCCGAATACATGAGCGAGTCGGCGGGGCCCAGGCCTCCGGTGCTCCTGGACGTCCGCTGGCAGCTCGGTGGGCCGAACGGCCGCGCCGACTACGAGGCCGGCCACATCCCGGGCGCGGTGTTCGTCGATCTCGACTCCGAACTCGCGGGCCCGGCCGGTACCGGCGGCCGGCACCCCCTGCCGGACCCGGAGGTGTTCGGGGCCGTCATGCGGCGGGCCGGGGTCGGCCGCAGGAGCCCCGTGGTCGTCTACGACGGCGGTCAGGGCTGGGCGGCCGCCCGTGCGTGGTGGCTGCTGCGCTGGACCGGGCACCTCGACGTCCGTGTGCTGGACGGCGGTCTCGCGACATGGACCGGTGAGCTCTCCACCGGCATCCCCAAGCCCGAGGAGGGCGACTTCCGGCCGCAGCCGGGTGCGGTCGGCCTCCTGGACGCGGACGGCGCCGCGGAGCTCGCCCGCTCCGGACTGCTGCTCGACGCCCGGGCCGCGGAGCGCTACCGCGGGGACGTGGAGCCCATCGACCGTGTCGGCGGCCACATCCCGGGCGCGGTGTCCGCCCCGACCACACAGAACGTCGACGAGGACGGGCGATTCCTGCCCGCAGGCTCACTCGCCGCCCGGTTCTCGGACCTGGGCGCCGACGGCACCACCGAGGTCGGTGTCTACTGCGGCTCCGGCGTCTCCGGTGCCCACGAGGTGCTGGCGCTGGAGCTCGCGGGACACCGGGCCGCCCTCTACGCCGGGTCCTGGTCGGAGTGGTCCTCCGACGAGTCCCGCCCCGTCGCCACGGGCCCGGAGCCGGTCTGACCCCGTCGGCGCCTGAACGGAGCGAGGGCCCGTACGCCACTGCGTACGGGCCCTCCTCGTGGTGCGGTCGCCGGACCGGCGCTCAGTCCTGCTTCTTCCGGCGTGTGCCGAAGACGATCTCGTCCCAGCTCGGAACCGCCGCCCGGCGGCCCGGCCGTACACCGTCGGCCTCGGCCTGGCGGTCCGTCGTCCCCGTCAGCCGGTCGCGGTGGCCCGCCACGGCACGAGGCATCAGCACATCGGCGTACGCGGAACCCGCACCGGCCGCCGCGGCCGGGGGCTCGTCCGCCTCCGGCTCCTGCTGCGGCGCGGGCTCGAGCGCGGGAGGCTCCGGCTGCGACGGCCGCTCCGGTACGACCATGTCGCCGCGGAAGCTCGGCACTGCCTCCAGCAGGCTGGTCAGCGAGTCGCGCTCACCGGCGGACACGCCGCTCACGCGCTCCTCCGGCTCCGGGGGTGCTGGACGCTCGATCTGACGGTCCAGGGAACGGTCCAGCGGCCGGTCCCGCGGCAGCCGTGCGATCCGGGGCACGAACGGGAAGCTCGGCTCCGGGGCCGCGACGTCGTCGGACTCGCCGATCAGCGAGCGCGCCTCCTCGTCAACGGCCTGGACCAGGCGCCGCGGCGGGTCGTACGTCCAGCTCGCGGAGTGCGGTTCGCCCGCGACGCGGTAGACCAGGAGGACCTCCCAGGTGCCGTCGTCACGGCGCCAGGAGTCCCACTGGACGGTCTCCCTGTCGGCTCCGCGCAGCAGCAGACGCTCCTGCACGGCCTCGCCGAGCTGGGGTCCGGTGTTCTCGCCGGGACGACGCACAGGAGTCTTCCGGGCACGCTCGGCCATGAACGCGCGCTCCGCGAGCACCGGGCCCTCGAAGCGCCGCACCCGGTCCACCGGGATACCCGCGAACTGGGCGACCTCCTCGGCGGAGGCGCCGGCACGTATACGCGCCTGGATGTCGCGGGGGCGGAGATGGCTCTCCACCTCGATCTCGATCTGGCCGAGCCGGGCGCGGTCGTTGCGCACGGCGGCACGCAGCCGTTCGTCGATCGGAAGCGTGTACTCCGTGCTGTCCGCAGCCTTGAGCACCAGTCGTGTGCCGTCGTTCGAGACGGCCACGACACGCAGTTCGGGCATGGGAACCTCCCGGGTGGTGCCTGCCGACGTCACGTGCGTCGCTGCTTCCGCTAGTCGAGTGTGACCTGCCCGGGTTCAGCCTGCCACAACCTTGCCAAGTTACCCGGCGTGTCGGGCCTTGGCCCTGGAACGCCACGATGGCACGGTCACCTGGTTACGACGCGGAGCGACCGTTTGGTTGCTCCATGTAGCAGGCGCCCGTGCGATGCCGCGGCGCCGCCGGTTCGGGGGCTTCCTTCGGCCCCCTCCCGTAGGTCCGGGACACCCGTGCGGGAGTCCGGCCCCAGGGCTCGTCACAGTACTCCATTCGGGCCACCTGGGTGGACCGGCGCGCCGCCGAAGTTCTCACCGCGCACGGGAGTTGGGTTACCCCGTTGTTCGCGGTATGCCCCCGATGCGTGTGCTGCTTCACAAAATCTCCAGAATCGGAACTATCTGATTCGCTCAAATGTCCCTTCCTGGTGCAAGGTGGGCTAGTTGTCGAGCAGGGACAGATCATGGTGCAGAAGCCGCAGAGTGATGCGGAACGCAAGGAAAGGCGCATAGATCTGAGCCTGCCCCAGGTCGCGGGCAGTGCCGTCGCGGCGGTGGCGGCGGCGGTGATGGCCTCGCAGCTCGGTGTGTACGGGACGATCGCCGGCGCGGGCGTGATGAGTGTGGTGGCCACCTGCGGAGGTTCGGTCTTCCAGCACTTCTTCCGTCGTACGGGGGAGCAGATCCGCGAGGTCACCGTCCAGGTGAAGCACCCGGCGGGCCGTCAGGTGACCGTGCACACCAAGGAGAGGTCTCCCGCGTCACGGCGCCCCGAGGACGACGCCACGCGATTGCTGGGAGCCGTGGGGCGGTCCGTGCCCGCGGAAACGGACCGTACGACGGTGCTGCGCACGGTGGAGCGGAGCGGCGACGCGGGCGCGGACCGCACGACGGTCCTGCGGCAGTTCCGGCCGGGCGGGCCGGCTCCCGGCGAGGGACCCACGGCAGCCCCGACTCCCGGTGAGGGGGCTCCCGGCTCCGACGCCTCCACGGACGACACCTGGTCCGACGCCCGTACTCACGGCACCCGCGTCCGCGGCTGGAAGCGGTCGGCCCTCGCGGCGACCGGGGTCTTCGTCCTGTCGATGGCCGGCATCACCGTGTACGAAATGGTCTCCGGCCACGACCTGGGGGGCGACGGGCGGACGACCATCAGCTCCGTCGTCGGCGGGGGTCATGGCGGGTCGACCTCACCGTCGCCCTCGACCTCGGGAGGTGCGGACCGGGAGGACGGCTCGGACCAGGAGGACGACGGGTCCGTGCCTGACAGCGGGAGCACGACGACGCCCGGCACCGACGCGGACCGGGGCGGGAGCGCGCAGCCCGAGCCCTCCGGCGACGGCTCGGCCGACGAACCCGCCCCCACGCCCTCGGCGTCCGGCGGCGCCTCGGCGCCTGCGACCGTCACCCCGACCACGCCGGGGGCGGACGGCACCACTCCTGCGTCGCCGGATCCGACCGGCGCCGACGAGGTCCCGGACCAGCAGGGCGGGGCCGGGGCGGACACGGACCGGTGATCGGGTCCGGCCCGCCCGCGGGCACTCACTCCCCGAGCACGCGCCGCAGGTAGTCGTTGGCGAAGAGCCGGTCCGGGTCGAGCCGGTCGCGTACGGCGGTGAACTCGCCGAACCGGGGATAGGCGCCGGCCAGATAGCCGGAGTCCCTGGTGTGGATCTTGCCCCAGTGCGGGCGCCCGTCGTAGCCGGTCATGATCCGCTCGACGGCCGTGAAGTACGCCTGGTGCGGCGTGCCCCGGTACATGTGCACCGCGATGTAGGCGCTGTCCCGGCCCGAGGCGGTGGAGAGCGCCATGTCGTCCGCCGGCGCCGTGCGGACCTCCACGGGGAAGCTGATGCGCAGCGGTGACCGTTCGACCATGGCCCTGAGCTCGCGCAGGGCGTCGACCGCCGCCTCGCGCGGCACGGCGTACTCCATCTCGACGAAGCGCACCCGCCTGGGGCTGGTGAAGACCTTGTACGGGATGTCGGTGTACGTACGGGCCGACAGGGCGCGGCTGGAGATCCTGGCCATGGACGGAATGGCGGCGGGGACGGCCCGGCCGACCGCGCAGGCGACCTGGAAGATCCCGTTGGAGAGGAGCTCGTCCTCGATCCAGCCGCTGACCCGCCCGGGCGGAGCGGCGGGGCCGGCGCTGCGGTTGTTGCGCTTGGTGTTGCAGTTGCCGGTGTGCGGGAACCAGTAGAACTCGAAGTGCTCGTTCTCCGTGACCAGCTGATCAAAATCGGATGTGACCCGGTCGAAGGTCATCGGCTCCTCGCGGGCGGTCAGAAGGAAGACCGGTTCCACGGCGAGCGTCACCGCGGTCACCACGCCCAGCGCGCCGAGCCCGACGCGGGCCGCCGCGAAGACCTCCGGGTGCTCGTCGGCCGAGCAGCGCAGGACCGTGCCGTCGGCGGTGACCAGCTCGAGCGCCCGGATCTGCGCGGATATCGACGCCGAGTCCCGGCCGGTGCCGTGGGTGCCCGTGGACGTAGCCCCGGCGACCGTCTGCTCCATGATGTCGCCCATGTTGGTGAGGGAGAGCCCCTCACGGGCGAGCGCGGTGTTCAGACGCTTCAGCGGGGTCCCGGCCTCCACCGTCACGGTCATCGCCTCGCGGTCGACGGCGCGGATGCCGGTGAGCAGGTCCGGGCGCACGAGGACCCCGTCGGTGGCCGCGGCCGCGGTGAAGGAGTGTCCGGTTCCGACGGGCTTGACCGTGAGCCCGTCCTCGGACGCCCTGCGGAGCACGTCGGCGAGCTCGTCGACGGACGCGGGGGACTCCACGCGTGCGGGCCGGGCGGTGACGTTGCCCGCCCAGTTACGCCACGTGTTCGCCGTCCGTGCGTAGGTGTCGGTCATCTTCCCCGCGCCCTCCCGTAGGCGCCGGCTCCGCCAGCCGGCGATACCCCAGGAGCGCCACCGCGGCCGCGAGCGCTCCCGCCACGGCGGGCACCGCGTACCCCGCCTCGGCCCCGGAGGCGTCGACCACCCAGCCGGCGGCGGACGAGCCGAGCGCCACTCCGACGGCGAGTCCGGTACTGGTCCAGGTCATGCCCTCGGTCAGCTGGGTACGCGGTACGTGCTGTTCGACGAGGGCCATGGTGGTGACCATCGTCGGTGCGATGGCGAGGCCCGCGACAAAGAGCGCCACGGCCAGGAACGGCAGGCTCCCGGCCAGTTGGAGGGGGATCATACTCACGGCCATCGCGCACACCCCCACCAGCCACCTGGTGGACGGCTTCCCCTTGAGGTGGAGCAGGCCGAAGACTGCTCCGGCGAGACATGAGCCCAGGGCGTAGACCGCGAGGACGAGGCTGGCCGCCGCCTTGTGACCGCGCTCCTCTGCGAAAGCCACAGTCACCACGTCCACCGCGCCGAAGATCGCCCCGGTGGCGACGAACGTGAGGACCAGCACCTGGAGCCCCGACGACCGGAGCGCCGAGCCGCCGGTGTGGTGCTCCTTCGGGTGCGGCCTGGGTTCGGTGGCGCGCTGCGCCGTCAGCCAGAAGACGCCCACCACCAGGAACCCGCCGGCCAGCAGTGGCCCCGCCTCCGGGAACCACGCGGTGGACAGACCGATGGAGACGATGGGGCCGAAGATGAAGCACACCTCGTCGACGATCGACTCCCAGGAGTACGCGGTGTGCAGCTGCCGCCCGGACCCCCGGTAGATCTCGGCCCAGCGGGCCCTGACCATCGACCCCACGCTCGGGACGCACCCGGCGCCCGCGGCGAAGACGAACAGCGTCCAGTCCGGGAGCCGCTGCTGGGCGCAGACCAGCAGCCCGGCGACCGAGGCGGCGGCGAACAGCGTGACCGGGCGCAGGACGCGGCGCTGCCCGTAGCGGTCGACCAGCCGGGACACCTGCGGTCCCATGACCGCCGCCGCCATCGCGAGCGTCGCGGAGAGCGCGCCCGCCAGCCCGTAACGGCCGGTGAGCTGGGAGACCATCGTCACCACACCGATCCCCATCATGGAGAGCGGCATCCGGCCGAGGAGTCCGGCCGTCGAGAAGGCCAGGGTTCCGGGTGCGGCGAAGATGGCGCGATAGGGGCTGGGCAAGGTGTAGCTCCGATGAAGCCTGTCAGGTGTGCAGAGGGCTGACACAGCTTACGGGTGGCCGGTGAGGCCGGACGCCGGCCGACGGCGGGTGCCGCGCTGTCGGAGGCGGGTGGCAGGATCGGGTACATGTCCGATCTGCGTGATCCCGCTCCCTACGACGCTCTTCTCCTGCTGTCCTTCGGCGGTCCCGAAGGCCCGGACGACGTCGTCCCGTTCCTCGCGAACGTGACGCGAGGCCGTGGCATCCCCGAAGAACGGCTCAGAGAGGTCGGCAAGCACTACTTCCTCTTCGGCGGCGTGAGCCCGATCAACGCGCAGAACCGGGCGCTCCTGGACGCGCTGCACAAGGACTTCGCGGACCACGGCCTCGAACTGCCGGTGTACTGGGGCAACCGCAACTGGGCCCCGTACCTCACCGACACCCTCCGCGAGATGATCACTGACGGGCACCGCCGGATCGCCGTGCTCGCCACCAGCGCCTACGCCTCGTACTCCGGCTGCCGCCAGTACCGCGAGAACCTCGCGGAGTCGCTGTCCGCGCTGGAGGCGGAGGGACTCCCGGTGCCCCGGGTGGACAAGCTGCGGCACTACTTCAACCACCCGGGCTTCGTACGCCCCATGGTGGACGGCGTCCTCGCGTCGCTGGCCGACCTCCCCGAGGACGTCCGAGCGGGGGCGCACATCGCGTTCACCACGCACTCCATCCCGACCGCCGCAGCCGACACCTCCGGACCGGCCGGGACGCACGGCGACGGCGGCTCCTACGTGGCGGAGCACCTGGACGTCGCCCGGCTGATCACCGAGGCGGTGCGTGAGGAGACCGGCATCGACCACCCCTGGCAGCTCGTCTACCAGTCGCGCAGCGGAGCCCCGCACATCCCGTGGCTGGAGCCGGACATCTGCGACCACCTGGAGGCACTCCACGGCGACGGTGTCCCGGCGGTCGTCATGGCCCCCATCGGCTTCGTCTCGGACCACATGGAGGTGTTGTACGACCTCGACACGGAGGCCACCGCGAAGGCCGCGGAGATCGGCCTCCCGGTGCGGCGGTCCGCGACGGTGGGGGCGGACCCCCGGTTCGCCGCTGCCGTCCGCGAACTCGTCCTGGAGCGCGCCGCCGCCGAACAGGGCCGTCCCGTCACGCCGTGCGTCCTGGGCACGCTGGGCCCCTCGCACGACCTCTGTCCGGTCGGCTGCTGCCCTGCCAGGACCCTCAAGCCGGCGGCCGCCGGCGCCGACAGCCCGTTCTAGCCGCCCGCCCACCCGCCGCCCGGGCGCGGACAAGCCCGTCCCGGGACACCACCTCTGGAGCGCTGTGACCGACCCCCTCCTGTCCGAACTGCTCGACCTCGCCCTGGAGGCTGCCCGCAGGGCCGGTGCGCTGCTGCGTGACGGCCGCCCCGCCGATCTCGGGGTGGCCGCGACGAAGTCCAGCCCCATCGACGTCGTCACCGAGATGGACATCCGGGCGGAGAAGCTGATCACCGGCTACCTCTCCGAGCACCGCCCCGCCGACGGCTTCCTCGGCGAGGAGGGCGCCAGCGCCGAGGGCAGCAGCGGGATCAGGTGGGTCATCGACCCGCTCGACGGCACGGTGAACTACCTCTACGGGCTGCCGACCTGGTCCGTCTCGATCGCCGCGGAGCGCGACGGCGAACGGGTCGTCGGTGTGGTCGAGGCGCCCATGCGCCGTGAGACGTTCCACGCGGTCCTGGGCCGCGGAGCCCACGCGAACGGGGAGGCACTGCGCTGCCGCCCCACGGCCCCCCTCGACCAGGCCCTCGTGTCGACCGGCTTCAACTACGTCACGAAGGTCCGCACCCACCAGGCCGCCGTCGCCCAGCAGCTGATTCCCAGGCTGCGGGACATCCGGCGCGGCGGATCCGCGGCCATCGAGCTCTGCGACGTCGCGGCGGGCCGCCTCGACGGCTACTACGAGCGCGGGCTCCACCCCTGGGACGTGGCGGCCGGCGACCTGATCGCCCGGGAGGCCGGCGCGCTCACCGGAGGCCGGCCCGGCCTTCCCGCGGACGGCGACCTCACCGTCGCGGCGACCCCGGGCGTCTTCGAGCCGCTGCAGGCGCTCCTCGAGGAACTGGGAGCCTGGCACGACTGACCGAACGGCTTCCTGAGCCTGTCGAGGCACCCAGGGGCCCCGTCGGCACACGAAGAGGGCCCCGGACAGCCATGACGGCTCCCGGGGCCCTCTCGTAGCGGCTCAGACGCTTGTGGCGCCGATTTCCACGCCGTGCTCGGCGGCGAGGCGGTGCAGGTCGTCGAGCTCTCCCTGCTCGACGTCCGCGAGGAAGTCGTCGCCCGTCTCGCGAGCCCTCGTGAGGTCGGACTCGGTGGTCTTGATTCGTTGCAGCAGACCTGCGGTGAAAGCGTCCATGAAGCGCCCCCTCGTCGTGGGTCGGTGGCACGGGGGTGTGCCCGGTGGTCCCCCGGCACGGTGGCCGGGGTGCGGGTGATCACGCAGTCCCTCTGGATGCAGGACGGGCTGTGGTACGCCACATACATGGCGTGATCGCGGGTGTGAGAGCGTCCTCCCCGCCGTGAACCTCTGAGAAACCTCAACTGGCCCGGAAATCCGATCAATTCCCAGGAGCGGCAGCCCGGCCCGCGCCGTCTTACCGCCGGTTTATGCGCGTTACGGGCAGGATGGACGCGCACAGTCGGTGCCGCTGACGTGCAGCGAGCGGCCGTATCGAGGGCCGCTCGCCGTTTTTTCGGGATCTAGGGAAGGACTGCGCCGTGCGCGTACTCGTCGTCGAGGACGAGCAGCTGCTCGCCGATGCGGTGGCCACCGGGCTGCGCCGGGAGGCCATGGCCGTCGACGTCGTCTACGACGGGGCGGCGGCCCTCGAACGGGTCGGGGTCAACGACTACGACGTCGTCGTGCTGGACCGGGACCTGCCGCTGGTCCACGGCGACGACGTCTGCCGCCGGATCGTCGAGCTGGGCATGCCCACACGGGTGCTCATGCTCACCGCGTCCGGCGACGTCAGCGACCGGGTCGAGGGACTGGAGCTCGGCGCGGACGACTACCTGCCCAAGCCCTTCGCCTTCAGCGAGCTGACCGCACGGGTACGCGCCCTGGGGCGCCGCACCACGGTCGCGCTGCCCCCCGTGCTGGAACGGGCCGGCATCAAGCTCGACCCCAACCGCCGCGAGGTCTTCCGGGACGAGCAGGAGATCCAGCTCGCCCCGAAGGAGTTCGCGGTCCTGGAGGTCCTGATGCGCAGCGAGGGCGCGGTCGTCTCGGCCGAGCAACTGCTGGAGAAGGCCTGGGACGAGAACACCGACCCCTTCACCAACGTGGTGCGGGTGACCGTCATGACCCTGCGCCGCAAGCTCGGTGAGCCGCCCGTCATCGTCACCGTCCCCGGCTCCGGATACCGGATCTGAGGGCGGGATGGCAGCCTCCCCGGCGCCCATGAAGGCACCACCGAAACCGACCTGGGAACCCAAGGCGCAGGAGTCCCCGTACCCCTGGCTGCGCCCGACCATCCGGATACGGCTCACGCTGCTGTACGGCGGCATGTTCCTGATCGCGGGCATCCTGCTGCTGTCGATCATCTACATGCTGGCCGCGCAGGCGCTGCACGACGCGGGCGGGCTGGAGTTCCAGGTCAAGGGCACGAGCGTGCAGATCTCCAGCGACATGTGCCCTCAGCTGTCCTCGGCGCTGAACAACACCCAGCTCAACGAGATGATCAAGGACTGCACCGCGGCGCAGCGGCAGCACGCCCTCGACAGCCTTCTGAACAGGGCGCTCCTGGCCCTCGTGGGCCTCAGCATCATCGCCTTCGCCTTCGGCTACGCCATGGCCGGACGTGTGCTCTCGCCCCTGGGCAGGATCACCCGCACCGCCCGCAGGGTGGCCGGGACCGACCTGACCCGGCGGATCGAGCTGGACGGGCCGGACGACGAGCTCAAGGAGCTCGCGGACACCTTCGACGAGATGCTGGACCGGCTGGAGCGGGCCTTCACGGCCCAGCAGCGGTTCGTGGGCAACGCCTCGCACGAACTGCGCACGCCCCTGGCGATCAACCGCACCCTGCTGGAGGTGCATCTCTCCGACCCCGGGGCCCCGCCGGAGCTCCAGCAGCTGGGCAAGACGCTCCTGGCGACGAACGAGCGCAGCGAGCAGCTCGTGGAGGGCCTGCTCCTGCTCGCCCGCAGCGACAACCAGATCGTGGAGCGGAAACCCGTCGATCTCGCCGAGGTCGCGGACCGCGCCATCGACCAGGCCAGGTCGGAGGCGGCGGACAAGGGCGTGCAGATCCTCGGGGAGCGCGCTTCCGCGGTCGTCCAGGGCAACGGAGTGCTCCTGGAGCGCATCGCGCTCAACCTCGTACAGAACGCCGTGCGCTACAACGTGGCGGAGGACGGCTGGGTCGAGGTCACCACCGAGCTCCAGCACGGGCAGGCGCTCCTGGTGGTGTCCAACACCGGCCCCGTGGTGCCGGCGTACGAGATCGACAACCTCTTCGAGCCGTTCAGGAGGCTGCGGACGGAGCGTACCGGCAGCGACAAGGGCGTGGGGCTCGGCCTGTCGATCGCGCGATCCGTCGCGCGGGCGCACGGAGGCCGTATCATCGCGGAGCCTCGTGAGGGTGGTGGTCTCGTGATGCGCGTCACCCTTCCGGTCTGAGAGGCTTCACGTCGTGAGGTCGCATTGGATCGCTCTGTTCGCTTTGGGCGGAATTTTGGAACCCTGTTTCCGTTCTGTCCCTGTGTGATCGATCACAGAAGCGGTTTTTGGCCCCTCTACTCTCCGTGAGCGCATCTCTGTACGAAAGCCGGGAAACGTCCGGGTTTTCGGGGGGCGATATCACGGGAAGTACACGGGGTGGCGCCCGTGAACTGCAGTAATGGGACCGTGTACGGTCCCCATCGCCACCCAAGCTGATCGCTCGCGAGAGATCCGGTTGGGTGTCGATTGAGTAACAGACCTTGATGTGAGGCAAAATCTCCGCCTCAGGTCGGGCACAAGTCCGGCCTCTCACGCGTTACGTGCGCTGAGACACCGCAGACACCCATGAGGGGGAGAGCGACATGGCAACGGATTACGACACCCCACGCAAGACCGACGACGACGTCGATCAGGACAGCCTCGAGGAGCTCAAGGCTCGTCGGAGCGACAAGACGGCATCCGCCGTCGACGTGGACGAGTTCGACGCGGCAGAGGGACTTGAGCTGCCCGGCGCGGACCTGTCCAACGAAGAGCTCGCCGTGCGGGTCCTGCCCAAGCAGGCCGACGAGTTCACCTGCATGAGCTGCTTCCTGGTGCACCACCGCAGCCAGCTGGCGCGCGAGAAGAACGGCCAGCCCATCTGCCGCGACTGCGACTGAGGCAGGCCGGCCGTGGCAGGCGACACACCGTTCCGGAAGCGGCGCTTGCGGCGCACGAAGTCGTCGGAGGCACATCAGGGCGGCGCGGGCCCGGCGAAGGGCGAAAGCCCCACAGCCGAGCACCAGGCCGCCCTGCCCGCCTCTCCCGGCAGCACACCTGACGACGAGCGGGGCCTGACGGCCTCGCTCGAAGCGGTACGGGAGGCCGACCGGCCACCCGGGCAGGAAGGCTCCCCGAAAGGCTCCGGACGCCTGCACACCCTGAGACGAGGCGTCGCCAGGAGCAGGGAGAGCGCCGTGGCCGCCGTGGGCATGGTGGCCGACCGGATCATCGACATCGCTCCCCGCGTCCCGGTGCGGGACCTGGCCACCCTGCGCAGGCAGTTCCCCGGGCTCGGCCCCGAAGAGCTGGCCGACAAGCTCGTCGCGGGCGCCTGCAACGCCACGGCGACCGTCGGCGCGGGCATCGGTGCCGCGGCGATGATGCCTGTCCCACCGGCCATGCTCGCCGAGCTGGCGGCCGAGATCACCGGAGTGGCCACCGTCGAGCTGAAGCTCGTCGCCGAACTCCACGAGGTCTACGGCCAACGCCCCCAGGGCAACCTCGGCCAGCGCAGCACCGCGTATCTGACGTCCTGGACGGAGGAGCGCGGCATCGACGTCTCCCGTCCCACCACGCTCAACGCGGCGCTGGGCGGACAGATGAAGCGCGAACTGCGCCAGCAGATCATGAAGCGCACCGTGCGCGACCTGCCCAACCTCATCCCCTTCATGATCGGCGCGGCCGTCGGCGCGATGATGAACAGGCGGGACACCAGAAAGCTCGCCGACCGGGTCAGGAACGACCTGCGGCGCCAGCAGATCCCCTGGGACCGCCTTCCGGAACTCCCTCCGCTGGAACAGCCCGCGAAGCCCCCCGAGGAACTCCCCGGAGGGCTGGACGGCCCCGGCCGCTGACCCCGGTCGTGTCAGGCGGCCACAGGTGCGAGGGCCGCCACCAGAGCCTGCGGCTCGCGGGTCGACAGATAGACGTAGGGCGTCGGGTCCTGCGGGTCCGTGACCTTCACCCGCACCGCGGTCGGGATGTAGCTGCGCAGCAGCATGAACGCGCGCGGGTCCGCCTTGTACGAGCGCCAGGCGCGCGCCTCCTCCCCGTCCAGCACCTCGGCGTCACCGAGCGCCTCCAGGGGGATACGGGCATCCCCCGCGACCAGGGCGCCGGCGACGACACGGATGCGGGCGGAGCCGTACGAGCTGACGGCCACACACGCCGCGGCCGTGCCGGCCACCAGGCCGCCGAGCATGGGCAGGGCGCCGAGCGGCAGGAACATCAGCGCGCACGCGACGCCGATCCCGAAGGCGATGAGCCACCACGAGCGGGGCGCTGCGAGACGTTCGTCGAAGGGCGGTGCGGAAGGCTGCATGGAAGCAAGCTTGGCACGGCGCGACCCTCGGTCGGCCGCGCGGGTAAGGTCTGCGGCTGTGAGTGGAACATCTGCACGTCTGACACCTCCGGCCGACGCGGTGAAGCCTGTCCGCCATCCTGACGCCCCCGCGCCCGGGGAGCTTCTCGGCTCCCACTACGAACAGTGTTTCGGCTGTGGTGGCGGGCAGCCGCACGGACTGCATCTCCGGGCGACCGCCGGAGAGGGCGTGAACGTCACCGCCGAGTTCACCGTGAAGCCCGCCCACCAGGGAGCTCCGGGACTCGCGCACGGCGGTGTCCTGGCCACGGCGATGGACGAGACGCTCGGCGCGCTCAGCTGGCTGCTGCGGGTCATCGCGGTGACCGGACGGCTGGAGACCGACTACGTCCTGCCGGTCCCGGTCGACACCGTGCTCTTCCTGGAGGCCGAGGTCACCGCGGTCCACGGCAGGAAGATCTACTGCCGTGCCACAGGGCGTACCGAGGGCCCCGAGGGGCCCGTCGCGGTCCGTGCGGAAGCCCTCTTCATCGAGGTCAAGGTGGAGCACTTCATCGACAACGGACGGCCGGAGGAGATCCAGGCCGCCATGTCCGACCCGGACCAGATCCGGCGTGCCCGCGCGTTCGAGGTGAACCCCTGATGCGCCACCCCGTCGACGTACTCATCCGCCGGGTCGACCCGGACGTGCCGATCCCCGCCTACGGTCATCCCGGTGACGCCGGTGCCGACCTGGTCACCACCGAGGCCGCGGAGCTCGCCCCGGGCGAACGGGCGGTGCTCCCCACCGGGGTGTCGATCGCCCTGCCCGACGGGTACGCCGCCTTCGTGCACCCCCGCTCCGGCCTCGCCGCCCGCTGCGGAGTGGCTCTCGTGAACGCCCCAGGGACTGTCGATGCCGGGTACCGTGGAGAGATCAAGGTCATCGTGGTCAATCTCGACCCACGCGAGACCGTGAGGTTCGAACGGTTCGACCGGATTGCCCAACTGGTCGTCCAGCAGGTCGAGAAGGTGCGCTTCCACGAGGTGACGGAGCTCCCCGGCTCGGCGCGGGCCGAGGGGGGCTTCGGATCCACCGGCGGCCACGCCGCGGTGGACGGTGTCACGGGCGGTAACACCCAGGGTGGGAACAGCTACGCTTCGGTCGTATCCGACCGGGAAGGACGTTGACGTGTTCGGACGTCGCAAGAACAGTGGTTCCGCCGAGGACACGGCGGACGAAGCGCGCGAGGCCGAGCAGGTCGCCGACGAGCTCGACGGCACCGAGGCCCAAAACGGCTCGCGCCGCACGAACCTCCCGCCGGCCCCCCGCCCCGACGGGCCGTGGGACATCTCCGAGGTCTCCCAGCCCGGCGAGGGCCGGGTGGACCTGGGCGGCATCTTCGTGCCCGGGGTCGAGGGCATGGAGCTCCGTGTGGAGGTCGCCGGTGACGCGATCGTCGCGGCCACCGTCGTGCTGCGCGACAGCGCGGTCCAGCTTCAGGCTTTCGCAGCCCCCAAGAAGGAGGGCATCTGGGGCGAGGTGCGCGAGGAGATCGCCTCGGGCATCACCCAGCAGGGCGGGATCATCGACGAGGTCGAGGGCCCGCTGGGCTGGGAACTGCGCGCCCAGGTCCCCGTACAGCTCCCGGACGGCAAGAACGGCGTACAGCTCGTGCGCTTCATCGGCGTCGACGGGCCGCGCTGGTTCCTGCGCGGTGTGATCTCCGGCCAGGGCGCGGTGCAGCCGGATGCCGCCGGGCTCCTGGAGACGATCTTCCGGGACACCGTCGTCGTCCGCGGTGAGGGCCCGATGGCTCCGCGTGACCCCATCGTCCTCAAGCTGCCCGACGACGCCCAGATGGTGCCCGAGGGTGTGCAGCAGGAGGACCAGGAGAGCTCGAAGTTCTCCGGTGGCATGGGCCAGCTCCAGCGCGGGCCCGAGATCACCGAGGTGCGCTGACCGCGCACCGGCTCGTTCGAGGCCGGTGGGCCGCGCCCCGGGGAGGGGGCGCGGCCCACCGGCTTTCCATTGCCTCACCGGGTGTGGCATGCACATACTGGCCGCTGCCGAGGGAGCGGTACGCACGGCCGCGTACGCACGGGGGAGAGCGATGACACGGAGCACCGACGTACAGGGCGGCACGGCTCCGGCCGGGAGCCCGGCCGACGGACCCATGGTGCGTGTCGAGGAACTGCGGCGCTCGTACGGCACCGGAGCCGCAGCGGTTCACGCCCTGCGGGGGGTCTCCTTCGAGGTCCCGCGCGGTGAGCTGGTGGCGCTCAAGGGCCGCTCCGGATCGGGCAAGACCACCCTGCTCAATCTCGTCGGCGGTCTCGACGCCCCTGACAGCGGCCGGATCACCGTCGGCGGCACCGACCTCTCCGGGCTCGACGAGGACGGGCTGCTGGAGCTGCGCAGGGACCGGATCGGCTTCATCTTCCAGTCGTTCGGCCTGATCCCGATCCTGACCGCGGCGGAGAACGTCGGTGTGCCCATGCGGCTGCGGAGGACCGATCCGCACGAGCGCGAGGAACGAGTGGCACTGCTGCTCTCGCTGGTGGGTCTCGGCGACCACACCCAGCAGCGCCCAGGGGAGCTCTCCGGCGGCCAGCAGCAGCGCGTCGCCATCGCCCGCGCACTGGCCAACCGGCCCGCCCTCCTGATCGCGGACGAGCCCACCGGGCAGCTCGACGCGGAGACGGGCCTGGCGGTCATGCAGCTGTTGCGTGCGGTCGTGCGCAGCGAGGGCGTCACCGTCCTCGTCGCCACCCACGACCCCCAGCTGCTGAGCTTCGCCGACAGGGTCCTGGAGCTGAGCGACGGGCACATCGTCGAGCACGTGTAGCGGCGCCCGGGACGGGGGCGCAGGGCTGTGACCTGGGTCCCACGTCGGGTGCGGCCGCATCAGAATCCCGTCAAGACGGTCCCCGCGTCCGGCCCTGACCCCATATGCCGGATTTTCTCGATGTAGCTTCGACACCGGCTCCCGTATCGGCGGCAGCCGGTTCAGAGAAGACAATGGGGCCATGGCACGCGGCAAGCTTCGGATCTACCTGGGTGCGGCACCCGGCGTCGGCAAGACGTACGCGATGCTGTCCGAGGCCCACCGCCGGGTGGAGCGGGGCACGGACTGCGTCGTCGCGTTCGTCGAGCACCACGAGCGCCCGCGCACGGAGGTGCTGCTGCACGGCCTGGAGCAGATCCGCCGCCGCGACATCGAATACCGCTCGGCCGTCTTCGCGGAGATGGACGTCGACGCTGTCCTGGAGCGGGCACCCGCCGTGGCACTCGTGGACGAACTCGCCCACACCAACGTGCCCGGCTCCCGCAACGCCAAGCGCTGGCAGGACGTCGAGGAACTCCTCAAGGCCGGCATCGACGTGGTCTCCACCGTCAACATCCAGCACCTGGAGTCCCTGGGCGACGTCGTGGAGGCGATAACCGGGGTGCGACAGCAGGAGACCATCCCCGACGAGGTCGCCCGGCGTGCGGACCAGATCGAGCTCGTCGACATGTCGCCCCAGTCGCTCAGGCGCCGCATGGCCCACGGCAACATCTACCAGTCCGACAAGGTCGACGCGGCCCTGTCCAACTACTTCCGCCCCGGCAACCTCACCGCCCTGCGCGAGCTGGCGCTCCTGTGGGTCGCCGACCGGGTCGACGAGTACCTCCAGCAGTACCGCGGCGAACACGACATCAGCGCGCCCTGGCAGGCCCGCGAGCGCATCGTCGTCGGACTGACCGGCGGACCCGAGGGGCGCACGCTCATCCGCCGCGCCTCCCGGATGGCCGCGAAGGGCTCCGGCAGCGAGATCATGGCGGTGTACATCGCCCGGAGCGACGGCCTGACCTCCGCGTCACCCAAGGAGCTCGCGGTCCAGCGCACCCTCGTCGAGGACCTCGGGGGCACCTTCCACCACGTCATCGGCGACGACATACCCTCCGCGCTCCTGGCGTTCGCCCGGGGCGTCAACGCCACCCAGATCGTCCTGGGCTCCAGCCGCCGCAAGACCTGGCAGTACATCTACGGCCCCGGGGTGGGGGCCACCGTCGCCCGCGAGTCCGGGCCCGACCTCGACGTGCACATCGTCACGCACGAGGAGGTCGCCAAGGGGCGCGGACTGCCCATCGCCCGCGGGGCACGGCTCAGCCGCGCCCGGATAATCTCGGGCTGGCTGGCCGGCGTCGGCGGGCCGGCCCTCCTGACCCTGCTCCTGCACGGCATGGAGAACGGACCGGGGCTCGCCAACGACGTCCTGCTCTTCCTCTTCCTGACCGTCGCCGCCGCCCTCCTCGGCGGGCTGACACCAGCCCTGGCCTCGGCAGCCGTCGGCTCCATGCTCCTGAACTACTGGTTCACGCCGCCCACCCACACCCTGACCGTGCAGGACCCGGAGAACTTCGTCGCCATCGTGATCTTCTTCGCGGTGGCGGTCGCGGTCGCCTCCGTGGTCGACCTGGCGGCACGCCGCACCCACCAGGCGGCCCGTCTGCGTGCCGAGTCGGAGATCCTCTCCACCCTCGCCGGGAGCGTCCTGCGGGGCGAGACGGCCCTGGACGCCCTGCTGGGCCGGGTCCGCGAGACCTTCGGCATGGAGTCCGTCGCCCTCCTGGAGCGGCAGAGCGACGTCGAGCCCTGGACCTGCGCCGGATCCGTCGGCCCCGCGCCGGTGGCCCGCCCCGACGACGCGGACGTGGACATGCCCGTCGGCGACCACATGGCGCTGGCGCTCTCCGGCCGTGTGCTTCCGGCGGAGGACCGCCGGGTCCTCGGCGCCTTCGCCGCGCAGGCCGCCGTCGTCCTCGACCGGCAGCGCCTGGTGGGGGAGGCCGAGGCGGCCAGACGGCTCGCCGAGGGCAACCGGATCAGGACCGCGCTGCTCGCCGCCGTCAGTCACGACCTGCGCACCCCGTTGGCTGCCATCAAAGCCGCGGTGAGCTCCCTGCGCTCCGACGACGTCGCCTGGTCCGACGCAGACGAGGCGGAGCTGCTCGCGGCGATCGAGGACGGGGCCGACCGTCTGGACCACCTGGTCGGCAACCTTCTCGACATGTCACGCCTGCAGACCGGCACGGTCACTCCGCTGATCCGCGAGCTCGACCTCGACGAGGTGGTGCCCATGGCGCTCGGCGGCGTACCGGAGGGCAGTGTCGACCTGGACATCCCCGAGACGCTGCCCATGGTGGCCGTCGACCCGGGGCTGCTGGAGAGGGCCGTCGCCAACATCGTCGAGAACGCCGTCAAGTACAGCCCGGGCCGGGAACGCGTCATGGTCGCCGCCAGCGCCCTGGGGGAACGTGTCGAGCTGCGGGTGGCCGACCGCGGGCGCGGAGTCCCCGACGAGGCCAAGGAACGCATATTCGAGCCCTTCCAGCGCTACGGCGACGCTCCGCGCGGCGCCGGCGTCGGCCTGGGGCTCGCGGTCGCCCGCGGCTTCGTGGAGTCCATGGGCGGCACGCTCGACGCCGAGGACACCCCCGGCGGCGGCCTCACCATGGTCCTCACCCTCACCGCCGCACCCGGACAGGTACGGGCCGGCCCCGTACCGCCCGTGCACATCAGCTCATGAGGTCCCCGCAGCCCGTGGGATCCCCGGGGCGCACCCCCACCCCGTACACGTACTTCCGAAAGGCAGGTCCGCGATGACCCGGGTGCTCGTGGTCGACGACGAGCCGCAGATCGTGCGCGCCCTCGTGATCAACCTCAAGGCGCGCAGGTACGAGGTGGACGCGGCACCCGACGGGGCGACCGCCCTGCAGCTCGCGGCGGCGCGTCACCCCGACGTCGTCGTCCTCGACCTCGGCCTGCCGGACATGGACGGCGTCGAGGTGATCAGGGGGCTGCGCGGCTGGACGCGGGTGCCGATCCTCGTGCTCTCGGCCCGTCACACCTCCGACGAGAAGGTCGAGGCCCTGGACGCCGGGGCCGACGACTACGTCACCAAGCCGTTCGGCATGGACGAGCTCCTGGCCCGGCTGCGCGCCGCCGTACGCCGCGCGGAACCCGTCGGCCAGGACGGCGGGGACGACCTGGTGATCGTCGAGACCGAGGGTTTCACCGTCGACCTGGCGGCGAAGAAGGTCCACCGCGAGGGCCGCGACGTACGGCTCACACCCACCGAGTGGCACCTGCTGGAGGTCCTCGTCCGCAACGACGGGCGGCTCGTCAGCCAGAAGCAGCTGCTCCAGGAGGTCTGGGGCCCCTCGTACGGCACCGAGACCAACTACCTGCGCGTCTACATGGCCCAGCTGCGCCGCAAGCTGGAGGCTGACCCCTCGCACCCCAGACACTTCGTGACCGAGCCCGGCATGGGGTACCGCTTCGAGCGCGGACGGCCCGTTCCTGAGTGATCGCGCCTCACTCGTCCGGGTGAATCTGTCCGGGCCCGCCCCTACCACAGGAGACCGGTACCCTTCGGGTATGAGCGCTGTTCCCCGATTCGAGAAGCCCGGCAGGGCGGCAAAGCCGTCCGGCCGCTTCCGCCGCATGCTCGACCGGCTGGCCAGCTCCCAGGAGGACCTCGAGTCCGAGGAGCTGCAGGAGGACACGCACGCGTCGGGCTGCACGCGCATCTCCGAGTGCACGGACCGCCAGATCGTGAAGGTCACTGGTACCTTGCGGACCGTCACCCTGCGTCCGCGGGCCGGAGTGCCCGCCCTGGAGGCGGAGCTCTTCGACGGCACCGCACCGCTCGACGTGGTCTGGCTCGGCCGACGTTCCATTGTCGGCATCGAGCCGGGGCGCAAGCTCATCGCGTCGGGCCGCGTGGCCATGAGCCACGGGCGCCGGGTGCTGTTCAACCCCAAATACGAACTCCGACCGCTCGGCAAGGAGTAGCCGGTGACGTCTCTCGACAAGCCGACGTCCGATACGGACCAGCCCCACCGCACCGACCAGCAGGACGCCGACGCGAAGGCGGTCACGGAAGCCGCGCTCTTCGAGGCCTTCGGCGGCGTGCGGGGCATGGTGGAGACAGTCCTTCCCGGGCTGCTCTTCGTCACGATCTTCACCATCAACAAAAACCTGACGGCCTCGGCGATCGCCGCGCTGGCCGTCTCCCTGGTCCTCGTCGTCGTACGGCTGCTCCGCAAGGACACCGTCAAGCACGCCTTCAGCGGCGTCTTCGGCGTGGCCTTCGGTGTGCTCTTCGCGAAGATGACGGGCAACGCCAAGGACTTCTACCTGCCGGGCATGATCTACACGCTCGGACTGGCCCTCGCCTACCTGGTCACGACCCTCGCGGGTCTGCCGCTGATCGGCCTCATCCTCGGGCCGGTGTTCAAGGAGAACCTCTCCTGGCGCACCAGGAACCCCGGCCGCAAGAAGGCCTACGCCAAGGCCAGCTACGCGTGGGGCCTGATCCTCCTCGCCAAGTGCGCGATCCTCTTCCCCCTGTACTGGTGGGCCGACACCGCCCAGCTCGGCTGGGTACTGGTCGCGCTGAAGATCCCGCCGTTCCTGCTCGCGGTGTACCTGACCTGGGTCTTCCTGGCCAAGGCGCCGCCGCCGATCGACGTCTTCGCCGAGATGGAGGCGGAGGAGCAGGCCGAGAAGGCCCGCAAGGCCGCCGCGGACGCCCGGGCCGTGGAGGCCCGCAACTCCGAGTTCTGACGCGGCACGGCACACGTACGTGTGGGGCCCCGGACCTTCACCAGAAGGTCCGGGGCCCCACACGTTGCCGCGTCCGCTCAGTCCTCGGCGGTCTCCCGGCGGACCGACAACAGGTCCTCCAGCTGCTCCTCGCGCGCCTGGGCGGCCACGAACAACAGCTCGTCACCCGCCTCCAGCGTCTCCTCGGGGCTCGGCGTCAGCACCCGCGTACCGCGGATGATCGTGACGAGCGAGGTGTCCTCCGGCCAGTCCACGTCGCTCACCCGGATGCCGGCCAGCGCCGACTCCGGGGGCAGCGTCAGCTCGACCAGGTTCGCGTCGCCGTGGCTGAAGCGCAGCAGCCGGACCAGATCACCGACGCTCACCGCCTCCTCGACCAGCGCGGACATCAGACGCGGGGTGGAGACCGCGACGTCGACGCCCCAGGACTCGTTGAACAGCCACTCGTTCTTCGGGTTGTTCACCCGGGCCACGACCCTCGGCACGCCGTACTCGGTCTTCGCGAGCAGCGAGACGACCAGGTTGACCTTGTCGTCACCCGTAGACGCGATCACGACGTTGCACCGCTGGAGCGCCGCCTCGTCGAGCGACGTGATCTCACAGGCGTCCGCCAGGAGCCACTCGGCCATCGGTACGCGCTCCACCGAGATGGCGGTCGGCGCCTTGTCGATCAGCAGTACCTCGTGCCCGTTCTCCAGGAGCTCGGCCGCGATGGAACGGCCCACCGCACCGGCCCCGGCAATCGCGACGCGCATCAGTGACCGCCCTCCTCGGGACCCTCGGCGAAGGCCTCCTCGACCTTCGCGATCTCGTCCGTACGCATCATCACGTGGACGAGGTCGCCCTCCTGCAGAACCGTCTGCGACGTGGGCAGTATGGCCTCACCCAACCGGGTGAGGAAGGCGACGCGGACGCCGGTCTCCTCCTGCAGGGTGCTGATCTTGTGCCCGATCCAGGACGGCGTGGTGTGCACCTCGGCGAGCTGCACACCACCGCTCGGGTCGCGCCACAGCGGCTCCGCGCCCGACGGCAGCAGCCGCCGCAGCATCTGGTCCGCCGTCCAGCGGACGGTCGCGACGGTGGGGATGCCCAGCCGCTGGTAGACCTCCGCACGCCGCGGGTCGTAGATGCGCGCCGCGACGTTCTCGATCCCGAACATCTCGCGGGCCACCCGGGCGGCGATGATGTTGGAGTTGTCGCCGCTGCTCACCGCCGCGAACGCGCCGGCCTCCTCGATCCCCGCCTCGCGCAGGGTGTCCTGGTCGAAACCGACCCCGCTGACACGCCGGCCGCCGAAACCGGAACCGAGGCGACGGAACGCCGTGGGGTCCTGGTCGATCACGGCGACCGTGTGCCCCTGCTGCTCCAGGGTCTGCGCGAGGGCGGCTCCGACGCGCCCGCAGCCCATGATGACGATGTGCACCTCGCGCCTACCTCGCCGTCCTGGTCGTCCGGATGACCTGCGAAAACACCCTGCTCACACTTCTCTCTCAGCTTGCGGGGCAAACAATGGGGCAACCACCTTCGGTGTCGCCCGTGGATGAGCTTATGCGGCGACGTCCCCGCCGCCTCATCCGAGTGTGCGTACGCTGCGGGCCGATGAGCAAAAGCGGGTCCGGCCTGAGCTCCGGGGACCTCCGCACCGCAAGGATTTCGTTAAGGATTCCATGGACTTTCGCGGTGAGGGCGGGTAAATATGAAGGTTTTCGGGGTGCCGAGGGGGTGGTGCCTCGGCGGCGTGTCCCAGCAGCGCTTACGATCCTCACCGTGTCCAAACTGACCGACGTGCCCAAACGGATCCTGATCGGCCGGGCGCTGCGCAGCGACAAGCTGGGGGAGACGCTCCTCCCCAAGCGCATCGCCCTCCCCGTCTTCGCATCCGACCCCCTGTCCTCCGTTGCGTACGCACCTGGCGAAGTCCTCCTCGTGCTGTCCATCGCGGGCGTGTCGGCGTACCACTTCAGCCCCTGGATCGCGGTCGCGGTCGTGGTCCTGATGTTCACCGTCGTCGCCTCGTACCGGCAGAACGTCCGCGCCTACCCGAGCGGGGGCGGCGACTACGAGGTCGCCACCACCAACCTCGGGCCGAAGGCGGGCCTGACCGTCGCCAGCGCCCTCCTCGTCGACTACGTCCTCACCGTGGCCGTGTCGATCGCCTCGGGCGTCGAGAACCTCGGCTCCGCGATCCCCTTCGTCGTCGAGCACAAGACGGCCTGCGCCGTCGGCGCCATCGTGCTGCTGACGCTGATGAACCTGCGCGGCGTCAAGGAGTCGGGAAAGCTCTTCGCCATCCCGACCTACCTGTTCGTGGCCGGCGTCTTCGCGATGATCATCTGGGGGGCGTTCCGGGGGCTCGCCCTCGGGGACACCATGCACGCGCCCACCTCGGACTACGAGATCAAGCCCGAACATCAGGGACTGGCGGGCTTCGCGCTCGTCTTCCTCCTGCTGCGCGCCTTCTCCTCCGGCTGTGCGGCCCTCACGGGCGTCGAGGCGATCAGCAACGGCGTCCCCGCCTTCCGCAAGCCGAAGAGCAAGAACGCCGCGACCACACTCGCGGCGATGGGCCTGCTCGCCGTCACCATGTTCTGCGGCATCATCGGCCTCGCCATGGCCACCGACGTGAAGATGGCCGAGAACCCGGCGAAGGACCTGATCCACAACGGCTCCCCGGTCGGCGCGAGCTTCACCCAGGACCCGGTGATCTCCCAGGTCGCCGCCGCCGTCTTCGGTGAGGGCACCTTCCTCTTCGTCTTCCTCGCGGCGGCCACCGCCCTCGTGCTCTTCCTCGCCGCGAACACGGCGTACAACGGCTTCCCGCTGCTCGGCTCGATCCTCGCCCAGGACCGCTACCTGCCGCGCCAGTTGCACACCCGCGGTGACCGGCTGGCCTTCTCCAACGGCATCGTGCTGCTGGCAGGGGCCGCGATCCTGCTCGTCTGGATCTACGGTGCGGACTCGACCCGGCTGATCCAGCTGTACATCGTCGGCGTGTTCGTCTCCTTCACGCTCAGCCAGACCGGCATGGTGCGGCACTGGAACCGTCATCTGCGCACCGAGAAGGACCCCGCCGCGCGGCGGCACATGATCCGCTCCCGGGCGATCAACACCTTCGGCGCGTTCTTCACCGGTCTCGTCCTGGTCGTCGTGCTCGCCACGAAGTTCACCCACGGCGCCTGGGTCGCGCTGCTCGGGATGGTCATCTTCTTCGGCACGATGACCGCGATCCGCAAGCACTACGACCGGGTCGCCGAGGAGATCGCCGCCCCGGAGACCCGGCCCGACGACAGCATCCGCCCCTCGCGCGTCCACTCGATCGTCCTGGTCTCCAAGCTCCACCGGCCCACGCTGCGCGCCCTCGCGTACGCCAAGCTGGTGCGCTCCGACCAGCTGGAGGCGCTCTCCATCAGCGTCGACCAGGCCGAGACGAAGGCGCTCAGGGAGGACTGGGAGCGGCGCGGCATCGACATCCCGCTGAAGATCCTCGACTCGCCCTACCGCGAGGTGACCCGGCCGGTCATCGACTACGTGAAGAGTCTCCGCAAGGACCGGCCGCGCGATGTGATCAGCGTCTACATCCCGGAGTACGTCGTCGGCCACTGGTACGAGCACCTGCTGCACAACCAGAGCGCGCTGCGGCTGAAGGGCAGGCTGCTGTTCACGCCGGGCGTGATGGTCACCTCGGTGCCGTACCAGCTGGAGTCCTCGGAGGCCGCGAAGGTGCGGGCCAGGAGGCGCGCGGACTGGATCGCGCCGGGCTCGGTCCGCCGCGGCCCCGTGGAACGGCGGCAGCCCAAGGAGCCCAGCCAGAAGGGCTGACTCCGGACTCGGCCTGTGGTAAGCGGCCGGCTTCCGTCCACGTAGACTGGTGGGCTGTTGTCCGGCCGTTTCCCGTTTTCCGTTCCGGCTTCCTCCTCCCCTCTCTCATCCCGACCCCTGGAGCCACCCCCTCATGCAGAACGAATCCACGTCGTCGCAGGCCGGGGAGTCGCTGATCGGCCAGGAGTACGAGGTCGAGGTCGGTCCCGTCGCCCACGGCGGCCACTGCATCGCCCGTACGTCCGAGGGACAGGTGCTCTTCGTGCGCCACACCCTCCCCGGCGAGAAGGTCGTCGCACGGGTCACCGAGGGCGAGACCGGCGCGCGTTTCCTGCGGGCCGACGCGGTCACGGTCATCGAGGCCTCCAAGGACCGGGTCGAGGCCCCCTGCCCGTACGCCGGCCCCGGCAAGTGCGGCGGCTGCGACTGGCAGCACGCCAAGCCGGGCGCCCAGCGCCGCCTCAAGGGCGAAGTGATCGCCGAACAGCTCCAGCGCCTGGCGGGCCTCACCCCCGAGGAGGCCGGCTGGGACGGCACGGTCATGCCGGCCGAGGGCGACAAGCTCCCGCCGGGCCAGGTCCCCGCCTGGCGGACACGCGTGCAGTACGCCGTCGACGCCGACGGCCTGGTCGGGCTCCG
Source organism: Streptomyces sp. Alt3 (assembly GCF_030719215.1). Lineage (NCBI taxonomy): Bacteria > Bacillati > Actinomycetota > Actinomycetes > Kitasatosporales > Streptomycetaceae > Streptomyces > Streptomyces glycanivorans. The sequence continues at coordinate 2,093,849 of NZ_CP120983.1, read as the reverse complement.
CAAGCACCGCTCGCACGAGGTCCAGCCGGTCGACCACTGCATGATCGCCGCCCCGGGCGTCTCCGAGCTCGGCATCGAGAAGCAGGACTGGCCGCAGATGGCGACGGTGGAGGCCATCTCCGCCACCGGTTCCCACGACCGCCAGGTCATCCTGACCCCGCGTGAGGGTGGCCGGCTGCCGCTGGTCGAGCTGGACAAGCCCGTCTCCGTGATGCGCGTCGACGAGAAGGACGGCGGCGTCCACCGCGTCCACGGCCGTGCCTTCGTCCGCGAGCGGGCCGACGACCGTACGTACCGCGTCGGCTCGGGCGGCTTCTGGCAGGTGCACCCGCAGGCGGCGGACACGCTGGTCCGCGCGGTCATGCAGGGCCTGCTGCCCCGTAAGAACGACACGGCGCTGGACCTGTACTGCGGGGTGGGCCTCTTCGCGGGTGCCATCGGCCAGCGGATCGGCGAGAAGGGCGCGGTGCTGGGCATCGAGTCCGGCAAGCGCGCGGTCGAGGACGCCCGCCACAACCTGAAGGACCTGGACCGGGTCCGCATCGAGCACGGCAAGGTCGACCAGATCCTTCCGCGCACGGGCATCACCGAGTGTGACCTGATCGTCCTGGACCCGCCGCGCGCGGGCGCGGGCAAGGGCACGGTCAAGCAGCTGGTCGCGCTGGGCGCACGCCGCATCGCGTACGTCGCCTGCGACCCGGCGGCGCTGGCCCGGGACATCGCGTACTTCCGGGACGGGGGGTACCGGGTGCGGACGCTGCGGGCGTTCGACCTGTTCCCGATGACGCATCACGTGGAGTGCGTGGCGATCCTGGAGCCGGTGAAGAAGGACGACTGACCTGCGGTTTCGTGTGGTCCGGGTGGGTTGCTCGACCTGTTTCCCTCCGTGCGGCGCGTCGAGCGGACGGCTTGCCTCTCGTAGCCTCTTGACCTGCGAATTCATCAGGGAGGCGCTTGCGTCGGCGACGCCTTCAGGGTCTCGTCGGAAACTCTTGACGCTCACATGACGCTTGAACAGGAATCTTGACCGCCCGGAACTCTCTGTGGCTCGGGTCCTGCGGAGCGGATCATCGGCAGGGGGCAAGTTCTTCCGGTGTGGGTGTCTCGCTGCGCCGACAGTGTGCTGTGGAGAGGTGCAGCAGATCTCGGCGGAGGGTGTCCGCCTGTTCTGGGTCGTCGTGTGCATCGGCTGTCCGGGATGCTCCCTGGGAACGAGGTGACCCGCCGTGCGACTGTTGCGGTCAGTGGTCGAGGCCACCGTGCAGATCGCCACGTCGTGGAACGGTCGCGCTTCCCACCCGGACCGACCACCGCAACGGGTTCTGCCCGCAACGTCGACGGCTTGGTCAAGGCGCTCGGCTCGGACACTGGCAAATCGAAGAACGAGGTCTCCCGGATCTGCGGCGATCTCGAGGAACGGCCCGTCGCCTGACGACGCTCTGCGGGTGCTTTGACCCGTCAGTTCAGACGAGGTCGAGCTCTGCAGACTCGACTGCGCCCAGTAGTCGGCATTCTCCGGTATTTCCGTCAACGCGCAGGTAGCCCGTACCTACAGCTATGTCCCGAGGGTCTCCGTCACGGAGATAGGCAGCTGACTGGCAGTCGAAACAGAAGTCGCCTGCCACTTGGGCGCGTTCCCCTTCGGCGAGCGCGAGGGCCATGCCTTCGTGGCTGACCTGTTGGTCCAGGAAGTTCTGGGCAAGACGGCAGCGGCTTCGGCGTTCAGCTTCAGTCTGTCCTCAGGCGAGAGAAGTTACGTCATGGCGAGAGGCCGGCATGTCCCGTCTGACCGTCCGGGAACACGACGCCAGCACGTTCGAGCAGATGCTGGTCATAGAACAGCAGCGACGTCCGGGCGGCATCGAGGAGATGGTCCTGTCGCTGTCGCTGTCGCTGTCGGTGAAGGGCTCGGCCCACTAGGCCGGCGTCCGGCCACCTGATTGAGGTGGGACTTTACGTCTCCCGCCTGAATCTCGCGACCTGCGGATTGCCTCTTCTTCACACCCCTGGAGCTAGTCAGCCAAGACCAGCTCGTCAGGGCCATCCATCCCAGCCGTCCTGACTACCGCCCGGCAGAACTCCTCGGGGGGGCAGTAGCGGTGCTCCGTGATGTAGTGGATGACGAGGTTGGGGGCCGAGTAGACAATGCCGTCGGTGTCCTGAGCCCGGATCTCGGCAGAGCCGAGCCACACCTGGGTGTCGAAGGCCGGGCCGCCAAGAATGACGGGCCGCTCGGTGGGGCAGAACTCGCAGTCGTGAACACCGCGCGTCTGGTTGTCGTAGGCACTGCTGAGGGCCTTCAGCGCATTTATCACACGGTCGTCCACGATCCCGGTGCGGAAAGCATAATCGGGCGCCAACCAGCCGACGTTGAGCATCTCCTGGTCCGATGCGTCGTACGCGTAGGCGGTCATGTCGGGGTAGTGGGGCACAACCACTTCTCAGCGTGGGTTGCAGTGTTCTCGGCAGAAGGCCATGTGCACGGGTCCCATGTTGGGTTCAACGGTATCGCTGAGCAGCGTGGGCTTGCTCACCGTGATCGACCCCGACGTCATCCGCAGGTCGGTCCCCAGGAACACGGTCCAGTTCGGAAGTCCTTGCCGGGACCGAAGGTCTCCGTGGGCTTCACTCTCCTGCCCTGCTCGGCGGCAAGTCCGACGGGCTGTCCGAGCACTTTCCCGTCCTCGACATAGAGGTAGCCCCAAGTGCCGCTGGGCATCTGAGTGTCCCCGTACCTCGGATGTATGCCCCGTGGCCCGGGATGACGGCTTGGCCGTCCGGCCGCCCGCCAGGGATTCGAACGCGGGCCGGGTCGACGCCCTTACCGTGAGAGGGATTGCTGTGTCCGCGCAACTCGGTTGCCACGGATGCCTTGCGCCACCCGGTCAGTCCTCCGAGTCCGGTGACGGCGAGCTGTTGGGCTTCCTGCGGCCGTGTAACGCGGCTGATGGCGCGCACCCGCGTCGAACGCCCGGCGCGGGGGTTGTGGTGCCCGGCCGAGGCGGTTGCCCGTTTTCTCGCAGGAGTGGCTTCGTTCCACCGCGACCGTCACATCGTGGGCCGCTGTACCTTCGGACCCCGGGGGAGGGGGAGTTGATGCAGGCGATTCGTTACGACCAGCGTGTGCTGGTGCTCGTGGAGGTACGGGGGGAGCAGCGCGACTGGGACGAGGCGGAGAGGGCGTTCGAGCAGCAGGGCTGGCCGGTCGTGACCGCGTTCGCCCGTGGTGAGGGCGCGTCGCGGGGTGTGCTGAGCGAGGCCGACCCGGCACGGTTGTACTCCGTCGAGGTGCGGTTCTTCGGGGCCCGCAACCGGCGCACCGAGCGGGCGGCCAGTTGGCGGGTGGAGCGGCTGGCACGGGCGGCCGGGCTGGAGATGTACGCCCGGCGCTGCGAGTCGGTGGACCGGGACCGGGAGCAGCTGACCGGCTGGCGGGCGCATACGGTGGCGCACAGACCACCGCGCGCGCCCGTTCCCAGGCCGCGGACGTCGATGGAGGGATTGCGCAACGCGGCAGTGCTGGCGCGTGCGCGATTCTCGGAGAGGCGTGGCCACCACGACACGGGCATGGTGGTCACGGGCACGGCGTCGGAAGCCCGCCGGCTCTCCCGCATGGACTTGCCCGGCGGTTCCGCTCCGAGGGATGTCATCGACGTGCGGCCCCTCCACGGCCGGGAGCGGGGGCACATCGTGCCGCGTCGCGACGAGGACGGTAGGCGTCGCGCGTTCCGCCTCGTGGCCTGGCTGCTCGTCATGACCTTCTGTGCCGTGGTCGCCCGGCACCACAGCGGTGTGCGGATGTGGGTGTGGGTTGGTGCAGCGGTGTTGTGCTTTGCCGGAGGAGCCCGGTCTGCGTACGGCATGTTCGCGACCGGCGGTCGTGTGGCGAGCCTGTTCATGGCCGGTGCGGTGTCCGTCTACCTCCTCGTCGTCGCGTTCGGCGCGGGCATGGACGACGACGGAGGCTGGACCCCGGTGGAGATGCTGTCGCTCTTCGCCGTCACGGCGACGGTGGGAGGGCTCTGGCTGCTGGTCCGCCAGTGGACGTGGGGCGAATGGCTGGCCTGGGCGGCGCCGCTCGTGTTCACGGCTGTCGTGTCGTTCGTGGTGGCATCCGGATCGGTGCTGCACGCGCTGTACGCGGACAGTCTCGGGCTGACACCCGATGACCTCGACGTCTCGGGGATCTGGCAGGCCGTATCGGCGGTGAAGCTGTCGAGCCTGCTCAGCTACGCCCTGATCGTCCCGGCGCTGTGGGGCATCGCGAAGCACCTGCACGCCCCGTTCGTCAGCCCTGTCGAACGGCTCGGCGTCCCGCTGTACGTCCTCACTCAGGTGACGGTGGTGGCGATGTGCGCGCTGGGGGCGCTGGACTCGGCGGGAGAAGCGGTGAAGGACTTCCGTACGGCCGCAGTCCGGAAGGCGGATCCGCCTTCGTACTTCGGGGTGGCGCCGGAGTGGACGTGCGTCGAGCCGACGGTCCCCGCGGCGGAACTCGGCAGCCGAGGTGGTGTGCTCCGTCCCGAGCGGCCGTACCTCTCGTTCGGGGCGGCCGGAGGAACGGTGTCACTGTGGGACGAGCCGGCGGGCACGGCGCTCCAGATACCCGCCGAGCAGGTGCGCCTCGTCCCTGCGGCCGATGGCCGGGTCCGGTGCACCTTCTCGTACGCGAGCCTGCCGAAGGACGGCTGACCCGTACCAGGCCGGGGAGCACTCGTCGGGATCGATGAACGTCATCAGGTCCCGATCAGGGACGCGACGGTCGGAGCACCGGTGGGAGCTGCCCGGCCTTCGGTGCGGGGCGGGGCCCGGACGGGTGGGGCCGGCTTACCTGGCTGGGCCCGGGCTCATGCTGATGTGGCCTGTGCGGGGCTCCCGGCCCAGGTGGTCAGGGCCTTGACGCGTTCGGTCCGGCGGACTTCCGGGTCGACGGTCCGCGTGGCCCACGCGATGTGACCGTCGGGACGTACCAGGATCTCCGACACTCCGCGCAGATCGTCGCGGTTCTCGAACGCCTCGGGGCTCGCGGCGTACGCCGTGGTGAGGTGCGGGGTCCAGTTCCCCGACGGCTGCGCTCGGCCGGTGTCCTGCGCCGCAAGGTCGATCAGGACGAAGTGGCCGGGCGCGAGAAGTTCGTACACGCGGGTGTGCTCCGAGGGCGCGGCCGCTGTGCTCAGTTCGATGTCCGGCATCCGTCGGCCCACCAGGGGATGGGTGCCCTCGGGGGAGTCGGAGGAGTCGGAGAAGGGCGAGGCGTACGCCGTGCTCAGCGCGGAGACTCGGCCGGCGAGGAGCTGGTTGACATCCTGGATGCCGAGCAGCTCGTCGAGCAGCGTGCGCAGGGCGACCGCGGGACGCCGGTACTGCGGAACCAGGGTCAGTTCGGCGAGGAGCAGCTGGACAGCGGTGTCCTGGGTGACGGCCTGTCCGACCGGACGGCGTTCGGCCTCGTAGCTGTCCAGCAGGCCGGTGGGGGCCCAGCCGTTGATCTCGGCGGCGAGCTTCCAGCCGAGGTTCATGGCGTCCTGCAGCCCGATGTTCAGCCCCTGCCCGGCTGCCGGGAAATGGATGTGGGCGGCGTCGCCGGCCAGCAGGACGCGCCCGCTGCGGTAACGGTCGGCCAGGCGGGTCGCGTTGCCGAAGCGGGAGAGCCACCGCGGTTCGGCTATGCCGCAGTCGTGGCCGCAGGCACGGGTCAGGGAGTCCCGGAACTCCTCCAGGGTGACGGGCTCGGCGGCAGGGGCGCGCATGCGTTCCGGATCGATATGGACGAAGCGGGTGAGTCCGCCCTCCAGCGGCACGACCAGGACGCCGTTCGCCTTGGCCGCGCCGAGGGCCTCGGGCGAGGCGGCGGTCACCGCGAAGTCGCCGAGTATGCCGGTGAGGGTCTCGTCGGTGCCGGAGAAGCCGATTCCCGCGGCCTGCCGCACGGCGCTGCGGCCGCCGTCGCATCCGACGACGTACCGCGCCCGTTCTGTCGTGACCTGACCGGCGCTGTCGCGCAGGTCGACGGAAACGCTCGTGTGGTCCTGCGTGAGCCCCAGGACCTCGTGCCCGCGGTCGATCCGAACGCCCAGTTCGCGCGCCCGCTCCTCCAGCAGGGCTTCTGTGCGCGCCTGGACGAGGAACAGCGTGTAGCCGTGTCGGCTGTCCAGTGCGCTGAAGTCGAGGTGGGTGGGCAGGTTGGCGTAGTGCCAGCCGGGCACGGTCCTGCCCGACGACAGGAAGCGCGGGGCGAGCCCGCGCATGTCCATCAGCTCCATGCTGCGGGGATGCAGCGTCAGGGCCCGGGAGTTCTGCGTGGCCTTTGCGCGGCGCTCGACGATCCGCACCTGGACACCGGCCAGGGCGAGCTCGCATCCGAGCATCAGGCCGGTCGGTCCGGCGCCGACGACGATTACATCCGGTTCCATGGCTGTGCTCCTCGGCTGTGGGCAGCCCGCTGATCAGCGGGTCGGCCAATTAGTGAACAACGTTCACGTGAACGTTGTTCACTATAGTCATGGGTATGACCTCCTCGTCCACACCGAGCCGGGGCCGGCCCGCACGGCTCGACCGCGCCGGAACCGTCGACACCGCCCTCGATCTGCTGGACGACCTCGGCCTGGAAGCGCTCACGATGCGCCGGCTGGCCGACAGGCTGGACGTCCGGGCCGGGGCGCTCTACCGCCACTTCACGACCAAACAGGACCTGCTGACCGCCATGGCCGAGCGCATGCTGGGCGACCTCCACCCGCAATCCGGGGCGGCCGACTGGGCGGAACGGCTAAGAGCGCTCGCCCGGGCGATGCGCCTGGCTCTCCTCGCTCGCCGTGACGGTGCCAGGGTCTTCGGTGGCACCCACTCGACCGGCCCCCACACGCTGGCCTTCGCCGAATCCGTCCTCGGTGTGCTCCGCGAGGCGGGCTTCCGGGACGAAGATGCCGCCCGCGCACTCATGGCCTTGGTCAACTTCACCCTCGGCCACACGCTGGAGGAACAGGCCGCCTCCGTACCGCATGACGACGGGACACCCGCGGGGCCGGATCGCCTGCGGAACGCGGTACAGGCCGGCCCGTACCCGAACCTTCAGGCCGCCCTGCCCGTGCTCACCGGTGCGGACTTCGACGCCCACTTCGAATTCGCGCTGGACCTCCATGTCGCCGGACTGCGTCAGCTGCGGTCCCGCACCGAGTGAGGGCTCCCGGGGTGCGGCGCCGGGAGCGCGCCGCCGAACTGTGAATTCATGGAGAGGGGGCCCGCATCGGCGGCGCCTGAAGGGGTGCGTCGGGAGCTTCTTGCCGCTCGAAGGCCGCTCGGATGACGCTCGGAGCGGCCTCCACCGGTACGTCGTCGACGACGATCCGGCCGCCGGCCGGCTCGCAGGGCCGGGTGTGGATCCCGGTCAGTCCGACTGCTTCTCCATGTGCTCCAGGACGCGTTCGGACATGCGGGCGAACGCTTTGAGCTGACTTGGTGTCAGGGCATCGATGAACAGCCGGCGGACGTGCTCGACGTGCCGGCCCGCGGCCTCTTCGATCGCCTCGTAGCCGGCCGGGGTCGCGACGACGAACGCGCCGCGTCCGTCGTCGGGGCATTCCTCCCTGGCCAGGAGCCCGCGTTTCGTCATCCGCGTGACCTGGTGGGACATCCGGCTCTTCTCCCACTCCACGAGTTTGGCCAGATCCAGCAGGCGCATCCGCCCGCCGCCTCTCTCGGTGAGGCCGGCGAGCACGACGTAGTCGGACGGGGACATCCCGGAGTCGGACTGGACGTGGCGGGACAGCCGTCCGATGAGCTTCTCCTGCATGCGGATGAAGTTGTCCCAGGCGGCTTTCTCTTCCCCGACGAGCCAGCGCGGCGGTGCGTCCATGGGGGCAGTTTAACGAGGGCCCCTGTCGCTCGTCCGCCTGCGGGGGTGCTGACTCGGCGAGGCCGGGCCCGCGGTGTCCTGGGCAATGGGACCCGGGGTGGCGATCCCCCGGCGGCCGTCGGGGGCGGCGTGGTCCGCCGCTCCGCCGTCGGGTGGGCCGGGAATGCCGCCACGGGCGCGTTCGCGGAGCCGTGAACAGGATGAACTGCGACCGCCGAAAGGCTAGTTGACACGTCCACCACCGCTGCTATCGTAGGTGACGCGTCAACCACTTGGTCGAGCTGACCGGCGTCGATGCCGTGACCGTGTCACCGCGGAAGCGGGGCCTGTCCGGGGTGCGATGCCGACCGTTTCGGCGTGTCGGTCGGCCGGCCCGGTCTCAGGGCCGCCTCCGCAGGCGCCTACGGCTGCATTCCGGCGTCGAGATCGACGGCGCACTTCCGAGCACCCGAACACCCGAGCGCGCGAAGACGAGAACCCGGAAAGGGATCCCATGAGCAAGGAAACGAAGGCCGGACTGCAGGCGCTGCTGACGCCCGAGGAGAGCGTCGTCGTCCTGATCGACCACCAGCCGTTCCAGTTCGCCAACCTGAACAGCCACGAACCCACGATGGTCGTGAACAACGTCGTCGGGCTCGCCAGGGCGGCCGAGGTGTTCGACGTGCCGACCATCCTGACAACAGTGCTGGAGGAGCGCGGCGGCTACATCATCAAGGGGCTGCAGGATGTGTTCCCGGAGCAGAAGCCGATCGACCGCACGTTCATCAACACCTGGGAGGACGAGCGCGTCGTCGAGGCCGTCAAGGCGACCGGCCGCAAGAAGCTGATCATCGCCGGTCTCTGGACGGAGATCTGCGTCGCGATGCCGGCCATACAGGCGGCGGGTGAGGGCTTCGAGGTGTTCGTCGTCACCGACGCCTCGGGCGGGGCCTCGAAGGAAGCTCACGAGATGGCGGTGCACCGCATGGTTCAGGCGGGCGTGGTGCCGATCACCTGGCAGGCCGTCGCGGGGGAGTGGCAGCGCGACTGGGCCCGCGAGAAGACCTTCCCGGGCATGACCGAAGTCCTGCTCCAGCACGGGGGCGCCACCGGCGTCGCCTTCAGCTGGGAGTCGCAGCTGCTCGCTTCGGGGCGTTCCGGGAACACTGCCTGACGATTCGTCAAGTTCTGGCCTCCTGCGGCCGTGTGCGGCTCGTCGGTCGCGAAGCAGCTCCGACCGCAGGCGGCCGTGCGGGCCCGGCGGCCGGCCGGACGTGATGCCCGGCGCTCGCCGCCAGGGGAACTCCAGGGGTCCGACGTCCGGGCCCGGTCGACCGGCGTGGCCGGTTCAGTCCTGGAGGGTGGCGAGCCAGTCGGTCAGCAGGCGGTTGACCTCGTCGGGGCGTTCCTGCTGGATCCAGTGGCCGCAGCCTTCCAGCAGGTGGTACGCGGAGAGGCCGGGCAGGGTGGTGGGGTAGGCGTCGATGGCGTCGGCCATCCAGGTGGTGGAGGCGTCCAGGGTGCCGCCGATGAACAGCGACGGCTGCTCGACCGGGGCCCCGCGGTGGGGGGCGAGGTCCTCCCAGTCGCGGTCCATGTTGCGGTAGCGGTTGAGTGCGCCGGTCAGGCCGGTGCGCTCGAACTCCGTGGCGTAGAAGTCGAGGTCGTCCTCGCTCAGCCAGGCAGGGGACTTACCTGTGGGGAAGCGGTCGCGCAGTCGGCCGCCGCGGGCGGCGAAGTGCGGGTCGGGCTCGCCCTGGGCGGGCATGGTGTCGGCGGACAGCGCCGCGTAGAAGCCGGCGAGCCAGCCCCGGACATCGGGCTCGATCTCCGCCTCGGCGCGACCGGGCTCCTGGAAGCAGGAGACGTAGAACTCCTCCTCAATACCGCCGATCCGGCCGAAGACGTCGGTGGGGCGGGGGCCGCCCGGCGGAGCGTAGGGGACGCTCAGCAGGCCGACGGCGCGGAAGACTTCGGGGTGGAGCAGGGCGGAGGAGGCGGCGATGTTCGATCCCCAGTCGTGGCCGATGACCACCGCGCTCTCCTCGCCGAGGGCGCGCACCGCGGCGACGTTGTCCGCCACCAGGTCTAGCATCCGGTAGGCGTCGGTCGCGGCGGGCTTGGAGGAGCGGCCGTAGCCGCGTACGTCGACGGCCACCGCCCGGTAGCCGGCGGCCGCGAGGGCCGGGAGCTGGCGGCGCCAGGAGTACCAGGACTCAGGGAAGCCGTGCACGAGCAGGACCAGCGGACCGGTGCCCTGCTCGACCAGGTGCAGACGCCCGGCCGGGGTCCCGACGGTGCGGTGGCGGAACTCGGCGGTGTGCTCGGGCAGCATGGGCTTCTCCTCGGTTCACGGGCGGACGCGTTCACGGGCGGACGCGGATACCTGTCGATCATGCGGCGCGGCGGCCTCCCGGCGCGATCGGTGTTGCCGTTCCGGCAAAATCGCGGCGCAGACGGGTTTCAGCGGTGGGCGGTGGAGGAGCGGGAAGGGTGGCAGGCGACGACCGATCAGGACGGCTGCCGCAGGTCGGGCCGGTCCCTGAGCTGCCTGCGGGAGTTGATGCCCAGCTTGCGGTAGATGTTGCGCAGGTGGGTGTCTATGGTCCGCGGGCTGAGGAACAGCCGGGCGGCCACCTCTTTCGACGTCGCGCCGGTGGCGACCAGTCGCGCTATGTGCAGCTCCTGCATGGTGAGCTGGTCGCGGGCGTGGGCGGTGCGGCTGCGCGCCGTCTCGCCCGTGGCGCGCAGTTCGTCAGCCGCGCGCCGGCCGAACGCCTCGAGCCCGGCGCCGGAGAACAGTTCGTGCGCGATGCGCAGGTGGGGCCGGCAGTCCTGCCTGCGTCCCTGCCGCCGCAGCCATTCCCCGTACAGGAGGTGGGCCCTGGCCCGGTACGGGAGCATCGGTGTGTCGGCGAGGTGGGCGATCGCCTCCCGGTAGTCGTCCTCCGCTCCCGTCACCAGCGCTCGCGCGTAGGCTGCGATCCCCAGGCCCGAGGGGGTCCCACTGGCCTCGGTGCGTTCGGTCAGCGACGCCAGCGCGGCGACGGCGGCGTCGTGTTCGCCGCACCGCACGGCGGCCTCCACCAGCTCCGGCAGGGTGAACCCCGCGGTGAAGAGTTCCCCGTCGGCGGTGGCACGCCGAGCGGCGGCCAGTGCCTCCTGGTACAGGGACAGGCCGTTGTTGAGTACAGCGCTCGCCCAGTGGACGTTGGAGACCACCTGCCCCGTGGCGGTGGCCGTCACCAGGACGGCTTCGAACAGCGCGGACGCCTCCTCGCGGCGTCCGCGCATCGCGGCCAACTGGAGCCGGTGGTAGATGACAGGAGGCGCACCGGTCGCGTCGGCGATCGCCTCCTCCTCGGCGATCGCGGACATCGCTTCGTCGAGGTCGCCGGTGAGCGCGGCGGCGGAGGCGGCCTGCGCGAGACCGAGGCGCAGGACGAGTGGCGATCCCGAATCCCGGCCGCTCTTCAGCAGCCATTCGATGATCCGCACATGGGTGACCGGGTCCCACAGCTCGGCCGCGAGGATGATCGCGAGCGCGGGGTGCCGGTCCCACAAGGGGCCCTTCGCCCCGTCGAGGGCCTCCCTGATCAGGGGGACGGCCGCCCTGTGCCCGTTCGAGGTCAGGACGTCCAGCGCGTCCAGGATGTCCGGTGGGTGCGGAGGAGCGGACCTGGCTTCGGCGAGGACCAGGTCCGTCACACCGTTCGCGCGCCCGACGAGCAGACTCGCTTCGAGCGCTTCCAGGTAGCTCTCCCGAGAGCGTTCGGTGTCCAGGGGTGCGATCCGCCGCGCGGCGCGCAGCATCCACGCCGGCCCTTCGCTGTCGTCGGCCCGCACCAGGGCGATCCGGCCCCGCAGCAGGTAGGTCTCCGCCTGCTGGAACGCGTCCGGCCCTGAGTTCTCGGCTGTCCCGAGCAGCGTGGCCGCCTTGTCGGTGGAGCCCGCGTCGAGGTGGGCGCGCGTGGCCGCGAGAGTCCGTTCCATCCGCTGCGCCGGTTCGGGCGACAACTCCGCCGCGCGTTCGAGGAAGGCCGCCGTGGCCACCGCACCGCCCCGCGCCCGGGCCCGGGCCGCCGAGCGCTCCAGCTCGGCGGCGACGTCCTGGTCGGGGACGGCGGAGGCCTGGGCGCGATGCCAGGCGCGCCGGTCCGGGTCGGTGACCGGGTCCGTGGCTTCGGCGAGTACGCGATGGGCCAGCCGCCGTTCGCCCGGCGCGGCCGCGTCGTAGGCCGCGGTCCGCGCCAGGGGGTGGTAGAAGCGCACGCGGGTGCCGAACTCGACCAGTCCGGTGGCGGTGGCGGCCGCGCCGGCGGTCGGGAGGTCGATGTCCAGGCTGCGCGCGGCTGGCCAGAGCAGCCCGGGATCGCCGGTGGGGTCGGCGCCGGCGATCGTGAGCAGGAGCCGGGCCTGCGCGGGCAGACGGGAGAGCGTGGTCCGGAACTCGTGCTCCACCCGGGTCGGCACCGGGGTGAGCCGCGGCGGGGCGAACCCACCGGCTCTGGGCAGGGCGAACAGCGCCAGTGGGTTGCCCCGTGCCTCGTCCACCAGCCGGTCACGCACCTGTTCGTCGAGCGTCTCGTGGCTCTGCGCGGCAAGCAGGGCCCGTGCGTCGGCGTCGCTCAGTCCGCCGACGCCCAGGCTCGGCAAGGCGTCAAGCTCGTCCGCCTCGCACGGCATCCGCACGGCGAGCACCATGGCGACCGGTTCGGCGGACACGCGCCGGGCGAGGAACGTCAGCGCCCTGGACGAGGCCGCGTCGAGCCAGTGCGCGTCGTCGACGACGCAGAGCACCGGGCGCTCCTGGCCCGCTGCGGTCAGGAGCCCCAGGGCCGCCAGGCCGACCCGGAACACGTCCGGTGTCCCGGACGACAGATCGAAAGCGATCCGGAGCGCCTGGCGGTGCTCCACGGGCAGCTCGGTCAGGTGACCCAGCACGGGAAGGCAGAGCTGGTGCAGCGCGGCGAACGGCAGCTCCGCCTCGAGCTGGGACCCACCCGCGCGCAGCACACGGAATCCGGAGGCCGCCCCTTCCGCGTGCTTCAGCAACGAGCTCTTGCCGATCCCCGCCTCGCCACGCAGGACCAGAGCACCGCCCCGGCCCGTGCGTGCCGCGCCGATCAGCTCGCGGAGGCGCTGTGTCTCGTACTGTCTGCCGAGCAGCGGACCGTGAGGAGGAGCCGACGATTGCACAGCGCGTAGATTACAGCGCGTCGGTCGCTGAGCCGTCCGGGGCGTCGAGCCGGTCCGGGGCGTACTGGGGTGCGTGTACGGCCGTCAGTTCGCCGGGGCCTCGGCTTCGGCCTTCAGTGCCTGGAGCCAGACGTCCAGCCCTCCGCCGAGCATGTCGGCGACGGCATCGCGGTCAGCCCCCTGAAGCGAGTCCAGCAGCGGGGCGTCCCATGACTCCTGGGTATGTACACGGGTGCCCTTGTCGGTCGGGGTGAAGACCCAGAGGTGTGTTCCCTTGTCGATGGTGATCGCCTTTCCCTTCGCGGGCCCTTCCCAGATCACGCACCGGCCGGGCTCCACGTGCTGGACGCTCGACGTGATCGTCAGGGTGTCCGCCGGGGCGAAGTCCGACTCGGGCACGGGGGTGGTCCACCGGAACCGGGACGTGGAGGAGAAGGTGCCGGAGTCGAGGCGCTCTATGGTCAGGACCGCGTCCTGCCACTCCTTCCACTTCTCGACGTCGGTGTGCACGGCCCAGACCTCTTCGACGGGCGCGTCGATGTCGATGTCGGACGAGCGGGTGATGGCGGCCCCGGGGTCCGTGCTCTTCTCGCCGCACCGGCTGTCCTGGGCCTGTCCGGCCGAGCCGGTGGCGGATGCGGTGGCGGACGCGGTGGGGGCCTTGCTTTCCCGGGCTCCGGGCTCGGAGTCGTCGCCGGAGGCGCAGCCGCTGAGGGTGATGGCCAAGCTCATGGCGGCGATCGTGAGCGCGGCCTTCCTGGCGGGGCGGTGCTGGTGGGAGGAGACGTACATGGAGATCCTTCTGTGCTGTGTGGTGGTGGGGATTTTCAGGAGTGGTGGTGTGCCTGCGGCACGACGCCGACCTTTTCGCCTTCGCCCAGGACGACGAACTGGCCCATCATTCCTTCGTCTTCGTGCTGCAACAGGTGGCAGTGGTACATGTACGGCGTGTTCGGGTCGGTATGGCCGCGGAAGCGCATGGCCAGCCGGTAGTGCCTTCCCTGCGCCAGCAGGACGGTGTCCTTCCAGCCACGCAGGTGTGGTTCCGGCTTCGCGTCGTCGACCGTCAGTACCTGGAACTGCACGTCGTGGACGTGGAAGTTGTGCGGGAAACCGTTGTCGTTGACCACGTCCCACACCTCGACGGTGCCCTCGCGGACTCCGAAGTCGATGCGGTCCATCGCCATCGACCGGCCGTTGATCTGGTCCGACGCGAGCACGAAGGAGCGTTCCTTCACCGGCTCCTCGCCGTCGAGGTCCGGCGCGACGCCGAGGACGGCAGGGATTTCGGCTCTGTCGGAAAGGGTTGCCGCAGCCCGGAACCGGCAGATGTCGAGGCGGTCGTCGAAGCCGTCCAGCCGTCCCAGGGTGCCGCCGAACTCGGAGGGGTAGGAGCGCAGTTCGACCTGCTCTCCCGGCTTGAAGGCGACCACTATCTCGGCGCGTTCCCCCGGGGAGAGGTACAGGCGCTCGGTGTTCCACGGCCTGGGGAGCAGGCCGCCGTCGGTGGCGACGAGCGAGAACGTCCGGTCGTCGGAGAACCCGAAGTTGTACAGGCGTGCGTTGGAGCCGTTGAGCAGCCGCAGCCGCACGAGCCTGGTCGTGACGTCGACGTACGGACCGATCGTGCCGTTGACGAGCACCTCGTCACCGATCACGCCCAGCGAGCCGCCCAGAGGCACCCGTTCCTCGAACTGGTTGTCCCCGTTGAACGCGCGGTCCTGAACGATCATCGGGATGTCGTCGACGCCGTACTCGGACGGCAGCTTCGACGCCTCGGTGTCCTCGTCGTCGACGATGAACAGTCCGCCGAGGCCCCGGTACATGTGGTCGGCGGTCGCGCCGTGCACGTGCGGGTGGTACCAGAGCGTCGCGGCGGGCTGGTCGACCGTCCACCGCGGTTGCCACGTACCTCCGGCCGGGACGGCCTGGTGCGGTCCGCCGTCCATGGCGGCGGGCAGGTGCATCCCGTGCCAGTGGAGCGAGGTCTCCCGGTCCAGGCCGTTGCGTATGTCGAACTCGACCTGCTCACCGCGCCGCGCGCGGATCGTCGGACCGAGGTACGTACCGTTCACGCCCCAGGTGCTGGTGGTCGCCCCGGCCTTGAACCGCGTCCTGCCCGACTGGATGCCGAGCGTGAAGACCCGGGCACCCGAACTGCTGGTCCTCGACTCCGCGAGCGGCGGAATCGACAGGGCCTTGTCGAAGGCGACCTTGCCGACCGTGTCCTGCTTCGCGACGGCGTAGTAGACGCCGTAGCCACCGCTGGTGAGGACCACGGAGCCCCCGATACCGATGCCGAGGGCCTTCAGCGCTGTGCGTCGTTTCATGGAGAGACCGTCCCGCGCCGGAGGGTCCGTCCGCGTCGGCGAAAACTACGTAGACGGACGCGGTGTCCCGCCGACGGTTCCGCGGACGGGCGTGGAGGGAGAGCCCCGCGGCTGCTGGAAGTGCGCCCGCGACGGCTCCCGCGCCCGGCCGGCAGCCGCCGATGTACGTAGTTCCTACCGGCGCGAAGGATGCCCCGTCGCAGGAGGGTTGACCTCCTGAAGGCCCGTTTTCGGACGGACCGTTCTCGACCGCACGTTCCCGAGGAGCCCATGGGCATGTACTCCACGTACTCAGGCAGCCGTTCCGCCGGCCTGCTGGCCGGGGCCGCACCGGCACGTCGGTCCTCGCCGCATTCGTTCCCCCCGTCTCCTGGAGGTCCGTTGTCCCTCGCCCCCGTCAGCGACGTCGATCTCTACACCGAATCGGCGCGCATCGACCCGTACGGCATCTACGCCGAACTCCGGGCTCTCGGACCCGTGGTGTACCTGACCCGCCACGACCTCTACGCGCTGCCCCGTTACGACGAGGTGCGCGCCGCCTCGATGGACTGGAAGACGTTCTCCTCGGCGCGGGGGGTGTTCGTGGATCCCGGCGTGAACGCCCGGTTGGAGGGGATCACGCTGTGCAGCGATCCGCCCGAGCACACGGCGATGCGCTCGGTGCTGGGTCGGCCTCTGCGGCCCGACCGGATGCGCGAGTTGACCCCGCGGATCGAGGCCGAGGCCGACAGGATCGTCGAGCGGCTGGTCGGCCGGGGCAGGTTCGAGGTCGTCACCGAACTGGCGGAGTACCTGCCCATGACCGTGGTGTCTGACCTGGTCGGGCTTCCCGACCACGGGCGGGAGAAGATGCTGGAGTGGGCCGCGGCCATCTGGGACACCCAGGGGCCCGCCGACGACCGGGCAGCCGCGGCGGGTCCGGCGGTCGAGGAGTTCATGAGGTTCGCCATGCACGACGCCGTGCCGGGGAGGATCGAGCCCGGCGGCTGGGCGGCACAGCTCTACGAGGCTGCCGACCGTGGCGAGATCCCGCGCGACAAGTGCCCGGTGATGATGCTCGACTACGTCACTCCCAGCCTGGACACGACCATCATCGCGATCACCAACGCGGTCGCCCTGTTCGCCCGGAACCCGGACCAGTGGGAGCTGCTGCGCGCGGACCGCTCGTTGATCCCGCACGCGATGAACGAGTCGCTGCGTCTGGAGACCCCGGCGCCCCAGTTCAGCCGGGTGCTCACCGAGGACCACGAGATCGGCGGAGTTCCGCTGGCCGCCGGTTCACGGGTCGCGCTGCTCTACGCCTCCGCCAACCGCGACGAGCGCCACTACCCGGACCCGGAGCGCTTCGACATCACCCGCCGCCCCTCGGACCATCTCGCCTTCGGGCGGGGAGAGCACGTGTGTGTCGGGATGCACCTCGCCAGGCTGGAGATGAGCGCGCTGCTGGAAAGACTCGCGGACCGGGTCGACGGCTTCGAGATCATCGAGCACCGACCGCTGATCAACAACGGGTTGCGCGGTCTCGACCGCCTGGAGGTGGCGATCGAGCACACGCGGCCACGGGAAACGGCGATCGAGCCGGTGCGGCCGCGTACGTCGTGAGCCACAGCCAGGCCGGCCCGAGCCCCCTCACCTCTCCCACCGTCCCGCCGAACCGCGCCACGGCCTGTGCGTACGACGGTGCCGGACAGCCGGACAGCTGACGCCCGTACGGAACCGGGCAGGCCGGCCGGGGTCGTCGGTGGGAGTCCGACCCGGCCGGGTGTCAGGTGGTGAGGCGGCGCACGGCGTCGAGGAAGGTGTCCACGTCGTGCTCGGTGGTGGAGAAGGAGGTGACGAAGCGGCAGACACCCGGTTCCCAGCGGTCGTGGTAGAAGGCGAATCCTTCCGCCAGGAGCTGGTCGACGACCGGCTGGGGAAGGCGGCAGAAGAGGATGTTGGCCTCGACGGCGTGGAGCAGATCGGCGCCGTGGAGCGCCTTGAGCCCATGGCCCAGGCGGGCGGCCATCGTGTTGGCGTGGGCGGCGTTGCGCAGCCACAGCCCGTCGGTGAGGTAGGCGTCGAGCTGGGCGGACTGGAAGCGCATCTTGGAGGTGAGCTGGCCGGCGCGCTTTGCCCTGAAGGACAGTTCCTGGGTGAGAGCGCGGTCGAAGACGACGACGGCGTCGGCGGTCATGGTGCCGTTCTTGGTGGCCCCGAACGACAGGACGTCGATGCCGGCCTGCCAGGTCATCTCCGCGGGTGTGCAGCCCAGCGCGGCGACCGCGTTGGCGAAGCGGGCCCCGTCCATGTGGACGCGTAGACCCGCGTCCTTGGCGACACGGCTCAGGCCGCGGATCTCGTCGAGGCTGTAGAGGGCGCCGGTCTCCGTCGCCTGGGTGATGCTGACCGCCGACGGCTGCACGCTGTGCACATCCCCGACCTTGCGGTGGGCCGCGGCGTGCAGCTGCTCCGCGTCGATCTTGGCGTCGTCGCCGGGCAGGTGGACGAGCTTGGCCCCGCCGGTGAAGAACTCCGGTGCGCCGCACTCGTCGGTGTTGATGTGGCTGTCGCGGTGGCACAGCACGCTGCCCCAGGGCGGGGTGAGGGCGGCCAGGCTCAGGGCGTTGGCCACGGAGCCGGTGGAGACGGGCAGGACGTCGACGTCGCGTCCGAAGACCTCGGCGAAGCGTGCGCGCGCACCGGCCGTGTGGCGGTCGGCTCCGTACGGCAGGTCCTGGCCGGAGGCCGCGGCGATGACGGCCTGAACGATCTCGGGCGAGGCGCCGGCGGTGTTGTCGCTGGTGAATATCCGCTGGGTGCCGGGAGCGGCGGAGGTGATGCTGTTCATGTTCAGGGGCGTCCTTCAGCTGATGATGGGGGAGGCGATGACGACGGTGACGTCGGCAGCCGTGGGGCCGGTGCGGTAGATGTGCGGGGCGTCACCGGCGAAGGCGAGCAGGTCGCCGGTGTGCAGGTCGCTCGGGGCATCGGTCGGCCCGGCGGTGAGGTGGCCGGAGGAGACGAGCAGGTGCTCGATGGTGCCGGTGGCGTGAGGCACGCCGTCCAGACGCGTTCCGGGCGGCATGCGCAGCCGCCAGATCTCCAGGCTGTTGCCGCTGCTGATGCGGCGCAGCAGTTCGCGTCCCACCTCGCCGCCGGCCAGGTCGGTGCCGGGCACGAACACCGGTCCCGGGTCCGTGTCGCGGGCGAGCAGGTCGGTCAGCGGGATGCGCAGGGCGATCGCGAGCGCGTCGAGGGTCTCGATGGTGGGGTTGCCCCGCCCGGCCTCCAGCTGCGAGAGCGTCGCCTTGCTCAGGCCCGCCCGGCGGGCCAGCTCGGCACTGCTCATGCCGCGCTGCTCGCGGCGCCGGCGGATCTGGGCTCCGACCGCGACCGCGGTGCTGCTGGCGGGCCGGCGCTCTCCCCCCGGCGTCATGAACGCTCCCGGTGCGCGGCGCTGTAGGAGACGCGGATGCGGCCCTTCCTGACCTTCAGCGTCGGCAGTACGACGTCGGTGAGGTCGCCGAGGCTGTGCACATGGGTCCCCCCGCACGGCGCCGAGTGCAGATGGGCCAGACGCACGATGCGGCGCCCGTCGACGCCGTCGTCCCCGGTCACCGGCCAGTCCTGGGCGATGGCCTCGGCGACCTCGGCGCGGAGCGCCTCGGTGGCCTCCTCCCGGCTCTCCGGGGTGTCCGGACGGGCGTCGGGCTGCGGCGCGGTGAACTCGATCCTGGCCTGGCCGGGGAAGTGGTTGCTCGCGGCCAGGACCCAGCCCTGGGTCCGTCCGGCCGCCTCGATCAGATGGCCGGCCGTGTGCAAGGCGGCATGCGCGGTGCGCAGCGGCAGGTCGATGCGGACCTCGACCGGCTGTCCGGGCGAGAAGGCCGGCAGCGCGTCCTCGCCACGGGCCACTGCGACGACCAGCCCGGAGCCGTGGTCGCGCACGGGGGTGATCTCGTGACCGTCCACCCACCCCCGGTCGGCGGGCTGACCCCCGCCCTGTGGGTGGAACAGGCAGTGCTCGACCGCCACCCACGGTGCGCCGTCGCGCTCTCCCGCGGCGGCCACCAGGGTTCGGGCCTGCTCCTCGTACGTGTCCGCGTAATAGGCGGGAACCTGCATGACACCCTCACTGGGCTATGTGAACGAACTGTGCGTTCACTATAACGAACGTCAGGGTGTTGTGTCTGCGAGCCCCGCCCGGCCGGTCACGGCTCCGGGGCAATGAGAGGCCGGATTCCTCCGGACGTCCGGTCAGGCCTCGGGGATGGCGCGGCCGAAGTCGGCGAGCGTGACGTTCTCGGGCTCCGGGCCACCGCGCCGCCCGGTCTCCAGCGCGTCCAGGGCGGTCAGCTCGTCGGCGCCGAGCTCGAAGTCGAAGACGTCGATGTTCTCGGCGATGCGCGTGCGCCTGGTGGACTTGGGGATGACCGAGCGGCCCTGCTGGAGGCCCCAGCGCAGGAGCACCTGGGCCGGGCTCTTGCCGTGTGCCTCGGCGATGCGTGTGACGGCGGGGTCCTGTAGGACGCTCCTGCGGTCCTCGCCGTAGCCCGGGTAGAACGTGATCCCTCCGATGGGGGACCACGCCTGGTTGAGGATGTGGTGCCGGTCGTCGAAGTCGAGGACGGCGCGCTGCTGGAAGTAGGGGTGGATCTCCAGCTGGTTGACCGTGGGGACGACGGAGGTGGCGTCGAGCAGCGCGGTCAGGTGGTCGACCATGAAGTTGCTGACGCCGATGGCGCGCACCTTTCCGTCGGCCAGGAGCTTCTCCAGGGCGCGGTAGGCGGCGAGTGTCCTGTCGAAGTCGGACGGCAGCGCCTGGTGCAGGATGAGCAGGTCGATCCGGTCGACACCGAGCTTGGCGGCGCTCTTGTCGAAGCCGTGGAGGGTCTCGTCGTAGCCGTAGTCGCTGATCCAGATCTTGGTCTCGACGAAGATCTCTTCGCGGGGCACCCCGGAGTCGCGGAGGGCCTGGCCGACCTCGCGCTCGTTGCCGTAGGCGGCGGCGGTGTCGATGTGCCGGTAGCCGAGTTCGAGCGCGGCCTCGACCGCGGCCCGTGTCTCGTCCGGCGGGGTCTGGAAGACGCCGAGCCCGAGGGCGGGCATCTCGACGCCGTTGTTGAGGGTGAGGGTCTGCATCGTAGGAACCTTTCGTTTCGAGGCCGTACGGGCGCGATGGGGGCGTGACCGCTGCCGCGAGCAGTGCACCGGAGCCTGTCGGGGCCTTCACAGCGTGCCTGTCCGCGGCCGCACCAGCACCTCGGGGGCGTTCCTCGGGCCGTCCCGTGCTCGGGCCGGCTCCTCGGGTCCGGCCTCCGTCGCGCGCCCCCGGCACGGCGTGAACCGCCGTGCGGAACGCCCGCCTTCGCGGCTCTGCTCTCCGGGTGATCAGGAGTCGCCCGTGTCCGTCAGCAGTTCGAGATGGGCGAGGTCGCCGGGAGGGGGAGTGGTCACCGACCACAGTGGCGCGGGGGTTCCGTCGGCGACAGCGGCCGGGGCGTCGGTGAGGTTCATCCGCTCGCGCAGCCGGCCGTAGAAGTCCATCGGCCCCAGCCGGACCGCCCGCAGCCGGCGGGGGGCGGCGTACACGCCGATCCAGTCGCCCGGGCCGAGAACGCCCCGCAACTGTCCGTCGATGCTCACCGCCGCCTGGCCCGACCGTTCCAGCAGGCGCAGTCCGACGGGCTCGTCCGGGGCGGTGACGACGGACCGGTCGAACGCCATGTGCGGGGCGACCGGTGTGAAGACGAGTGCCTCCGCGCGGGGTGAGAGGACGGGCCCGCCCGCCGCGAAGCTGTAGGCCGTCGAGCCGGTCGGGGTGGCCACCAGCAGTGCGTCGGCCGAGTAGGACGCGAGGAGCCGGCCCGAGATGTAGACCCCGACGGACACCTGGCGGTCCCGGGAGAGCTTCTCCAGCACGATGTCGTTGAGCGCGGTGACACTCAGAGCGATGCCCCACTCGTCGTCGACCTCGCAGTCCGGACGGACGTGAGGCGGCGGCAGAAGCGGTCCACGGCCGTAGTCCATCAGGGCCTCGATCTCCGCCGGTACCTCCAGAGGACGGGACGCGCGCAGGGTGAGCAGCATGCGGCTGTCGATCCTCATCCTGTTCTCGCGCACGGCGTCCAGGGCCGCCCGGACCTCGGACACCGACGTCTCGGTGAGGAATCCGACCCGCCCCAGGTCGACCCCCAGGACCAGGGCGTCGTTCACGGCGGCCAGCCGTGCTCCACGGAGGAAGGTGCCGTCTCCTCCCAGCGTCACGACGAGGTCCGGGTCGCCTGCCGCGTCCACCTCTTCGCGGGCGGTGCGCCGGCCCCCTTCGTTCCACACGTCGATGTCCGCGCACCGCACGGTGTGCTCCTCGCACCAGGCGCGGACCACGTCCGCCGCCTCCAGGGCCTCCGGCCGCCCGCCGTGCACGACGAGACCGACCCGGTTCACCGTTGCGCCCGTGTCCGAGGCGTGCGTGGTCACCTTGTCGTGGCCACGGTGCGAAGCGTCGCCCGAGTACCTCTGCACGCTGTCTCCAGTCGTTGTGCGGGACGTGCCCGGGATGTACGGGGTGGTGCGGTGGGTGAGCGTTGTCCCGGGCCCGGCACCAGCGTCCGTCAGATGACTCACCCGCGCGCGGCGGCAGACCGGACCGCACCGGGCAGGGGGAGTCGGATCAGCCCGGCAGCGGCAGCGTCACCGTGAACAGCGCCGAACCGGGCCGGCTGTCGAGGGTGACCGTGCCGCCGTGGGCGTGGGCCAGGGAGCGGGCGACCGACAGGCCGAGGCCGCTGCCGCCGCGGTCGCGGGTGCGGGCCTTGTCGACGCGGTAGAAGC
Source organism: Streptomyces sp. Alt3 (assembly GCF_030719215.1). Taxonomy (NCBI): domain Bacteria; kingdom Bacillati; phylum Actinomycetota; class Actinomycetes; order Kitasatosporales; family Streptomycetaceae; genus Streptomyces; species Streptomyces glycanivorans. The sequence continues at coordinate 2,071,673 of NZ_CP120983.1, read as the reverse complement.
GGTCGAAGACCTTCTCCCGGTCGGCGGGCGGGATACCGGGCCCGGCGTCCTCGATCCGCACCACCGCGGTGTTCCGCTGCCGTGTGACCTCCACCGACACCGGCGTACCGGCCGGTGTGTGCACGGCCGCGTTGGTGAGCAGGTTGTCCAGGACCTGCCGGATGCGGTGGGGGTCCATGCGCAGCACGAGCGGGTCCTGCGGCGACGTGACCGAGAGCGGGCGGTCCGGGTGGCCGGCCCGGAAGGCGGCGGACGCCTCCTCGGCCAGCCCCACGAGGTCCGCCTCCCGCAGCCTGAGCGGCGCGTCCACCTCGGCCGCGTCCAGGCGGGCGAGCAGCAGCAGATCGTCCAGGAGCACCCCCATCCGGGCGGCTTCGGCGCGCAGCCGCGCGAGGTGCCTGTCGCGCTCCTCGGGGGCGTTCGCGGCGGCGTACTGGAAGAGGTCCGCGTAGCCCCGTACGGACATCAGCGGTGTACGCAGTTCGTGCGAGGCGTCGGCGACGAAGCGCCGCAGGCGCTGCTCGGCCTCCGCGCGGACCGCGAGCGAGTCGTCGATGTGCTCCAGCATCGTGTTGAAGGCCGTGCGCAGTTCCTCGACCTCCGGACCGCCGCCCCGCTCGCCGGCGCGGATCGGCAGCCGGGCCGCCGATTCGGTCAGGTCGTGCGAGGCGATGCCGTGCGCGGTGTGCGCCATGTCGCTGAGGGGGTTCAGACCCCGGCGCAGCATCCGTCGGCCGAACTCGACGAGCACCGCCAGCGCGACGGCGAAGGCCACGACCTGGAAGCCGATCAGCCGCCTCATCGTCGCGTCGATGCCGTCCGTCGGGGCCGCGCTGACCAGGACCACACCGGGCTTCACCGCGCACGCGCGCAGCCGGTACCCGCCCGTGCCCGCGAGGTGCGCGCTGCGCAGCACCTCGGTTCCGTCGGCAGCCTGCTTCCCGGCCAGCGAGGTCAGTGGTGCGATGTCCGGGGGCAGGTCGCCGTTCTCCTCGGGCGAGCGCAGTTCGGGGACGCGGCCCGAGACGTCGTAGACGGCGTAGTACCACCGGTAGTACTTCTTGCCCTGGAGCGTGCCCGTCTCGGCGATGCTCTTGGACTGGGCGATCTGGGCGAGCCCGAGCTGATCGTCCAGCTGGTTCGTCAGATAGTCCCGCATGTACGTGGTCAGCGCCGCGCCGACGACGGTGAACACCACCAGGGACAGGGCCCCGAGACCCAGTGCGAGGCGGGTGCCGAGCCGCAGCCGCCGGAAGGCCCGGCGCAGCTTGTCGATCACGTGCCCGACTCGCCCGCCTGCCGGATGACGTAGCCGAAGCCCCGCACCGTCCGGATCAGCGGTGCGCCCGTGTCACCCGCGTCGTCGAGTTTGCGGCGCAGTCGGCTGACGACCAGTTCCACGACGTTCGAACGGCCCCCGAAGCCGTACTCCCACACATGGTCGAGGATCTGCGCCTTGGTCATCACCGCCGGGGACTTGCGCATCAGGAAACGCAGCACCTCGTACTCGGTGGGGGTGAGCGTGAGTGTCCTCTCCCCGTGGCGGACCTCGTGGGTGTCCTCGTCCATCGACAGGTCGCCCACCCGCAGCACGGAGCGCCGGTAGTCCGGCCCGGCGCTGCGCCGCAGCACGGTGCGCAGACGCGCCATCAGCTCCTCCACCGCGAACGGCTTGACCAGATAGTCGTCGCCGCCCCGGGTCAGCCCGGCCACCCGGTCGGCGACCCCGTCCCGTGCGGTGAGGAAGACCACGGGCACCATCGTGCCCGAGCGGCGCAGCCGGTCCAGGACACCGAAGCCGTCCACGCCCGGCAGCATCAGGTCGAGCACCACGATGTCCGGGTGGAACTCCCCGGCCAGGCGGAGCGCGTCCTCACCGGTGTTCGCCGTGACGGCGTCCCAGCCCTCGTAGCGGGCGACGGTCGCGACGAGGTCGGCTATCGGCGGGTCGTCGTCGACGACCAGGAGGCGCACTTTTTCCACCCGCCCATAGTGCGTCACCGGGGAGACCTGACCGTGTGCCCCGGCTCACACAGCGGACACATTGATAGGGACTTGTCAGCAGTCCGACAGGTTCTCGACAGCTTCCGGCAGCGAGGCTCGGAGTTCCACGACCGGATCGACCCGATCAAGGAGCTGCCGTCCCGTGACGACCGTCCAATCACCCCCCGCGCGCCCCACGGCGATACGCCCCAGGGTGGTGGCCCGCACGGGCCTTTACGTGATGCTCGCCGCCAACGCGGCCGTCGTCGCCTGCTTCTTCGCGCAGGCCGGCTTCGCCTCCAACGCCCTGATCGTCCTCGGCCGCCTCACCGGCCTGTACGGCGCACTGGTCATGGCCTTCCAACTGGTCCTCGTGGCCCGGCTGCCGTGGCTCGACCGACGTATCGGCATGGACCGGCTCACCGGCTGGCACCGCTGGACCGGCTTCACCCTGCTGTGGACGCTGCTCGCACACGTCGTCTTCATCAGCTTCGGCTACGCCGACGGCGCCGGGGTCGGTCCCGTCACCGAACTCGTCGACCTCGCCGAGACGACCGAAGGCGTCCTGCGCGCGGTCGTCGCGCTCGGCCTGATCCTCGTCATCGGCGCGGTCTCAGCCCGCTACGCCCGCCGCCGCCTCGCCTACGAGACATGGCACTTCATCCACCTGTACGCCTATGTGGCCGTGGTGCTCGCCTTCACCCACCAGGTCGCGGTCGGGACGAGCTTCACCTCGTCGCCCGCCGCGACGGCGTACTGGTACGGGCTGTGGGCCGTGGCCCTGGGCTCCGTCCTGCTCGGCCGCGTCGCCCTGCCCCTGTGGCGCAACACGCGTCACCGGTTCCGGGTCTCGGCGGTCGTCCCCGAGTCCGACAGCGTGGTGTCGATCCACATCACCGGCCGCGACCTCGACAAACTGCCCGCCCAGGCAGGCCAGTTCTTCCTGTGGCGGTTCCTGACCAAGGACCGCTGGTGGCAGGCGAACCCCTTCTCCCTCTCCGCGGCCCCCGACGGGCGCAGCCTGCGCCTGACCGTCAAAGCGGCCGGCGAGGGCAGCGCGGCCCTGCGTCACATGAAGGTCGGAACGCGTGTGTTCGCCGAGGGCCCCTACGGCGCCTTCACCACCCTGCACCGCACCCGCACCTCGTCCCTGCTCATCGCGGGCGGCGTCGGAGTCACCCCGATCCGCGCACTCCTGGAGGTCCTTGACGGCCACGCGGTCGTCATCCACCGGGTCGGCTCGGAGCGCGACGCCGTCCTCCACGACGAGCTGCGCGACCTCGCGCGCGCCAAGGGCGCGGAGCTTCGACTGGTGACCGGCTCGCCCGTCCCCGACAAGCTGGCGCCGGGCGAGCTGAAGCGGATGGTGCCGGACATCGCCGACCGGGACGTCTTCCTGTGCGGACCGCCCCCGATGATGAACGCCGTGCTGGGCACACTGGAGGACCTCGGCGTTCCCAGGCAGCAGATCCACTTCGAGCGCTTCAGCCTGGCCGGCTGAGGAAGACGAGGAAGACACCGTGAAGCGAGCCGTACCCGTCGTCGCCCTCAGCATCGTGGGCCTGATCTCCGTCTGGCGCTACCAGCCGTCCCTCGGCCCCGCGGAGTCCACCGCCGCGCCGGTCACGACACCCTCCGCCTCCGCATCCGCCCCCGCAGGGTCCCAGGGCTCCTCCTCCCGGGTCGTCCAGGGGACGACCGTCACGACGGAGAAGGGCCCGGTGCAGGTCCAGGCGACCTTCGAAGGCGACAGGATCACCGCGGTGAAGATGCTCCGGCAGCCGAACCATCCGCAGACGCAGGCGGCCGTTCCGAAGCTGGTGGCGCAGACGCTGGAGGTGCAGAGCGCGGACGTCGACACGGTGACCGGCGCGACGATCACCAGTGACGCCTACAAGGAATCCCTGCAGGCCGCCATCGACGCGAAGGGCGCCTGAGATGCGGCGCGTCGAGCACGTCATGGGATTTCCGGTCTCGCTGCGGATCGACGACGAGGACGTACCGGAGCGGGCCGCGGACGCGGTCTTCGCCTGGCTGCGCGAGGTCGACGAGCGGTTCAGCCCCTTCGTGACCGGCAGTGAGGTGTCGCGTCACGGCCGCGGTGAGCTGGGGCGGCACGAGCTGAGCGAGGACCTCGTGGAGGTGCTCGGCCTGTGCGAGCACTACCGCCTCGCCACGGACGGCGCGTTCGACGCGTGGCTGCCGGGGCGCGGGTTCGACCCGTGCGCGGTGGTCAAGGGCTGGTCGGTGGAGCGGGGGGCCCAGCTGCTGCGGGCGTCCGGTGTGCGGCGGTTCTGCCTCAACGCCGGGGGAGACGTGGTCGTCGCGGGCGGGCCCTGGCGGACAGGGGTGAGGCACCCGGAACGCGCCGACCGGCTGTGCGCCACCCTGGAGCTGACCGACGGTGCGGTCGCCACGTCCGCCCGCTACGAGCGCGGCGACCACATCATCGACGGCCGCACCGGGCACCCGGCGACGGGACTGCTCAGCATGACGGTCGTGGCCGCCACCCTGACCGAGGCGGACTCGGTCGCCACCGCCGCCTTCGCGATGGGAGCCGAGGGCGTCGAGTGGGCCGCGTCCCTGGCGGGCTGCGAGGTGTTCGCCGTGGTCACCGGGGGCCAGGTGCTGCGGACGGCCGGCTTCCCGGTGGCCGGGGAGATGCCGGCGGCCGCGTGAACGGTGGCGGGGCCCGGCCCCGTTCGCTCGGGTGACCCGGCGTCGGCGCCGAGCTCTTTCCCGCGTCCGGACGCCGCCGTGCGAGGCGAGCCGCCTCGTCCGGCGACGCCCGGTGTGCCGGTCGGGGGGCGTGTCAGCCGAGGGCGCCGGCGTCGTGGACGACGTTCCCGCCGATCACCGTGGCGCCGACGGTCAGGGTGTCGATCCGCTGCGGGTCGACGGTCAGCAGGTCGTCCGAGAGGACTGCGAAGTCCGCCAGCATGCCCCGGGCGAGGCGGCCCTTGCGGTCCTCGGCGTGTTCGGCGTAGGCGGAGCCCACGGTGTACGCGTACAGGGCCTGCGCAGGGGTGACCGCCTCGGCGGGTGCCAGCGGGGCCCCACCTGCGGTGCGGCGGTTGACCATGTCGTGGATGCCGAGCAGCGGGCTGCCGTGGGCGACCGGGGCGTCGCTGCTGCCGGGGAGGACGGCTCCCGCGTCGAGGAGACTGCGCATGCGGTAGCAGAGCTCCGCGCGCTCGGGGCCCAGCGCGGCGATCATGCCGTCGCCGATCTCGGAGACGAAGCGCCCCTGCGGCACGGGGACGATGCCGTTGGCCACCAGACGGCGCACCTGTTGGTCGGAGGCGACGGCGAAGTGCTCGATGCGGTGACGTGCGTCGTGGCGGGGGTGGGCGGCCTGCGCGGCCTCGAAGGCGTCCAGGACGACGTCGATGGCGGCGTCCCCGATGGCGTGGGCCGCGATCTGCCAGCCGCACCGGTGCGCCTCGGCGATCGTGCGGTGCAACCAGTCCTCGTCGAACTGGAGGAAGCCGACGTTCTCCGGTTCGTCGTGGTAGCCGCAGCACATGTGCGCCGAGCGGCCGATGAGCGAACCGTCCGTGGCGATCTTGGTGGCGCCGATCTTCAGCCGGTCGTCGCCGAATCCGCTGTGCAGCCCCAGGTCGAGTCCGAACCACGTGGCACCGTCGCCGACGTCCCCCATGTCATGCAGGACGGTCATGTAGGGCATGACCGTGGTGCGGATGCTCAGTCGGCCCTCCCGCACCGCGCGGTGGAAGGCGTGCAGATCGGCCGGGCCGTGCCCGACGTGTTCGGCGGCGGCTATCCCCGGCTCGGTGAGGCTGGTGATGCCCTCCGTCACGCCCTGGTCGTTGCCGGCCGCGATCGCGGCGACGACCGAGTCCACGGGTGAGGGCCGGAAGGCCCGTGTCACCAGGTGCATGGCGGTCTCCTGGAGCAGGCCCACCGCCCTGCCGTCCCGGTCGCGCTCCACGTGGCCGCCGTCGAGATCGGGCACGTCGAACCGGCCGGTGAAGCCGGCGCGGGCGAAGGCCGCGGTGCTGGCCACGCCCATGTGGCAGGAGACGTGCTCCAGCCACACGGGACGCCCCTGGGCCGCCTCGTCCAGGGCCTCGGCGGTCGGATGGGCGCCGATCTTGTTCTGGTCGTACCCCGCGCCGAAGAGCCATTCGTCGGGCCCGAGACGGGCCGCCCGTTCGCGCACGGCGGCGTAGAGGGCGTCGAGGGTGGGGACGGCCCGCGCGTGCAGGTCGAGCTGGAGGAGGCGACGGCCGCGCATGCTCAGGTGCTGGTGGGCGTCGTTGAAGCCGGGCACCGCCGGCGCGCCCCCGAGGTCATGGACCCGGTCGGCGGTACATCCGGCGACCTCCTCGTCGAAGCCGACGATGCGGCCCCCGAAGACCCCGAGGGTGTGGGCGGTGGGACGGTCCGCGTCCAGGGTGGTGAAGCGGCCGTCGGTGAACAGTGCGTCCAGGTGCATGGCTGGTCCTTCGGGGGAATGGGGGTGTGGCCGGTCTACGCGACGGTGGGCAGGCCCTCCGGCTCCCGGGCGGCCGCCTCCTCCGAGGCGCTGTCGCGGGCGCGGTGACGGGCCAGGGCCAGCACGCAGACCGTCGTCAGCAGCAGGAGCGCGATGTAGTACCCGACCACCGGCCAGTGCCCGCCGCCCCGGGTGAGCAGCCACTGGGCCACGAAGGGGGTGGAGCCGCCGATGACGGTGCTGCACAGCTGGTAGGCCAGGGAGACGCCGGTGTAGCGGACCTCGACGGGGAACGCCTGGGAGAGGAAGCCGGCCAGCAGCGCGTAGTAGCTGCACCCGGTGAGCACACCCAGGGCCAGCCCCACCCCGATCAGCACGCTGTCGCGGGTGGCGATCAGCAGGAACATCGGCACCGCGACGACGATGTTGGCGATCAGGGCGCCGGCCATCAGCCGCACGGTTCCCACGCGCTGTGCGAGCAGCGCGGCGAGGGGCTGCCACAGGAACTGCAGGACGGCGAGGACCAGGAGGATGTCGAGCATGGTCTGCCGGTGGACGCCCAGGTCGCTCGTGGCCCAGGACAGCACGAAGGTGTTGGTGAAGTAGGCGGACGAGATGCCCATCGCGCTGGCGCCCACACCGAGCAGGACCAGCACCCGGGACGTGCGGAACAGCTCGACCACGGGGATCTTCGGGGTGGCGTCCTCCCGCTGCTTGGCGGCCTCGAACTCACCGGACTCGGTGACCTTCAGCCGGATGACCAGACCGATGACCACCAGCACCGCCGAGAGCAGGAACGGGACGCGCCAGCCCCACGTCAGGAAAGCGTCGTCGGGCAGGTTGCCGACGGCGATGAAGACGAGGGTGGCCAGGATGGACCCGGCCGGTGAGCCCTGCTGGACCCACATCCCCGCGAGACCACGGCGTTTCTTGTCGGTGTTCTCCGTGGCCATGAGTACGGCGCCGCCCCATTCGCCGCCGACCGCGATGCCCTGGACGGCCCGGAGCAGGACGAGCAGGATCGGCGCGGCGACGCCGATGGTGGCATGGGTGGGCAGCAGGCCGATGAGGGTGGTGGCGGACCCCATCAGGACCAGGGTGGTGACGAGGACGTTCTTGCGCCCCACCCGGTCACCGATGTGGCCGAAGATCAGTCCGCCCAGCGGGCGGGCCAGGAAGCCGACCCAGAAGGTGGCGAAGGCCGCGAGGGTGCCGGCGGTGGCGCTGGCGGTGGGGAAGAACAGCTTGCCGAACACCAGGGCGGTGGCGGTGCCGTAGATGTAGAAGTCGTACCACTCGACCGCCGTCCCGATGAAGGACGCGGTGGTGGCACGCCTGGCCTTGCGGCCAGTGGTGGGTGCGACGTGGGGCATGGCTGACTCCGGGAGTGAGCGGCGGTTCCGGCGGATTCGACCTGCGCGCGGCGCGAGGCGGTGCAAAGGCCCTGCGTCGACCGCGACGCTGCGGGTGCCCGTTCGAACGGTGTTGTCCGGTGAGCCATAGTTTCGTGGCCCACCGGCCATACGGTCCAGTACCTTCTGAGCTGCACAGCCATACCTCGGAGGCATGGCGTTGTGTAGCCCCCGGTCGGGGTGGCGGCCACAGGACCGCGGAAAGACCGCGGAACGGCCGAGGAGAGATGGAGGAGCGATGGAACTGCGGGTCCTGCGGTATTTCCTGGCGGTGGTCGACACGGGCTCGATGACGGCGGCCGCCGCGCGCGTCCACGTGGCCCAGCCCTCCATCTCCCGGCAGCTACGCTCACTCGAACGCGAGCTGGGCGCGGAGCTGCTGCGGCGCACCGCCTCGGGGGTCCGGCTCACGGCGGCCGGGCGACGCTTCGTGCCCGTCGCCAGGGACCTCACCCTGCGCGCCGCCCGGGGCACGGAACTGCTCCAGGCCGTCTCCGGGCACAGCCCCCTGCAGTTTCGCGTGGCCTGCCCGAACTCCACCATCACGCACCTCATGGCACCGTTCGTCGCAGAGCTCGGCGGCCCGTTCACCGACGCCCGGGGCTGTGAGCCGGACGAGGTGTACGAGCGGCTGAGGGCCGGGGACGTGGACATCGGCATCTCCACCGGCCCGCCGCCCGGCGGCATGGCCGTGCGGCGTCTCGGAGGCCGGCGGATCAGTGCGCAGATGCCGGCCACGCATCCCATGGCCCTGGAGGGCAACGGCGACCTGGAACTGGCGAGCCTGCTCGAACACCCGGTCATCGTCAGCAGCCGGGCCAGCGCCGTGCGGCGCGCCCTCGACACGGCACTGTACGAGCAGGGCGCCCCGCTCAGGCCCGCCTTCGAGTCGCAGTCCGAGGCCATGGCCCAGGCCCTGGCCGCCGCGGGCCACGGTGTCTGCGTCGTCGCCGACCACCCGCAGTTCGACCTGAGTGTCCGCCCCCTGACCGGCCAGGGCCGTCCGCTGGCCATCTCCCTGTACGCCGGCTGGGACCCCGACCACTACGCGCACGAGGAGATCGACGCGGCCGTACAGCAGCTGTCGAGCTGGCTCATGGCCAACGACGGCGGACGGAAACCCGGCAGCCGTCCCGGCGGTGCTCCGGTGCCGCCTCCTGCGCCGGTGGACGACCGCCCGGTGACATGAGGGCCAGGACGAGCCGGTCGCGTACCCGACCCCGCCCTGCCGTCGGCCCCCGGTGTGGTCCCGCGGCTCTCCCTGCCCGGTTCAGCGGGGGCCCGGCGTACCGGCCCGGACCAGGGCTCGTGCCAGGTCGGTACTCACGGGGAGGGTGTCGAGAGGCAGCGGCTGCGTGGCGAGGGCGCCCTCGTGCAGTACGAGTAGCCGGGTGGCGAGGGTGGTGGGCTCCTGGCAGCCCGCCGCGGTGGCGAGTTCCTCGAACAGCGTCCGCAGCCAGAGCTTCTGGTTCGTGGCGATGCGGTGCGCGGGGTGCGAGGGGTCCGGGAGTTCGGCGAGCGCGTTGATGAACGCGCATCCGCGGGTGTTGCCCGCGCTCCAGGTCCGCAGGGCCTCGAAGGGTGCGGTGACCTTCTCGACGGGATCGTCGAGTGCGTCGACGGCGGCCAGGACGAGCGACCGCCAGCGCCGGTCCCGTCCGTCGAGGTAGGCCGCCACGAGACGGTCCTTCGAGCCGAACCGGTTGTACAGGGTCCGCTTGGTCACGCCTGAGTGCTCGGCGATCAGATCCACGCCGACCGCCGTGATCCCGCGCTCGTAGAACAGCTCCTCCGCCGCCGCCACGATGCGGCGGCCGGCCTCTGACATGGGCTGCGTCTTCTCCATGGGGCGGACCTTCACTGATCGGTGTACCGTGGACGGGGTATACAGATCAGTATATCTGCGAGGAGGTCCAAGTGATGGGTGTGCCCGAGACCATGCGCGCGGTACGGATCGCGGAGCACGGAGGGCCGGAGGTCCTCCGGCAGGCAGAAGTGGCCGTGCCGGTCCCGCAGGCAGGGGAGGTGCTGGTCCGGGTCGCCGCGGTCGCGCTGAACAACACCGACCTGTGGACCCGGGAGGGAGCCTACGGACGGCCCGGTGACCCCGAGGCGCGGTCGGGCTGGCGAGGGCCGATCGGCTTCCCGCGCATCCAGGGAGCCGACGTGGCAGGCCGCGTCGTGGCGGTCGGCGCCGACGTGGACGAGGACCTCGTCGGTCTCCGCGTGGTCGTCGACCCGGCGGTCTACGACACCGACGGGCCGGACGCGAACCCGGTGGGCCTGATGGGCAGCGAACGCGACGGCGGCTACGCCGAATTCGTGACCGCACCGGTGGAGCGGGTGCACGACGTGACAGGGTCCCCGCTCACGGACGACCAGCTCGCGACGCTGCCGACCGCCTACGGCACGGCCCTGGGCATGATCGAGCGGGGCCGGCTGCGGGAGGGGGAGACCGTCCTGGTTTCGGGGGCGTCGGGCGGAGTGGGCATCGCGCTGGTGCAGATCGCCCGTGCGCGCGGTGCGAGGGTGCTCGCCGTCAGTAGCGGATCCAAGATCGACGCGGTGCGTGAAGCGGGTGCGCACGAGGTCGTCGACCGGGCGGGGGGCATCGCCGAGCAGGTCCGCGCCGCAGCCCCGGACGGCATCGACCTCGGACTCGACGTCGTCGCCGGGGACCTGGTTGGCGAGGGGCTGCCGCTGCTGCGTGAGGGCGGCCGGTGGGTCGTCGCCGGCGCACTCGGCGGCTACGACGTGACGTTCGACGTACGCCGTCTCTATCTGCACAACGCACAGGTGATCGGCTCCGCGATGCACACCCCGACGCACTTCGGCCTTCTCATGGACCTGGCCCGCGAGGCCGCGATCCAGCCTCTCGTCGCCGCGACGTTCCCTCTGGACCAGGCGGCTCGGGCGCAGGAGGAGCTGGCCCGCAGGAGGCACGTGGGGAAGATCGTCATGCACCCGTAGCCGCCCCCGCGCTCCGTCCGGCACCGGTGGTCCGAGGGGGGCGGGGAGGGCCCCGGGGCCTCACTCCCCGATCGCCGCGTGCCGTCCGCCGCGCGACGCTGATCCGCTGCTCATCCGCACCGTGCACCTTGGTTCCTGCCGGTCGGACGGACCGGCAGGAGCAGTTCGAGTGAGAACAAGAGGTATCCGCCATGACCCTGACGATTCCCGGCTTCGAGTACAGCCGGCTGCCGGGCGCGCACGACGTCCGGCTGAACGTCGCGGTGGGGGGCGCCGGCAGCCCGGTCGTCCTGCTGCACGGCTTTCCCGAGACCCACCTGATGTGGCGGCACGTCGCACGGGAGCTGGCCGCCGAGCACACGGTGATCGTCCCCGACCTGCGCGGATACGGCGACAGCGACAAGCCGCGGGCGACCGACGAGGACGTCTACTCCAAGCGGACCATGGCCGCGGACATCGTCTCGGTCGCCGCACGGCTGGGCCACGAACAGTTCGCCCTCGTCGGCCACGACCGCGGCGCCCTCGTCGCCTTCAGGGCGGGGCTGGACCACCCGGAGACCGTCACGCACCTGGGCATCCTCGACGTCGTGCCGACGCTGGCCATGTGGAACGTGCTGCAGGGACTCTCCGCGGCGGTCGGCTACCACCTGTTCCTGATGGCGCAGCCCGCGGGCCTGCCGGAGACGATGATCGCCAACAGCTCGGACGCGTTCTTCGGGTCGTTCCTCGACGCCTGGGCCAAGGACCCGGAGGCGATCCCGGACGAGGTGCGCGCCGAGTACCTGCGGGCGAGCGGCGGCGCGGTCGACTCGATCGTCGCCGACTACCGCGCCTCGGCCGGCATCGACGTGACCCAGGACCAGGCGGACCTCGACGCGGGCTCCCAGTTCGCGATGCCCGTCACCGTGGTCCAGCAGGACTGGGGATCGCAGCTCGGCTACGACGCCTCGCAGGTGTGGCGGGCATGGGCGCCCGACCTGGACCACCGCCTCACCCGGGCCGGTCACTTCATGGCCGAGGAGGCACCCGGCGAGATCGCGGCGGCGATCCAGGACCTGCTGGCCCGCTGACGCGCGGTTCTCCCCGGACAAGCCGCCGCCCGTCGCTCGAAAGCCCCTGCGCACCACGGCCTATGGTGTGGTCCCGAGAGGAAGAGCAGCATGCGGATCGATGTGCTCGGCGCGGTACAGGCATGGCACGACGACGGCCGGCCCGTCAACCTCGGCGGTCCGCGCCACCGAGAGGTTCTGGGCCGGCTGGTCGCCGCCCAGGGCCGCACGGTCACCACCGACGCCCTGGTCGACGACCTGTGGGACGACCCTCCGGGCAGCGCCGTCGGCGCACTGCGCACCTTCGTCGCCGCGCTGCGCCGGGCCGTCGAACCGGACCGCTTGCCGCGCACACCGCCGAGGGTGCTGGTCACCCAGGGGACCGGGTATCTGCTGCGCCTGCCGCGTGAAGCCGTGGACGCCCACCGTTTCCAGGACGCCCTGGCCGCCGCCCGCCGGTCTCCCGGCAGGGCGGCGGACCTCGGCGAGACGCTCGCCCTGTGGCGCGGGCAGGCCTACGCCGACCTTCCCGGCTCACCGTGGGTCGAGCAGGAACGCCTGCGGCTGGAGGAACTGCGCTTGCAGGCGGTGGAGTTGAGGGCCGACGCCCTTCTCGCCTCCGGGGGCGGCGCCGGTCTGGCCGCCGAACTGGGCGGACACGTCGCCGAGCACCCCTGGCGCGAGCCGGCCTGGGGGCTGCTGGCCCGTGCGCTGCACCGCGACGGGCGCCGGGCCGAGGCCCTGGACACCCTGCGCCGGGCCCGCACGATGCTCGTGGAACAGCTGGGACTCGATCCCAGCCCCCGGATGCGGCGCCTGGAAACCGCCATCCTCAACAGGTCGCCCGAACTGGAACCGCCCGGAGAGCAGGGCCCGGCCGGTCCGGCCGCGACGCGCACCCCGCTGGGTCCGCGCACGACCGTGGAAGTCGCCCGCACCCTCGCACTGGCCGGAGGCGACGCGCTCGTCGGCTCGCGCCGCGACCGCCTGGCGGCCATCGCCGCCGCCGAACGCACCGGAGACGTCACGCTGACCGCACGCGTCATCGGTACGTACGACGTCCCCGCGATCTGGAGCCGCGCCGACGACCCCGAGCAGTCACGTGCCGTCGTCGCCGCGGCCGGGAACACCCTCCTCCGGCTCGGCCCGGACGGCCCCGCCGATCTGCGGGCCCGGCTCCTCGCCACCGTCGCCACGGAGAGCCGCAGCGCCGACACCACGGGCGCCGCCCTCGAAACCGCGCGCAAGGCCGCACGCGAAGCCGAGGCCCTGGCGCGGAGACTGAACGATCCCGCGCTGCTCGCCTTCGCGCTCGACGGCGTCTTCCTCCAGTCCTTCACCAGGCCGGGCCTCGCCGCACAGCGCGACGCGATCGGCGCCGAGCTCCTCGCGGTGACCGGCCGTCACGCGCTGCCGGCCTTCGAGATCCTGGGGCACCTCGTACGCCTCCAGGCGATGTCCGCCCTCGGCGAGCTGGAGAAGGCCGCCGAACACGCCGGGGCGGCGGAGGCGATCGCCACCGCCCACGAATCCCCGCTCGTCCCCGTCCTCACCGCGTGGTTCCGTGCCCGCGTCACCGCCGCCCGCAGCACCGAACCCGGCGGCCCGACCGCCGCAACTGCTGCCGCCGCCTACCGCGCCGCCGACAACGACCTGGCCACAGCCGGTATGCCGGGGCTCCACCGCGGCCTGCTCCCGCTCGCCCTGCTCGGCCTGCGGCTGATGCACGGCCGCCCCGCTCCCACCGGCCCCGACCTCGACTGGGGGCCGTACCTGCCCTGGGCGGCACCGCTGGTCCTGCTGGCACAGGACCGGGTCGAGGAGGCGCAGGCCGCACTCGCCACCGCACCCGAACCGCCCGGTGACCACATGCAGGAAGCGCTCTGGTGCCTCGTCGCGCACGCCGCGGCCGTACTGGACCGGCCAGAGACCGCCGCTCGCGCGGCAACGGCCCTGCGAGAAGCACGGGCCGAACACGCGGGCGCGGCAACCGGCATGCTGACCCTGGGCCCCGTGGAGCGCTACCTCACCGAGGCCGAGGCCTGCGCCGGGAGGGCCCGCTGAGCAGGACTAGCGGCACTCCGGCAGCGCCCGCACCTCCCTGGTGCGTACGGCGGGGAGCCAGGCAGTGGAGGGCACGGAGCCGGCCGGGAGGCGGATGCGGAACCAGCGGGTGGACTGCCGGTCCTCCTCGTCGATGACGGGATCCCCGCCGTGCACCTGACAGTCAGCGGTCAGGACGTCGCCGTGCCACACCCTGGTCGGTACGACGTTCTCCGCCGTGTAGGGCCGCAGGGGATCGACCGCCAGACCCAGACTGCACCGCAGGTCCAGGTCGACCGGCTCCCGGCAGCCACGTTCCGCGTTGTACACCCTGACCAGGCCGGCCGGTGCGGCCGGGGCGGCCCGTACGCCGTCCGAGCACAGGGTCGCACCGGCCACCCCGCACAGTGCGGTGGCCAGGACGGCGGTGCGGGCGCGCCCGCACCGCCGTCCCGCCCCCGCGACACGCGCCTCCCGGTGGGCGGTGATCCGGGCGAGCAGGCTCTCCGCCGTGTGGGGAGCGCGGGCCCGATGGGTCGGGGCCAGACAGTCGGTGGCCAACGCGCGCCAGAACGCCGGTACGGCATGGTCCACGCGCAGCGCCGCCCGCCCCTCGCCGTACTCCTGGACCGCGGCGCCCCGTGCCACGGGCGTCGCCCCTGCGAACAGCGGGACGCCGGGCGCGAAGACCTCGTGGATGATGACGCCCAGCGCCCAGATGTCGGCGGTCGGCCGGACCCGTACGCCCAGTTCACCGAGGGGCGCCTTCCAGCGCTCGGGCGGGAAGTAGTCCAGGGTTCCCATGGGTGGCGCGTACCCGTGTGTCCCCGTCAGCTCGGTGGCGAGGCCGAAGTCCGAGAGCTTCACGGACCGGTCCCTGCCCAGCAGGACGTTCTCCGGCTTGAGGTCCGAGTGGACCCAGCCGGAACGGTGCAGATGGGCGAGCCCCTCGCAGATGCCCGCGATCAGCCGGCCGCGGTCGGCCTCGGGCACCCCCGCTTCGATCAGGTCCCGCAGGCTGCCGGCGGCCCGTTCCATGACCAGCACGATCGCACCCTCCAGGGAGGGGCGCTCGGGGGAGGCGAGGACGAACCACTCCTGGAAGCCGATCAGCCGGGAGTGCCCGGCCCTGCGCCCGAGTTCGACCTCGCGGCGGGCGGACTCCACGATCCTGCGTACCTGGCGTGGCGAGAGACCGGCGGTCGGCATGATCTTGAGCGCGACGTCGCCGTGGCCCGGGAGCGTGGCGGCCCGGCCGGGCCGTCGGCCGGCCGGTCGCGCGGCGTACACCGTGGACCAGCCGCCGGACCCGATCAGCCGGGTGACCACCCAGCCTCCGATGCGACAGCCGGGCGGGAGCACGTCGGTCCTGTCGTCCCCCGTGGTGCCCCCCGAGGTGCGCGCCGTCCTCATCGCGCGGCCTGCCGCTCCCGCCCCCCGGCGCGTGCCAGGGGCGGCAACAGCGCGAGGTGCTCCTCCCGTACGAGCCCGAACCGCAGCGCCAGCCCGACGATCTCCTCCCGTTTGCCGTTGCGGCGGTCGCTCCTGCCGGGCTCGGGGGTGTCCGGGACGCCGATGCGCAGCTTCTCCTCGGCGAGGTAGTCGATGTGCGAACTGACCGCCCGCGCGGTCAGTTCGCCGGAGGTGAGGTGTCCTCTGAGCCGCTCCACGATCCGGGGAGTGGTGGGGACCGCCACCCGCGACTGGTCGCGCAGACGTGGCTCGCAGAGCGCGACCAGGACGAGGAAGTACGCGGCCGTCTCGTTCAGGGAGTACGCGGTGACCGTGCTGTTCCCCCAGGGGACGCCCATGGCGTCCGGGTCCAGATAGAGGTGGTCGGGAGCGAACACCTGGAAGGAGAACGTGACGTCACCGCGCGTGGGCAGCACGACGCGCGAGAACTCGAAGGGGATGGGTGCCCCGACCCGTCGCGGCGGAACCCGCAGGTATTCGCCCGCTCCCTCCGGGTTCTCCACGAGATAACTGTGGGCGGTGCTGTGGTTGGTCAACTGCCAGTGGTCGTCCGTCACACGGATCTCCCCGGCCAGCCGGGAGATCGCCGGATCGTCGAGGCGCAGCTCGACGGGAACGCTCGCGGAGCCCCGCCCGAAGCGCGCGACCTCACCGGGGCCGAGCCGCAACGTCACCGCGTCTCCCCGCGGTTCGCCGCCGGCGCCGCTCTCCTGCGGCAGATGGACGATTACGCCGCTCACCGCTCCCCCGTCCCGCGCGTCGCTTGTCGGACCAGCGGAACGATACTCATCTCACGGGAGTTCACCGGTGTACTTCGGCCACATCGGCGCAACTGGTCACCACGGTCCGCAGATGCCCCGTTCCGGACCGTGAGCAGTGGGGGAGGTCACCGCGGAGGGGTGGCAGGAGTCCGGGCCGGGCGGACGGGACGGCGTGAAGGGAGCCCCGGAGCCGTGAACGAAGCCTCTGAGCCCCCTTCCCGTGGCGAGATCCGGTCCTCCGCTCAGAGCGCGGGGCTGCCCGACAGGAGCGGCGCGACCAAGCGGTCCCCGAAGGCCGTCCACTGCTGCCACCCGCCGCTCGGCTGTGCCTGCACACGGGTCCGCACCCGGCTCGCGTCGGTGACGGCGAACACGTGCAGCCGCCCGGTGGCGTCGAGCGCGGCCGTGGGGGTGGCGGCGAGCCGGACGCCGGGTTCGCCGAACTCCGCGCCGGGATGAGCGTCCCCGCCGGGGGTGACCTGCCAGCGGTGGTCGAGGCGGGCTCCGCCGGGTGTGAGGGTGAACACCTCCAGCCTGCCGTCGGCGTTCACGGCGAACGCCGGGGCGGCGGCGCTCCAGCCTGACAACGGCAGCCAGGTGTCCCAGCCGCCGCTCGGCACGGCCTGCCGCCGGGCGAAGGTTCCCATGCCCGAAGGTCCGATCGCGGCCACGGTGAGCCGGCCGCTGCCGTCCCGCGCCACCCGCGGAGCGGCTCCCGCCGCCGTGCCGAAGCGGTGCCAGGACGCCGTCCAGGGCCCGCCGGGGGTCTCCTGCCAGCGGTGGTCGATGCCCGCGCCGCCGGGGGCCAGGACGAACACCTCCAGTCGGCCGTCGGCGTTCGCCGCGACGACCGGCGGAGCACCCGCGGCCCCGCCGAACCCGGGCTCCCACGGGTCCCAGACCGTGGACCCGGCCGACCTCTGACGCCGACGCGCGAAGGAAGCGCCGCCGGGGCTCAGGGCGAAGACCTCGAGCCGGCCCAGGGCGTCGAGGGCGACGGCCGGGGCGGCACCGGCGGGACCGCCGAACTCCTCCCAGTCGTACCAGCCGCCGTCCGCACGCTGCACCCGGTGGTGCAGGTTGGCGCCGCCGGGAGCGAGCGAGAACACCTCCAGCCTGCCGTCGGTGTCGCGTCCGAGGGTGGGAACCGCACCGGCCGGCCCTCCGAAGGTCTCCCAGTCCGACCAGCTGTCCGTGTGCGGGTCGAGCTGGACGCGTCGCAGCATCGCGTGGTCGGTGGCGTCGAGTGCGAACACCGTGAGCCGGCGGCCACGTCGAGGCCGGCCACCGGGTTGTCGGGGCTCTGCCACGGCGTCGGTGTGTCACGCCAGGACAGGGGCGCCATGTACAGCCCGTTCCGGAACCAGCCGGCGGCGCTCGCGTACCAGGTCTCCCCGTCGCGGACCACCTCCACGGCGTGGCCGGGCACATGGCCCACGGATCCGGCGAGCCCGAAACCGAAGGGGTCCCGTGACGCGAGGACGTCGGTGCCCTCGTATCCGTTGCGCGGGCCGATGAACAGGTAGTACCAGCCGTCCCGTTCGACGACGTACGGCGACTCGGTGACCGAGACCGTCGCATCCGTGCTCGCGTCGGTGAACACGACGCGGGGATCGCCCCAGTTGCGCAGATCGGCGGAGCGCCGGCAGGCCACGACGTGGTGGCCGCCGGGGCCGGAGAGTTCGGTGTAGTACATGACCCACTCGCCGCCGACCCGCAGCACCATCGGGTCACGCGCGACGATCCCCCGGAACAGCGGGCCGGACGGTTCGCGGGTCCAGGTGAACAGATCCGTCGAGGTGGCGAGGTTGATCGCCGCGCCACTCGCGCCGCCCGCCGCGTAGAACATCCAGAACCTGCCGTCCGCCTCGACGACGTGCGGAGCCCAGAGATGTTCCTCCCCGAAGTAGGACGGGTCGACGACCAGCGCGTCGGGGTGGCCGGTCCACGGCCCGTGCGGGCCCGGCGCGGAGGCGTGGGCGAAGGAGGTCTCCGCCGCGCTGTCCGGGGATCCGCCGGGCGGCGCGCTGTCTCCGACGATGGCGAACAGGTGCCAGCGGCCCCGGGCGTTGATCAGTGTGTGGTCGTTGAGATAGCGGGGGCCGGTGGACGTGGACGGGTCGTAGACGTGGGTGAACGGTCCTGCGCCGACCCGGTGAGGGGGCGGGACGTCATCGGATGCCGTGGCGGCGAAGGCCGGGCCGGCGCCCAGGAGCGGGAGGGCGCCGGCCGCACCGCGCAACAGGCTCCGCCTGCTGATCGGGTACATGAGTTCCTTCGGGGGGTCAGCCGACGGCGGGGCCGGCGGAGTTGTTGAGCCAGAGCCAGTCGGACCAGGTGGCGAAGCCCGTCTGCCATTTGTGGAAGGTGCCCGCGTGGCTCGTGCCGAAGACCTCGATGCGGCCGTCGGCGTTGGAGGCGGCGGTCACCTCCGTGCCGCCGGTGCCGAACACCGCCCAGTCGCTGTAGGGGGCGTTCACACCGGTCTGCCAGATGTGCATGGCGGTGGTGCCGTTCATCGCGAAGACCTCGACACGGCCGTCGGGGGTGCGTTCGCTGGTGAGCTGCGAGTCGGCGGGCCCGCCCACGGGCTCCCATCCCGACCAGTTCGCGGAGTCCGTCATGTACTTGTGGAACACGCCGACCGGACCGGAGGCGAAGACCTCCGGACGGCCGTCGGCGTTGTGGTCGACCGTCAGGTCGTGGCCGCCCTCACCGAACGGGGTCCACGGGGACCAGCCGCCGCTGGGCGCGGTCTGGTACCGGTGCTGGAAGGTGGAGTCGTTGAGGGCGAAGACCTCCAGGCGTCCGTCGGGTGCCTTCCCCATCTCCACCCGGCTGTCGGCGGGGCCGCCGCCGGTGGGCTCCCAGCCCGACCAGCCGCCGTTCGGGGCGACCTGGTACCGGTGGAAGAGACCGGCGGGGCCTGAGGCGTACACCTCGATGCGGCCGTCGGCGTTGACACCTGCCGCGGTGTCCCGGCCGCCACCGCCGAAGTTCTCCCACCCCGACCAGCCGCCGGACGGGCTCGTCTGCCAGCGGTGCTCGAAGGTGTCCCCGTTGAGGGCCAGCAGTTCCAGACGGCCGTCGGAGTTCGGAGCGACGGCGAGTTCGGCGTCGCCCGGTCCGCCGAGTGACTCCCACTCCGACCAGTCGCCGTTGACCTCGCGCTGCCAGGCGTGGTGGACGCCGTCAGCTCCGGCGGCGAAGAGTTCCAGGCGTCCGTCCGCCGAACGTGCGGACACGACCCTGCCCGACTCGGACGGGTACACCAGGGGTTCGGGCCGCGGACCGCTGCCCGGGGTGCAGGGAAGCACCACACCGCGCTCCGCCAGGTAGACCTCGGGGTCGATGCCGTAGGTGGTGGACCGGTCGCCCCAGATCCGCAGATGGAGGTGGGGACCCGTGGACTGCCCCTCGGAACCCATCAGAGCGATCTGCTGGCCGGCCGCCACGCGGTCGCCGACGGAGACGTCCCGCCGGATCATGTGCCCGTACTCGGAGATCCGGCCGTCGGGGTGCTGGACCCGGATCCACTGGCCGTAGCCGCTCTCGTAACCGGAGATGGTCACCTCGCCGTCGCCCACGGCGTGGATCGGTGTTCCGACGACGTTGGCGATGTCGGTGCCGTTGTGGTTCTCGTGGAAGTGCTGGGACACGAAACCGGCGGCCGGGCAGGCCGTGGCTGCGGCGGTGCCGGCTGCTGCGGCGGGAGCCGTCGGCAGAGGTGTCAACGGCAGCAGCAGCGCAGCCGCTGACGCGAGGAACCAGGTCAGTGCACGTCGGGAAAGCCCTGGAAGCACGAGTGCTCCTCCCCTTGGCGGTCTCGGGGTGAGTGGGACGGTCGGTCGGGGGCGTACGGTCGCGGTCGCACGGTCGGGGTCGTACGGACGGGCGGTACGGAAGCTAGCAACAGCGCGGCCCCCGAAGACCCCGGAAGGTTACGGAGTGACAGACGGGCGCACGTCGGCCGGCGGGCGCTCGCCGTCGACCCGCCGGCCACCGGACCGGTCCGCGGGACGACGGCGGACCGGTGTGCCGAACTCACCCCACCCGGACCGTTCCTCAGTTGATCGCGGGCCCGGAATCGTTCAGCCAGGCCCACTCGGACCAGGTGGCGAAGCCGGTCTGCCACCGGTGGTAGACGCCGGCGTGGCTGGTACCGAACACTTCGATGCGGCCGTCGGCGTTGTTGGCCGCGCCGATCGACGTGCCACCGCCACCGAAGGTCTCCCACTGCGAGAACGCCGCGTCGGGAGCGGTCTGCCAGGCGTGGCTCGCCGTCGTGGCGTTGATCGCGAACACCTCGACCCGCCCGTCGACCGTCCGTGACGTGGTCAGCTCGGCGTCGGGGATCCCACCGGTGCCGATCCACGCCGACCACGTGGAGGGGCTGGTCTGCCAGCGGTGGAAGACACCGTCGGCGTTGGAGGCGAACACCTCCAGCCGGCCGTCCTGGTTGTGGCTCGCCGTGACGGCGCGTCCTCCGGTGCCGAAGTTCTCCCAGGCGGACCATCCACCGTTGACACCGCTCTGGTACAGGTGCTCGAACGTCGAGTCCGACAGCGCGAAGACCTCAAGCCGCCCGTCAGGTGCGGTCTCCATGGCGAGACGCGCGTTCACCGGGCCGCCGTGCGTGCCTTCCCAGCCGGACCAGCCGCCGCTGGGCGCGGTCTGCCAACGGTGGAACACCCCCTCGGTGTTGGACGCGAACACCTCGATCCGTCCGTCGGCGTTGTTGCCCGCCGCCAGTCGGTGCCCCCCGGTGCCGAAGTTCTCCCAGGCGGACCACCCGGAGCTGGGCCCGGTCTGCCACATGTGGTCGAACGTGCTGTCCGACAACGCGAACAGCTCCAGCCGTCCGTCCGCATTGGGTGCCACGGCCAGCTGGGCGTTGCGCGGGCCGCCGACGAAGCGCCACGTCGACCAGTCGCCGTTCACGGTGGTCTGCCACGCGTGATGGACGCCGTCGGCTCCGGCGGCGAACGCTTCGAGGCGTCCGTCCGCGGACCGCCCGGACACGACCCGGCCGGAACCGTACGGGTGCTCGGGGCCGGTGCTCGTACCCGCCCACAGGGCGTTGGCGATCAGCGTGGCGTCGCCTGCCTCGATCCCGTACAGGTAGCGCAGGTCCTCCCTCGGCTGCTGCACACGCCAGCACACGTCACCGATCGGCGCGTCGTTCCACGAGCCGCCCGGGTACACCCGTTCCATCGCGTCGAGGAAGGCGTTCGTGGCGTAGGCCGGGTTCAGACGCTCCTCCCGGGTGCCCCACCAGTCCTGCTGCTGGAACAGCCCGATACTGGTGTGGTCGACGGCCTGCGAGTAGTTGTTCATGCTGGTTTCCACGATGATCGTGGCGATGGCGATCGCCGCTGCCCTCGGGTTCAGCCCCCGGTCCTTCACCGCCTGGGTGACCATCCGCGCGCAGGACATCTTGTACGCGTCCAGATAGCCGGCCATCTTCGCGCCGAGCTGCGGGTTCAACTGGCCGGCCATGACGCCGTCGGTGGCCGACGGCCCGGCCGGATCGCAGGGCTCGGTCGGAATGGCCAGGCCCTCAGGGCCGGCGAAGTAGTGGGAGACACCGGACCGGTCGTCGTCCCGCCCCGGAACGGGGCCGGTGCGGGCGACCGAGACCGATGCGGTCATTCCGAGGATCAATGCCCAGACACCGGCCAGCAGAGCCAGTCCGGTGACTGTGCGGGACAAGCCGCGTCTCGCCATGGTGTGCCTTCCGTCGTGAAGTCCGGTCGTCGGCGGCCGACAGTAGGAAGCACCGATGAAATGCCGATGGAATCGGGCCTGCCACGCGTTTCATCGCCATGTCATCGGCCCCTGCCAAGGTCGTGAGGTGTAGGCACCACACAGGGGAGAAGCGAATGCGAGTGAAGAGGACGACGGCCTCAGCGGCCGGACTTCTGCTGGCGGCAGGCCTTTCGGTGACGCAGGCGTCCACGGCGCAGGCGGCCGGGACGGCGGCTCCGTGCGGGGGCACGTACACGATCGTCGTCGGCGGCACGGGAAGCTCGTGGAACAACGACGGCTTCAGCGGCAACATCCAGCAGCACGTCGGGTACCCCACCCAGATCCCCAACGGCGCCAGCGCCCGGGCGGGCGTCAACGAGCTGAACCGGCTGGTGCGCGACCAGCGTGCCGTGTGCCCGGGCCAGCACGTCAAGATGGGCGGGTACTCCCTGGGCGCCGCGGTGGTGCACACCTGGGTCACGGAGAACTGGCAGACCTTCGGCAACGTCAACGCCGTGCTGATCGCGGACCCCAAGCGCCAGGGCGGCCCCGGCGCCAGCGGGGGATCGGTGCCGTTCGGCGGGATCATCGGCGCTCCGCTCGCCGGAGCCGACACGTTCTACGGCAACGTGCCGGTCAAGACGATCTGCCACTGGGACTACGTCTGCGACGAGTCCGCCGGCATCTGGACGTACCCGGCCAACCACGTCAACAACTACCCCAACGACTTCAACATGGACCACCACAACGACAGCGCCAACGAGACCTGGTACAACGGCGCCTGGTATCCCGCCTCCTGGTGATCAGGTGCCCGTGACGGACCCGGCCAGGGGGAGGACCCCGGGGCCGGCTTCGTCACCGCGCAGGATCATCCGGTGCGTCTCCCGCAGCATCCGGCTCGGAGAGACCCCCAGACCGTCGGCGAGGAAGCGGCGGGTGCGCTCGAACACCGTCAGGGCGTCGGCCTGGCGTCCGTTCCGGTGGAGCGCGCGCATCAGCATCGCGGCCAGCGGCTCGTCGAGGGGGTGTGCCGCCGACAGCGAGAACAACTCGGCGATCGCCTCCGCGTCCCGGCCGAGGCGCAGCAGCCCTTGCGTCTTCCGCTGCGCGATGGCGATCCTGCGCTTGGTGAGCCGCAGACGCTCGAGTTCGGCGAGGGGCCCCGGCAGACCGGCCAGCGGTTCCTCGCGGAACAGTTCCAGCGCCCGGGCACAGAGGCGGACCGTCTCGTGCGGTTCGCCCGCCCGATCGGCCTTGCCGATGTCGGAGACCAGCCTCTCCATGCGCGCCACGTCCACCTCGACCGCGCCGGGGGCGAGCCGGTAACCACGGGGTCCGCGCTCGATGACCGGGTCCGTGCCGCCCCCGGCGCGCAGCGCCTTGCGCAACCGGTAGATGTACACCGGCACCACGTTCGCGGCCGGCGTCTCCGTCCCCCACACGTCGTCGAGGAGTTCCTGCCTGCTGAGGGGCCGCCCCGCGCCCAGGGCCAGGGCGGCCAGCACTGCCTGCTGCCGGAGATGTCCCAGGTCCAGGGGCCGCCCGTCCTGCCACGCCCGCAGCGGTCCGAGCAGGGAGATCTGTATCCTCGCCTCCTTCGGTCGCACGACGACGGCCCCGCGTACCGGCTTCACGGGCCGGGTGCGCGGGCCCCGTCCGGGGACGACCAGACCGCAGTCGAACGCGTGGACGACGGCAGCGGTGCGGTCGCGCAGCCCGAGCTTCAGCAGGATCCGCGCGAGATGCTCGGCCACGGCATCCTCGGGGATGGCGAGGGCGGCTGCGATCTCGCCGTCCCGCAGGCCGCAGCCGACCGCGGAGAGCACCTCGCGCTCCTGAGGCCTGAGCACGGCGGCGGTTGAGGTGGGGCGGTCGGTGGTGACAGTCGTCGGCATCGCTGCTCCCCGGACTCCGGACGCGTCGGTCTTGCGGGCGCCGAGGAGACGGTATGGGGCGCAGCGTGGGGAGGGGCATCCGGAACGATCCGGAGTGACACCGCGATCGCGGGCGTGGCGGGCGTGCCTACCGCTTCTCGTCACCCGTGCGAGCGTGCCACCGGATCAGCAGCGTGGACGTCAGCAGGCACAGTGCGAGCGGGGCTCCCGGGAGGAGCAGGTCGGAGGTGTCGCCCTGCCAGAGCTGCGCGTTTGTCGCCCACGCCAGGGAGAGGTGCAGCAGGAAGAGGCTCAGCCCGACCGGCCAGAAGCGGCGCCGCGACTTCGTGACGGCGCCCCAGACCAGCAGCCAGCACGGGACGACGAGCAGGAGGACCGTCGCCACGAGCCGGCCGGGCTGCGGGGTGTAGGAATCCCCGGCGGGCAGGATCAGTGCGACGAAGGCCATGAAGAGGCCGAGGAGCATCCGCTCGGTTCCGGGACGCCGCTCCTTCCGGGCGGCGGGCGGCGGATTCGGGTGCGGGCCGTCGGGGCTCCGGGAGCCGCGGCCCGGGGAGGCCGCGGTGGGCTGTCCGGGAGCGGGGCCGGTGTCGGCAGCGCTGTGGGAGCCGGCTGCGGTGAGCCTGCGCGCCTCGGCCGCTCGCGCGGTCTCCGCGGCTCGGGCTCGGTCCGTGATGCGCCGGGCCGGGGCGTTACGCGCTTCCATGGACCCGTCGAGGCCGTACACGAACAGAGCGATGTCGTTCTCAAGGGCGTACCGGAGGGCGGGTGCGGCATAGCTGCTGCCCGTGAAGAAGAGCAACTGGCGGTCCAGCAGACGGCCCCGGGCTCCGAAGAGGAGCTGCAACTCCGGGCGGCCCACAGCCGCCGCCACGTACTTCACCTGCCCCAGCGCACGTGCCGACCGCACGTCTATGCCGCCGTCGGGCCCCCCGGGGTCGGCCCGTGCGTCGGTGTAGCCCCAGTACCGCATCCATGCCGCCGCGTTGTGCTCGGCGTCCTGCCAGGACCGGACCGGGCGTCTCTCCGGCATGGTGGGGCCGGTAGCGGCTCCCGTTCTCGTGTTGTTCTCGCTGGTCACAGCCGTGAATTATCGCAGGGCGTGCTTCTGGGGGACACGGGGAGCCCTTCGCTCGCAGCGTCGATCCGCGATCACAATGACCGATTCGAGGGATACGGGTCACCCTGCTGCTGTACTTTCCTGGCATGGTCACGGGCGAAATGAGCGAGAACGCGGAGTCCCGCTTCTCCGCTGTTCTGGCGGGCGCGGCAAGACTTCCGGGTGTGCGGGTCGACCGGGAGGCGTACCTCCGGGCGGCGCTGGCCCGTCACTGCTCGGAGGATCAACTGCGCCGGGCGATGGAAGAGACCCCCGCGGCGGCGGGTATCCCTCTTGATGTTCTGGACAAGGTGGCCGATGCCTCCATTCGCTACGAAACCGCCAAGGTGAGCGCGCTCTCCGCGGCTGCCGGTCTTCCTGGAGTCCTCGCCCTGCCCGCCACGGTGCCGGCCGATCTGGCCCAGTACATCGGCCACATGCTGCGCATCTCGCAGAAGCTCGCCTACCTCTACAGCTGGCCCGATCTGTTCTCCACCGACAACGACGATCTCGATGACGCCACCAAGGGCGTGCTCACGCTCTTCTTCGGAGTGATGTTCGGGACCCAGTCCGCGAACGCCGCCGTAGGGAAGGTGGCGGGGATGATCTCCGAGCAGGTCGCCAAGAAGCTGCCCCAGCAGGCGCTGACCAAGGGTGTCGTCTACCCCGTCGTGAAGAAGGTCGCCCAGTATCTCGGTGTGGAGATGACGAAGCAGACCTTCGCCAAGTCCGTCTCGAAGGCGATTCCCCTCGTCGGGGCCGCGGTGTCCGGCGGGCTCACCTTTGCGACCTTCCGCCCCATGTCGAAAAGGCTCAAGGCGCATCTGTCCGGCCTGGAACTCGCCGAGCCGGTCGGGGGCCAGGTCATCACGGGTGAAGTCATCCAGGACGAGGACCGTCAGGAGGCCGGCGATGCGAAGATCCCGAAGCCGGGCCGCGACTGGCGTGTCCTGAAGCGCCGGTAGACAGCAGCTCGGGTCGTGGGGGAGGGCGATCGATCAGGAGTCGTCGAGTTCACTGCGACCCCGCTGTGGTCGTGCGGTTTCCCTCCGGCGCTCGGGTCTCGGATCTCGGGGTTCGAGCGTCGCGTTGCCCTCCCTCACTCGTTCGGGGGCCAGATGAGGCGCCCCGGGCCGACGCTTGAGCTTCGGGTTCCGAGGGCCGAGTTTCGTGCTCCGGGATTCGAGCCGTGTTGTTCATCCGGGAGGTAGGTAAGGGCTTTTGGGGAAACCTCCCCTCCCTCCCCACCCCGTCACGGCCAGCAAGTATGACTAATTGTCATCGAGTTGCGGCGGAGAGTCGCGGCTGCTTACGGTGCCCACAACGAGACGACCCCGACACGGTGTTTGGCGCACCGGCCGGGGTCTGACCCAAGATCGCTACCCAAGAAAGACCGATCTCGTGGCTATCCAGCACCTTAGCTCCGCCCCGCCCGCCCCCGCAGCCTCGCGCCCCTACCGCAAGGCCGGTACCGGCTACGGCAAGCAGTCCGTCCCCGGCCGACACCAACCCCACAGGGCCGACTTCGCCCACCTGCCGGAGCGCGAAAGGTACGTCGCCGGGTATGTCGACCACCTCCCCGACGGCGCCGCCATGGACATCAAGTCGCTGGCCAAAGACCTGCCCCTGTACGGCCAGATGGCGATCGGCACCGCACTGCGCGCCCTCGCCGTGGCCGGACATCTGCGTCGCGTGCGCTGCCGGGTCGAAGGGGCCGGTCAGTGCCGATGGGTGACGCTCACCTACTGGTCGCGCGCCGCCCACGACAACGAGTGGTGGGCGGCCCGGCTGGCAGGCGACGCATCCACCGGCCCGGAGCAGGCGCCCGTACCTGCCGCCGAGCCGATCGTCCCCCGACAGCGCAGCGCGCAGGCGGATATCCGCCTGCGGACCTCCCCGAACCCGCCGCAGGACGAGCCGCGCGCGGGCGCCCCCACGGCAGTCGCGGCCCCGTCCCCCGCCTATCTCGTCCTCGCCGAACTCGGCCGCTGCGAGCCGCGCCTGGCGCTTTCTGCCGCCGACTGCGCCGCGCTCGAACCACTTGCCGCCGCCTGGTTCGCCAACGGTGTCAGCGCCGACTACCTGACCTCGGCGCTCACCGCCGGGCTCCCCGAGCGCATCGGATCACCCGTCGGTCTGGTACGCCGCCGCCTTACCGACAAGATGCCGCCCCACCTGCCCACAGCACCCGCACCGACCCAGGGCGTCCCGCCCGGCACCCTCGTGCGCGACCTCCTGGTCGAGTGCACCGAATGCGGTCGCCCCGGCCCGGCCGCCGCCCTCCCGGACGGCCTTTGCAAGCCCTGCCGCACGGCGCACCGGAAGCCGGAATCGCCCGAAGGTGCGACTCCGGACGAGGCCGAACGCGACGTCCCGGCTCTCGTCGCGAGTCTCCGCAACCTGATGCGCACGCCCTGAGCGGTCCGTACGCCCGCCATGCGCACCCCGGCCGGCACCGGGCCCCAGGAGGTGAGCGCCCTGCCCGCCGACGGCTGCGCATGACCGAGGCGCCTGGTCCGGGGTGGAACAGGCCCCGGCCAGGCGCCATGACGTCGGCGGGAACGCCGGACGTGTCGAACCGATCAAGCAACACGCCGTGCGGCGACTTCAGCCGCGGGCGTCGGGGAGGGAGGTCGCCCCGCTCCGTGTCAGCTGACGTTGACCGCGGTCCAGGCGGCGGCGACGGCCTTGTACTCGGTGCTGGTGGAGCCGTAGAGGGACGACGCCGCCGAGAGCGTGGCCGTGCGGGCGCCCGAGTACTTGGTCGTCGACGTCATGTACGTCGTCAGCGCCTTGTACCAGATCTGCAGTGCCTTGGCCCGGCCGATCCCGGTGACCGTGGAGCCGCTGTAGGTCGGTGAGTTGTAGCTGACCCCGTTGATGGTCCTGGAGCCACTGCCCTCCGCGAGGAGGAAGAAGAAGTGGTTCGCGACACCCGACGAGTAGTGCACGTCGAGGTTGCCGAGGGTCGAGGACCAGTAGTCCTTCGAACCGCCGTCCTTGCTCGGCTTGTCCATGTAGCGCAGCGGTGTGCCGTCGCCGTTGATGTTGATCTCCTCGCCGATGAGGTAGTCGCCCACGTCGGAGGAGTTCGCCGCGTAGAACTCGACGCCCGTGCCGAAGATGTCGGACGTCGCCTCGTTCAGGCCGCCGGACTCACCCGAGTAGTTGAGGCCCGCGGTGTTGGAGGTGACGCCGTGGCTCATCTCGTGGCCCGCCACGTCCAGCGAGGTCAGCGGGTGCGTGTTGCCCGAGCCGTCGCCGTAGGTCATGCAGAAGCAGCTGTCGTCCCAGAAGGCGTTCACGTAGGCGTTGCCGTAGTGGACCCGGGAGTACGCCGCCACGCCGTTGTTCTTGATGCCGCTGCGGTTGAAGGTGCTCTTGTAGAAGTCCCAGGTCTTCTGGGCGCCGTAGGCGGCGTCGACGG
Organism: Streptomyces sp. Alt3; assembly: GCF_030719215.1. Classification (NCBI taxonomy): domain Bacteria; kingdom Bacillati; phylum Actinomycetota; class Actinomycetes; order Kitasatosporales; family Streptomycetaceae; genus Streptomyces; species Streptomyces glycanivorans. Next base: position 2,043,354 of record NZ_CP120983.1, on the reverse strand, counting down.
CCGCGGTCTGGTCGGTGGTGGAGCTGGAGGCGGCGCCGGTGCCCCAGACGTCGTCGGCGTCGGTGAACAGGGTGCCCGCGGAGGAGGTGCTGGCGTGCGCCTTGTTGTAGGTCTTGTGACCGCCGCGCGTGCCGTCCGTCAGGTTGTACGTCGAGCCCGACAGGGTGGTGTCGAGGGTGACCGTGCCCGAGTAGAGGCTCTTGCCGGTACCGGTCTCGATGCCCTGGTACTCGTAGAGCTTCGCGCCGGTGGCGGCATCGGTGATGACGTGCAGCTCGTTCGGGGTGCCGTCGTCCTGGAGGCCGCCGACGACGGTCTCGTAGGCGAGGGTCGGCTTCCCGGTGGCGGCCCAGACGACCTTGCGGGGCGCCTGGTCGGCCGCGGTCTTCTCCGAGCCCGCGGCCTCGGCTGCGCTGACCGCCTGCTTCTCGGCCTTGGCGGCGGTGATCGTCGGCTTGAGGGAGGAGACCTTGATGGCTGCCTTCGTGGCCTTGGTGACGCCCTCGGCCTTCCCCGCCTCGGTCTCGTGCACGACCAGGTCGCCGCCGAGGACCGGGAGGCCGTTGTACGTGCGTTCGTACCGCGTGTGAACCGTGCCGTCGACGTCCTTGACGACGTCTCTGACGAGCAGCTTCTCCTGTGCGCCGAGACCTATCTCCTGTGCCGTCTCCGCCGTGCCGGCGTCGGCCTGCTGGATGAGGGCGGTGCGGGCGGAGGCGGAGAGCTGGAGGGGCGAGCCGGCGAGCGGGGCGGGCGCGTCGGCGGAGAGCGCAGCGGGCCGGGCGGCGGCACCGGTGGTCATGCCGGTGGCGAGCAGGGATCCGGCGGCGACAGCGGTGGCGATCGCCAGAGTGGTCCGCTTGTGACGCGCGTAGAAGTGGGTCACAGGAGCTCCTTCTTGTGGGGGGCGACCCGACGGATCGGGGTAACCGGCGGGGCGCCGAAAAGGGGGGTGCGGCGTGCGATGGAACTTTGGCACTTGTGCCCTGTGCATGTCATGAGGCGGCGAAGTGGTTGGCTGAAACACGCCTGATCCCGCAGTGTTTCGGCTCTGTGAACGGTGCGTCCCGACGTGGGACAAGCGCTGGTACAGAGCCCCGCTGCCGGTTGCTTGTCGCTGGTGAAGCGGGCTGTGACGCAGCCGCTGGAGCGGCCCGTGCGACCGGAGTCGGTCGTGCGGGTGGCTTGAACTCGCCCTCGCGGCGCGCACCCCTGTTCCGGGCCGGTCTCACGCGCCGGGAACTCCCGGCGCGGTGGTGATGGAGTGCGCCTCCAACCTCCGCACGGGGCCGGTGTGACGGAGGCCGATACTGGGAGCGGCGGCCCTGGGCCGCATTCCTTCGACGGCGCCCCCATCGAGGGGAGTACATTACCCCTGGGGGTATCTCATGAGGAGTGATGATGGAGCTTGATCTGGCGGGTGCGGAGCTGAAGGCGGTCCTGAACCGGCTGCGCCGGGCTCAGGGGCAGATCGCCGGGGTGATCCGGATGATCGAGGAGGGTCGCGACTGCGAAGAGGTCGTCACCCAGCTCGCAGCCGCGTCGCGCGCGCTGGACCGGGCCGGGTTCGCGATCATCGCCACCGGGCTCCAGCAGTGCCTGACCGAGACGGAGAACGGGATGCGTTCCGGTGAGGACCGTGACGAGATGCGCGGCCGGCTGGAGAAGCTCTTCCTCTCCCTGGCCTGACCGGCGGCGGCCCGGACCGGCCGGCTGCCGGACCGGTCAGGTCAGGATCGGACCGGCCCGCCCGGCTGACCCTGCCCGGTCCGGGGCGCGCGGCGGGCTGCGGCCTCAGGCGATCGCGTCGACGAGCATGAAGGCCGCGACCCCCAGCAGTACGAACGCGAACACCCTCTGAAGGGTGGGGCCCGTGATCTTCGACGCGAGCCGCTTTCCGTCCCAGGCGCCGAGGATCGCCGCTCCGGTGAACGGGGCGATCACTTCCCATCGCAGGTCGCCGCCGGTTCCCGCTCTCGCGGTCGACGCGGCCAGGGAGTTGACGGTGATGACCAGCAGGCTGGTGCCCACGGCCTGTTTCATGCGCAGACCCAGGACGCCCACCAGTGCGGGCACGGCGAGGAATCCGCCACCGACGCCGAGGAAGCCCGTCACGGCTCCGAGCCCGGCGCCCGTTCCCGCTGCACGGGCGGGCTGGATGCGGTCCGGCGGCGCGGCGCCGGAGGGCCGCAGCATCCGTACGGCGGCCAGCGCGGCGACGACCGCGAACGCCGTGGTGAGCGCCGCCGAGGGGAGGTGACCGGCGGCGGCTCCGGCGAGGAACGCCGGAACGATACCGGCCGCGGCGAACAGCGCGCCGGTCCGCCAGGCCACGCCGCCGTCCCGCGCGTGGGCGTAGAGCGCGGTGGCGGAGGTGGCGGTGACGATGATCAGGCCGGCGGTGGTCGCCGACACCGGTGAGAACCCGAGCAGGTAGATCAGCGCGGGAACCGTGAGGACGCTGCCGCCACCGCCGAGGGCACCGAGGGCCAGACCGATGACGGCCCCGGCCACCAGTGCGAGGATCAGGGGGCTCACGCTATGGATCCGCTGTTCCCGCGCTCGTCGACGACCGGGAATCCGGCGGCGGCCCACGCGTTCATGCCGCCCTCCACGTCTTTCACCTGTGCGCCCCGAGCGGCGAGAATCCTCGCCGCCTGCCGTGAGCGGTGCCCGCTGCGGCAGATCACGGCGAGCGGACGGCCCTGCGCCTCCTCTGGCAGGGCTGCGCCCGCCGCCAGTCCGGTCAGCGGGGCGTGTGCGGCGCCCGGGGCGTGCCCGGCCCTCCACTCGGGCTTCTCGCGCACGTCCAGCAGGACGGCTTCCGGCCGGTCGCCGCCGGTGCGGGCGCGTGCCTCGCCCACGGTCAGGCGCTGTTCGCGCCTTCGGAAGAGGAACATCGTCGGCTCCGCCTTTCCTGGTTCTTGTTCGTGTGCGGTCGGCAGGGCGGACGGGCCCGTGCCGGTTCAGCCGGTGACGACGCTCAGCCCGGCCTCGGTCGCGGCGGCGAAGCCGTCGTCCACGGCGACGACCCGTCGTCCGTAGGCGTCCAGCAGCGATGCGGCGATCCCCGCGCGCATGCCGCCCGCGCAGTGCACCCAGACCGTGCCGTCGGGTACCTCTCCGACGCGGCCGTGCAACTGGTGGACCGGGATGTGCACCGATCCCTCGATCCAGCCGCCCGCACGCTCGGACGCGCGCCGCACGTCGAGCACGACGATCCCGTCCCGCCCCCTCTCCCGCGCCGCCAGTTCCGCGAACGTGGCGCAGGGGAAGGAGGCCGCGCTCTCGCCGTCGCGGAGCCACGAGGCGGGGCCGCCGGTCGCGGCGGCGGCCGGGCGGTCGATGCCGACCCGCACCAGTTCCCGCTGGGCGGAGGCCAGTTGCTCCGCCGACTCCGCGAGGAGGGTGACCGGCTTGCCCCAGGGGATCAGCCAGGCCAGATAAGTGGCGAGCTTGCCGTCGGCCTCGAAGTTGAACGAGCCCGTCACGTGCCCCCGCGCGAACGCGACCCGGTTGCGCAGGTCCACCACCCACTCGCCGGCCGCGAGCCGCGCGGCGATCTCGTCCGGATCCGCGAGCGAGGGCGGGGTCAGATCGACGGGGGCGGGCCCGGCGGCGTTGGCGGGGCCCATGTGCGCGTAGTACGCGGGCACGTCCTCCAGCCCGGCCACCAGGTCGGCGACGAAGGTGTCCACGTCCACGGTGAGCGCCGCGTTACCGGCCTTCTCCTTCCCGATCGTCGTGGAGTCGCCGTCCGCCTGCGCCGATGAGCAGAAGCTGCCGAAGCCGTGCGTGGGCAGGACCGCCGTGTCGTCGGGCAGGGCGTCGGCGAGGCGGCGCGCAGAGGCGTGCTGGGCGCGTGCCAGCTGCTCGGTGAGGCGCGGCTCGACGAGGTCGGGCCGGCCGACCGTGCCGATGAGCAGCGAGCCCCCGGTGAACGCCGCGACCGGCCGCCCGGCCTCGGCGAGCACATATGCCGTGTGGTGCGGGGTGTGACCGGGCGTCGCCACGGCCGCCAGCGTGAGACCGGTGTCGACGTCGACGGTGTCGCCGTCGGCGACGGGGGTCCGGGCGAACGAGACGTGCGCACCGGCCGGGATGAGGTAGACGGCGCCGGTCACGCGTGCGAGCTCCGGGCCGCCGGTGACGTAGTCGTTGTGGATGTGCGTCTCCACCACGTGGGATATCCGCACTCCCCGCCGGGCCGCGACGGCCAGGACCTGGTCGACGTCGCGGGGCGGATCCACGACCACCGCCGACCGCTCGCCGCCGGCGAGGTAACTGCGGTTGCCCAGGCCTTCGAGCTCGATGGTGTCGACGAAGAACACGGGTGGCTCCTTTCCTGAAATTACCCCCGGGGGTATGTCGTCACCGTAACACTTTACCCCCGGGGGTATATTTCCTGGGTGGACCGGGGTGCTCGGCGGCTCGACTACGGGGCGTAATGGGGTGTTTATGCTGTCAACGCACTCACTCCTGGGGGAGATGTAGGTTCGCGTGTACGCTGCGGGTATGAAGACCGACGACGCCTCGCCCGTTGGCCCCCTGGTCACTGGCTCCGAGATTGCTCGGTTGGCCGGTGTCACTCGGGCCGCCGTCTCCAATTGGCGACGGCGATACGACGACTTCCCCGCTCAGGCGGGTGGTGCCGCGAACAGTCCGCTGTACGCGCTTGCAGAGGTCCAGGCATGGCTGGACAGGCAGCGCAAAGGGCAGGAAGTCTCACCCGAGGTCGAGTTGTGGCAGGCCATGCGGGCAGCGTTCGGTGAGCAGATGGTCGCCGGACTGGCCGAGGTGGCTGCCATGCTTGCCGGGGCGCGGACAGCGAGACTGCCGGACGGTGTCGCCACCCGCGTGGAAGCGCTTCTCGAACGCGAGGGGCCCGTCGATCTCGTCAACGGGCTGACCGAACGTTTCATGGACTCTGCCCGGCGTGCAGGGTCGGACCAGGTGACCTCCGAGCGCGTGGTACGCGCCGTGTGTCATTTCGCCCCCGAGCTGCCGCCCGACGCCACGGTGTTCGACCCCGCATGCGGGATCGGCGTGCTGCTCCTCTCCGTTACCCAGGGCGCCGTATCGCGCTGCCACGGCCAGGAGATCGACGCCGACAGTGCCCGATTCGCACAGCTTCGCGCCGATGTCCTCGGTCAACCAGGTGTGCGCATCGTGTCGGGTGATTCGCTGCGTGGAGATGCATGGCCCGATGTCCGTGCGGATCTGGTCGTCTGCGACCCGCCGGCCGGCGTGACCGAATGGGGACGGGACGAGCTGCTGCTCGACTCCCGCTGGGAACTGGGAACTCCCTCGAAGGCTGAAGGGGAGTTGGCGTGGCTGCAACATGCTTACGCCCACACCGACCGAGGCGGTCAGGTCCTCATGGTGATGCCCGCCTCGGTCGCCTATCGGAAGGCCGGCCGTCGCATCCGGGCGGAACTGGTACGCCGAGGCATCCTGCGCCAACTGGTCGCCTTGCCCCCGGGGACGGCGACCTCCCACGCACTGTCCGTCCATCTGTGGTGTCTGCGGCGTCCTGAGAGCACGGGGAGCGCGGAAGAGATCAGGACCGTGCGGATGATCGACCTGACTGACAACAGTCCGGAAGGAAGCTTGGAACCACGCCCGGACCAAGTCGTGGACGTGCCGCTCATCGAGCTTCTCGACGACACCGTCGATCTGACCCCCGCAAGCCATCTACGAACCCGTCATCGCGACTTTCCCGGCGAGTACGCCGCCTTGCGCAAGGAACTGGACGACGAGGTCCGCCGACTCGCCGCGCTCCTGCCGGGGCTGAAGCCAGGTGTGCGACCGGGGTCGTTGGACGGTGCCACCACCAGCGTCGCGGATCTCGCCCGCGCCGGACTTGTCACGTACGACGGTCCGGAACCGGTCTCGGCCAGTGAGCAGTTGGACACGGACTATCTGCAGGGATTCCTGCTCAGCTCCGTCAATGCCCGCCGGTCCACCAGCGCCAGTGGGACCTACCGCATGGACGGCAAGGGTTCACGCATCCCTCGCATGGACATTGCCGACCAGAGACGGTACGGGGCGGCATTCCGCGCCCTGTCCGCGTTCGAGGAAGGCATGCGCAAGGTCGGCGATCTCAGCCGGCAACTCTCCGAGGTCGCCCGTGACGGTCTTGCCGCGGGCGCACTGATGCCGGAGGAGTAAGGGCGGCGCGGGCGCCCCCCCCTGGTGCCCGCGCAGGTCCGGCTCAGGGTGCTTGTCAGGCGGTCCGGTCCAGGAAGGGGCTTGGAGCTCCGTTCCACGTCACGCTCAGGGCTTCGCGGGCGCGTGTGCAGGCGACGAAGAGGAGGCAGCGCTCCCGGAGCAGGTCGGATTCGTGCTGGAGCGGGTCTGCCTCGCGTGGGGTGATCTCGCGGGCGAACGGGACCGCGCCCTCGTTGACACCGAGAACCGACACGGCCCGGAACTCCAGCCCTTTCATCGCGTGCATGGTTGCCAGCCTCACTCCCTCGGTCCCCTGCGCGACCTGACCTCGGACCCGCAGCACGGGTATACCGGCAGCCTTCAGCTTCTCCTCGGCTGTGTCCAGAGAGAGGTTGAAGCGGGCACACACGCCGATCTCGTGCGGCGCGAGGCCATCGTCGACCAACGTGCGGACCCGGTCCACCAGAGCCTCGGTCTCCTCCTGTCGCGTCGCGTACTCCTGTACCTGGGGCAGGCGCCCGTGCAGCAGGGACCGGTATCCGGCCAGCGAGTCCACCCCCTCGCCCTCGAGCGCTTCGACGGTGACCGGTGCGAGGAGCCGCGCCGACCAGGCAAGGATCTCCTCCGTCGAGCGGTAGTTGACCCGCAGCCGGAAGCTGCGGCCGACGGTCGCGATACCCAGAGAGCCGAGCGGGACCCGGGAATCGTAGATCCGCTGATGCGGGTCACCCGTGACGAACAGGTCGTCCGGGCCGGAGGAGACTGCGGCACGCAGCACCCGCCACTGCGCGGGGTGCAGATCCTGAGCCTCGTCGACGACCACATGGGCGTAAGGAGCCGCATCTTCGGACAGGAGTTCCGCCGCCCTGGTGCAGACACCCAGGTGTGTGGTCTCACCACGAGCACGCAAGAACTGTTCGAACCGCTCCACGGCGCTCCACACCTCACACCGGCGTGCGGAGCCGAGGCCGGTGCCGCGGCCACGACGACTCGCGCCGAGGTAGGCGTCGAGATCGCGCAGATCCTGGCCGAGTACGACGTGCCGGTACTCCTGCGCCAAGAACTGTGAGGTGAACGGCAGATCAAGCTGCTTGACGGCCTTCTCCCACAGCTGACGTTGTTCCCGGTCCCCGACCGGCTTGGGCGCGATTCCGGACTTCGCGCGCACGATGCCGTTCGCGTAGGCGTCGACCGTCGTCACGTCCACCCGCGCCAGGAGCTCCTCGTCCTCGTCGAGGAGGAGGCCCAGCATCTGGCGCAATCCGGCCGCGAGCGCGTTCGTATAGGTGGTCAGCAGGACGCGACCGTCCTCGCGGCGTCCGAGCAGATGCTTGACCCGGTGCAGGGCGGCGACAGTCTTTCCCGTCCCCGGCCCTCCGGTGACCTGGACGGGGCCTCTGTACGAGGTGCGGTAGGCCACGCGGCGCTGGGAGGGATGGAGGAAGACGCGCCAGGCGTCGAACGGCTTCTCCAGCATCTCCTCCAGCTCGTCCGGCCCCGTGACCAGGCGAATGCGTGCGGAAGTGTTGGCGATCACGGTGGCCAGGTCCTCGACCGGCTCGGCGGGCGCGTCGGCGGGCCGGCGGACGGCGACGACGTCCCGGTAGACCTCATCCGGTCCGAACCCCTCGGCCAGGTATTGGAGCACCTCCAGCTGGTCCTCCGGCAGAAGCGTCGCGAAGGCGTCCAGCTGTGCCTTGTCCACGAGCGAACGTGCGGCGCGCAGCACCTGGTCGTCGATGCCCAGTTCGTGCAGAGTGCCGTCGGAGACACCAGCGAACAGCAACTGAGGAGCATTGCGTGCGGCCGTCTCGTACAAGGGGGTCAGCTCGTCCAGAGCAACGGCGTTCCGCACCTCCAGAGCCCTGGTCGCGGAGTTGGCGCTGTACAGGCGTTTTGCCGCCCAGGAGTAGGCGTCGTCGTGCGGCAGGACGTTGACCAGCAGGAACATGTCGCTGCCGTCGTCGGGGGCGAGGACGACGCCCCGCCAGAAGTCGGTGATGCGGATGGTGCGCATCCGCGGGTCACGGGCGCTTCCGACAGACTCCAGGTGCAGGCCCTTGTCCGCGTTGAGTTCGGCAGCACTCAGGGTCTGGAACTTGCGCATGGCCTTGCGAACACCCGCTCGCACCGGCTTCTCGAGCATGTCGTAGCCGTCCCAGAAACTCTGGGCGAACGCGAGCCGTGGCATGAGGTTCCTTCCTGTCCGACGGTCTTCATGATGGTGAAAGTGGTGTGGTGGCGGCCGGCCTTGCGGCGATGGTCCGGAGGGCGGACAGGATCCGGTCCGGTTCCTGGCAGAGGTCGAGGGTGTGCTGGTACAGCCGTACTCCTCGTCCGTCCCGCCCGGCAACCGTGCCCCGTACCTCATGGAAGCGTCCCGCTTGTCGCCCCGCCGCGTATACGAGGTGAGCCTCGTGCAGACCGAGCGCTGTGGCATACGCGAGCGCCTGGTAGAGGTCGGCGTTGTGGAGCCCGTCGGCCTTCTCCTCCTTGTACTTGGCGTCGACGACGGCGAGCGGAGTGCGGCCGTCACCCGTGCGTACGACGAGGTCAGGGCGTATGCGCACACGACCTGCGGTGTCCAGGTGGTGCGAGTCCTGGAGGTAGGCGGCCAAACCCTGCTCCCGGAAGGCCTCTCGCAGAGCGACCGTGACGAAATCCTCGAACAGTTTGTTCATGTCGAGCAGGAAGCCGTCCACGACGAGCGGCTCGGCACCGGCCGGCCGGTGTTCCGGGGAGGTGCCTCGCAGGACGGCCTCGGCGAGTCGTAGGGCGGGCTGGTAGCGGGAGTTCAGGCGCGACGGCTGCCAACGCGGCAGTTGCTGTCCCCGTATCAGGGGCCGGGCATCGGCGAGACGCACACGCTGATGGACGAGGCGCCGTCGGACCAGGCCAGGGACTTGCGGCAGCCGCAGCAACCGCTCGACGGCCGCGCGCAGGATGCGGTTCTCGGCGATGTCGCCGGTGTACGCGTCGTAGGTGACCTCCGCGGGCGGCGTACGCCCGAAGTGCCGCCGGATCTGCTCGGCCTCGCGCAGTCGCCCGCGTACGACCGGAGCGGACTCCTCCACCTCCCGGTAGCCCTGGAGGACACCCCGGCGCAGCGCCGCGTCGATCTGCCGTTCCACGGCGTGCGCGAGGGCCGGGACGATGTCGTCGTACGTGCCGGTGTCGATGCCTCCCTCCCTGCTGTCGCGCCAGGCGCGTGCCGGATCGAGGCTGAAACCCAGGAGGAAGAACAATCGGCGCACGGGGGTCTTGGGCATGATCCGTACGATCGTGCCGCCGGGAGTGCGTACGGCGCCCACCCGGCTGCCCGCCCGCAGTACCCAGTGCCCCTGCCTGCCAGGATCAGGGGTCGCGCTCTGCAGGATGCCGGAGCCGGCGAGGGCCAGCCCGGCCTCGGTGCACAGCGGGACCGAGACCGCAGGCCCGTACTCGTGGAGTGTCACATCGCGCACAGTCATGGGGTCATGGGTGCTGTTCGCGCAGCGAGGCGAGGCCGTAGCGGGCGGCGACATCGAGGCCCTCTCCGTAGTGGTACTCCTCGAGCAGCGGGAGAATTTTCGTGCGCCAGGTCCGTTCGAGGCCGCCGTCGCGGTACACGCCCGGCTTCATCAGGTACGAGGGGCCGATGGCGAAGTCGGCCTCGTCGATACGGGCGTTGAGAGCGTCGAGAAGACGAGCCGGTTCCTGCTCCTTACCCTGACACTTCAGCCAACGGGCAAGCAGCCCGGCTGTCGGCTCGACTCGGGGGGAGAGTTCCACGAACGCGAATCGGCGCCGCATCGCCGCGTCGACCAGTGCGATCGACCGGTCGGCGGTGTTCATGGTGCCGATCACGAAGAGGTTGGGGGGCAGTGCGAAGTCGTCCCCGGAGTAGGTGAGACGGACGGACTTCGTCCGGTACTCCAGGAGGAAGTACAGCTCACCGAAGACCTTGGCCAGGTTCGCGCGGTTGATCTCGTCGATGATCAGGAAGTGCGGAACATGCCGGTTGCCTTCGCGGGAGGCGAGGTCGGCGAGCTCCCGGAGCGGACCCGCGGTGAGCCGGAAGGCCACCTCGCGCGTCTCGGGGTCCTCGACGGGCCGGAAGCCCTCGAAGAAGTCCTCGTACGAGTAAGACGGGTGGAACTGCACGATCTTGACTTGCTCGGGGCCGCCGCCGAAGTGTTCGGCCAGCTTCATCGCGAGGTAGGTCTTGCCTGTGCCCGGAGGCCCGTAGAAGACCAACTGCTTCTCGTCCGAGAGAAGTTCGCGCACCTCCTCCAGCCAGGTCCTGTCATGGATGAGGAGATCGGCCGCCAGCGACCCGGTGACGTCGGGTAGCGACAGCTCCCGCTGAAGCTGCGACTCGGACACGGGCAGACGGACGGGGCCGTCGATCGCTGTCGTTCCGGTGTGTCCGTCGAGTGTGTCCAGCGCCTCCAGTACGCCGGTCAGATCGACGACGTCGTGCTGGACCGACAGCTTCTGCTGCACCTCCTCCGGCAGTTCCTCGTACGGGTGGCTCCCCGTCTGCCAGGTGACGGTTCGCCGCAGATTGGACCGGCCGCCGGGAGACGAGATCTGTACGGCCTCACCGGTGATCCGCCCGACGTGAAGCCGGCCGTCGCCGATGGTGGCCACCGAATCACCGACACGCATCTGTGTCAGGAAGGCGTGCAACTCGTCGACGAGGCCACGCTTCTGGTTGTACGAAGCGGCGCCCTCGTATCCCTCCTCGACGAAGCGGCGCAGCGCGCTCTTCGTCGGATCGCTCTCCTCCAAGGGCGGCAGATGAGCGCCGGCGATGGAGACGATGCCCTCCTCGAGCCACAGCTGCCGGACCAGGTTGTGGCCCGAGACGTTGGAGCCCCGCACCAGCCACGCCTTGCGCGGGGCGCGCCAGCCGGTGGACAGGTAGTCGGCCAGCGGATGACCTTCGACGGTTCGCCAGGACTCGGGGCCGGAGGCGTCGTAGCCGTACACCAACGCGGCGGCGGCCGAGGAGGAGTTGCAGGCGATGTCCCGGGATGCCACCCAGCGCGGCACCGTCCCGGGCGGGACGGGGTCGGCGGGTGCGTCGGCGAGGCTGCCGTCCGCGCGCAGTTCCGTGCGCATCCGGCGCGCGTGGTTGCCGAGCCCCGGCCACGCATCGGCGGCCATGGACGATCCCTCCAGGAGAAGGAACTTGTGCGTGCCGTTGTCGCCGAACTCGGTGAGCAGGTGACCGCGCGCCACGCCGCCGTCCTTGGGCAGCTTGATGCGGAACTCGGGCGTGCCGGGGAGCCGGTCGAGCTGCGGCATGGGCGGCCTTCCGGGAGGGATGGTCCTGACGAACGCGATCACCCTACCTGTTGACGCCGTCAAGCGACCCACTTTCAGAAAAGGTAAACGAAAAGCGTGAATGCGTTGACGGTGTAAACGGGGCGCCCCTAGAGTTGCTCAGGTGCCTGATCGGTTCGTCGCCGATCGCCGGGCACTCGACGCTCAAGTGGGGGGCGCTATGGGTGGGGACCCGACGACAGAGGCCAGACGGCGCACGATCGAGGCGGAGTTGCCGTTCGTCGTCGAGAGGCTGAGGCGCTCCGCGTCGCGTTCGGGCCTCGTGAGCCAGAAGGCCTTCGCCTTGGAGGTGGACCGGCTCGGGCTCAGCAGTGACGAGCAGCGACGAGGATTGCGCAACGGGCTTGCCGCGGTCGGCCTGCAGGTGAAGCCCACGCGTCGAAAGGAGCCGCGAGCCTCCGCGGTGGGGCCCGCCGTGGTGCGTGTGGCGCAACCGGCTGCTCCTCTGGTCACCGCGGTCGGGCGGCGTGGCCCCGCGCCCCGCCCCGTTCCGGCGCCCGTCCCCAGCGAGAGGGCCCGGCGCCTGACACAGGCGCGGCGGATGCTGGCCCGCTACGCCGACGCCGACGGCAAGGTCGGCAGGCTCGCCCACGACGGCGTCGTCAGGCTCCACGGGCTCAGCCCCGCCGAGGCGGCTGAGTTGACCGTCGCCTTTCCCGTCACCCGCCCGGGCCGACCCGTTGCCCGAGTTGAAGCCGCGCCGTCGAAGCCGCCGACCGGCAAGAAGCGTGCCGCCCGCCCCGCCGCTCCTGCCGCGGGCGGTCACCTGTCCGAGGCTGTGGACGCGGCGCGGGCCGTGCTGGAAGCCGACCGGTGGCGGCGGCACCCGGACAAGGCTCTGCTCAAGGCGGAGGAGGAAGTGGGCCTCGCGGTGCTCCTCCGTGGCGGCACCGATCGCCTCGGCAGAGATGTCCCCGTAGAGGAGATCAAGACGCTGTCCCGTAGCGGCGAGCAGTGGCGCGCGTACGAGTGTCTCGTGCTGCACAACCTGCGGCTCGTCTGGAAGATCGCCCATGGCTACCAGGGGCGTGGACTGGACATCGAGGACCTCGTCCAGCACGGGACCCTCGGGCTGATGCGTGCAGTCCGTAAGTTCGACGCCGAGAAGGGCTTCAAGCTGTCGACCTACGCGACGTGGTGGATCAAGCAGGCCATCACGCGTGCCATCGCGGACGAGGGCACCATGGTCCGACTGCCTGTGTATGTGCACGAGCGAGTCAGCAAGGTGGCCGTTGCCGAGCGCAAGCTGCTGAGCGAGGGCCGGCCGACGACCATCGACAACGTCGCCTACGCGACCGGCCTCACCTTCGCCGAAGTGGAAGAGGTGCGCAGGATCAGCCGGCCCACCGACTCCCTGGACCGCATCATCGGTGACGACATCGCGCTCGGTGACCTGATCATCGGACCGAGCCGGTTGCCCGGTCCTCCCGCGGTACTGCTCCGGAAGGAGTTCCAGGGGCGCCTGCGGCACGTCCTGGAGCACCTGCCCGAGAGGGACCGGCACGTCGTCGTCCGGCGCACAGGGCTCGACGGGGACGAACCGGACACGCTGGAACACATCGGGGCTGTCTTCGGCGTGACCCGCGAGCGCATCCGCCAGGTCGAGTCGAAGGCCAAGGCCAAGCTCCTCGGCCAGCTGATCCGTCACGGAATGGCCCCCAAGCACGCCTGAGCCGGCCGCATCCGATGAACCGGCCACACTCCACCCGAACCGAAGGAACCCGCACATGGACCCGCGCCAGGAGCTGGTCGACTACCTCACCCGTCAGCTCGTCGGCCCCGTCGGCGACGACGAAGAGGTGCTCGACGCGCCGCCCGACCGGCAGTACCTGATGGGCACGCTCTACCCGCAACAGGCGGACCTCCAGCGGCAGCTCGCCCTCGCGGCCGACGACCCCGAGGCGCCCGCCGCCGAGGAGGACGCCCCCGACGCGAACCCGGCCGCCGATCCCGTGCCGGAGACCAACAGCTGGCTGCCCGCCTCCCTCGGCCTCAGCTTCTACACCAAGGCGGTCCACATCGAGGTGAGCTGTACCGCCGCCCGCTACGAGACGCGACGCAACGAGGCCGGGCGCGGGCGCCGTTGGCAGCGCGTCCCGCTCCCGCCCGAGACGCATACGATCGGCCCCGACCGGAATGAGGTGCCCGTCCTCGACAGCCGGGCGAAGATCCAGGTGACCCGGCGCTCCTACGGCGACGGCACACTGGTCACCGTTGCCCTGATCAACGAGAAACACCACGACGGCTCCGGCGGCAAGGCACCGAGCTGGGACGACATGCTCTTCCAGTGCGGGCTCACCGTCCGCCCTGCCGGAGAACCCGTGCTGCCCTACCCCAGCGTCCGGCTCGCCAGCCGTGACCCCGAGGAGCGCGAACTGCGCCTGCAGTACCGCCACGTCGTCACCCACGCCGTCGGCCATGGCTGCGCCGTACGTGAGGAACGCGGCGAGGCAGACCGGGTCGAACTCCTCGCCTGCGAGATCCTGCCGCGCGCCGAAGTGCCCGCCGTGCGCGCCGGCGGTCCGCTCGACGCCCCCGTGCTCAACATCTCCCACCTGGCCGACCCGACCGTCGACCGAGATCAACTCAGGGAGGAGCTCGCCGAGTTCGCCGCCGCCTACCATGCCTGGTACGTCGGTCAGCGCTCCGTCGAGGTACCGCCCTGGGGACGGGAGGCAGCCGAGCGCATCCTGGACCGCGTTCGCCAGGCGGTCTCCCGCATCGAAGCGGGCGTGCGCACCCTGTGCGACCCCGACCGCCCCGAACTCCTCGACGCCTTCCGCATCGCCCAGCGGGTCATGCTGCTGCAGATGCGGCATTCCGCCCCCGACCAGGCCGGCCTGCGACGCCACCGCTCCGACGCCGTGGCTCTCGACCCGCCCGCCGACCCCGACGCCACCTGGCGCCCCTTCCAGCTCGCCTTCTTCCTCCTCGCCCTCGACGGTGTCGCCGACCCAGGCCACCACGACCGCGGGACCACCGACCTGATCTGGTTCCCCACCGGCGGCGGCAAGACGGAGGCGTACCTCCTCCTGGCCGCCTTCACGATCGCCCTGCGCCGGATCCGCGGCGAGGGCGGCGGCACCGCCGTCCTCAGTCGCTACACCCTCAGTCTGCTCACCACCCAGCAGTTCCAGCGTGCCGCCACCACGATCTGCGCCCTGGAACACCTGCGGCGCGATGAACCCGGACTAGGTCTCGGCAGTGAGCCGGTCACCATCGGCCTGTGGGTCGGCGACACGACCACCCCCAACAAGTTCCAGACAGCCCAGGACGCCTTCGACCAGCAGCGCGAGGCCACCCACCCCGAGGACGTCTTCATCCTCGACCGCTGCCCGTGGTGCGGTACGCGCATCCTGCCGGCGAACTGGTCCAGCGTCCGGTCCGACTACGGAGTCCACGCAGAGAAGGACGAGTTCGCCTTCTACTGCCCCCGGGACGAATGCCGCTTCCACGATGTCCTGCCGGTCGCCGTCGTCGACCAGCACCTCTACGAGAAGCCGCCGACCTTCGTCCTCGGCACCGTCGACAAGTTCGCCCAGCTGGCCTGGGAGCCGGACTCCGGCCGTCTCTTCGGCGCGGGCACCGGCAACCCGCCCCCGTCCCTGATCATCCAGGACGAGCTGCATCTGCTCACCGGACCGCTCGGCACCACGGTCGGCCTCTACGAGGCGGCCGTCCTGGAGCTGTGCACCGGCCCGGACGGCCGTCCGCCGAAGATCGTCGCCGCCACGGCCACGATCCGCCGCTCGGCCGAACAGGTACGCGCGCTCCACCACCAGGACGTCCAGCTGTTCCCGCCGTCCGGTCCCGACGCCCGCGACAGCTTCTTCGCCGTCCCCGACAGCGGTCGCCCCGGACGCCTCTACCTCGGTGTCATGGCCCAGGGCCACACCGCGGGCCGAGGCGCCGTCGCCACCACGGCTGCCATGCTCCAGGGCGTCCACCAGCTCCCCGAGGAACACCGTGACGCCTACTGGACGCTCGTCGCCTACCACCACAGCCTGCGGGAACTCGGCCGTACCGTCACCGCGGCCGGTGACGACATCCCCGCCCAGCTCCGAGGCCTCGACGAAGGAGCCGGCGTCCGTGTGCTGGGCGACGTAGAGGAACTGACGAGCAACCTGAAGCGTGCCGAGCAGCCCGTCCTCCTCGACCGTCTGGAGAAGCCCTGGGAAGACCCCCGGTCGGTCGCCTTCCTGCCGTGCACCAACATGCTCTCCGTCGGTGTCGACGTGAAGCGCCTCGCCTACATGCTCATGCAGGGCCAGCCCAAGACCACCGCCGAGTACATCCAGGCCACCAGCCGCGTCGGCCGCCACCGCGTGCCGGGTCTGGTCGTCACCTACTTCAACGCCACCCGCCCGCGCGACCGGTCCCACTACGAGACCTTCATCGACTACCACCGGGCCCTGTACCGCTACGTCGAACCCGCCAGCGTCACCCCCTGGTCCCCGCCGGCCCGCCGCCGCGCCCTGCACGCCGCACTCGTCGTCCTGGTCCGCCACCGGCTCGGCCTGGCCGCGGAGAACCAGGCCGGCCGGATCACCGGCCACCGGGACGAAGCCGAGCGGATCGCCGACGCCCTCGCCGATCGCGCCGCGGCCGCCGAGCCCGGTACCACGCGCGCCGCCGCCGTACGCGCCGACGTCCGGGCGGAGCTCGGCTACCTCCTCGACACCTGGTACCGGCAGGCCCGGACGGCCGCCGCCGAGGGCAAGGACCTCTACTACCGCAGCCAGGGCAAGGGCCAGCACAACCTCCTCAAGACCTTCGAGCAGCGCTACGGCCTGTGGGAGACCCTCAACTCCATGCGCAGCGTGGACCGCGAATGCCAGATCACCGTGACGGGAGCAGGAAAGTGAAGCGCAAACTCCGGGTCCGCCAGGCACAGACCGTGCTGCCGTTCGGTGTCGGTGCCGTGCTCGACGTGCAGGGCGAGTCCTTCGTCGCCGCCGGCATCGAGAGGTGGCCGGACCTCAAGACGCCCGTCCCCTCCGACCGGCTCGCCGCCCGCCTCGGCGTCAAGGGCTTCTACGCCGCGCCCCACACCCTCAACGACCGCTACGACCAGCCCGACCGCCCCGGCGTTCCCCACGTCCGCTTCCCCGGCTGGCTCTTCTGCGGCGCCTGCCGGAGCATGGTCCGCTTCCTGCGCGAGATGGAGAAGCCCGGCGAGCCGCCCGTGTGCGCCGCCTGCGCCGCCGCGCCCCGTCTCACGCCGATGCGGTTCGTCCGCATCTGTGCCGACGGGCACCTCGACGACGTCGACTGGTGGTACTGGGCCCACTCCCGCCTCGCACCCGAACTGCGGGACTCCTGCACGGAGAAGAAGCACACGTGGCAGGCGCGACGGCTCGCTTTCCGTGTCGCCGACCGCGCCTCCGGACTCGAAGCGCTCTCGGTGCGCTGCGGAGCGACACGGCACGACGGCAAGCAGTGCGGCGCCGAGCGGGACCTGCTCGACATCCTCGGACCCCAGGGAGGCCACTGCCCGGGCCGCAACCCCTGGCAGCGCCGTGACGAGAACGCCACCTGCGGCCAGCAGGTCCACATCGTGCAGCGCACCGCCGGCAACGTCTACTACCCGGCCGTGTACTCGGCCCTCGACATCCCGCAGTCCGCCGAACCCCCGCGCGCGGAGCAGGACGCGGCTGAGGCCGTCCGCGGCCACGGCTGCTGGCCGCTCCTGCTCGACGCACCCGATGAGTCCCGGGCCGACACGTTCCGCAGGCTGATCAAGGAGGACACCGAGGCACCCGACAGCCTCATCGACCAGCTCGTCGCGGAGGCCACGGGCGCTCCCGCGCCCACCCCTCCCGCAGCCGGACCGGACGCGCGGAAGACCGATCTCAGCCGCGACGAGTGGAACGCCTTCGACGCCGCCCTGCTTCCGGAGCCCACGGGCGAGTTCGCGGTCCGGCGCGGCGGCCTCGGCCTCGACGGCGAGACGGAGGAGCCCTGGGCCGCCCTCGACGAGCACATCGGCGGCGTCGTCCTCGCCGACCGGCTCCGCGAGGTGCGGGCGCTGACCGGGTTCCGCCGCCACTCCCCGGGAGGCACACTCGTGCCCGCCGACACCAGCGGACGCCTGCGCTGGCTGCCGGCCACCGAGGTCTACGGCGAGGGCATCGTCCTCACCCTCGACGACAAGCGCCTGACAGCCTGGGAGAGCGACCCCCGCGTCCGCGCCCATGTCCGCGGCATCCGTGCCGACCTGGACGCGTCGTTCCGCGGCGACCAGCTCGCCGAGACCGCCGGGGGCGAACTCTCCCCCCGCTTCCTCCTCCTGCACACGGTCGCCCACCTCCTCATCCGCCAGCTCTCCTTCGACTCCGGCTACACCACCGCCAGCCTGCGCGAGCGCGTCTACGGCCGCCCCGAGCACGGTCAGCACGGACTGCTGATCTACACGGCCGCCGGTGACGCGGAGGGCACACTCGGTGGCCTCGTCAGGCAGGGCGAGGCACCGCACTTCGCCGAGACGCTCATCCGCATGCTGGAGGCCGCCGCCTGGTGCTCCGCCGACCCTCTGTGCGCCGAGCACACCGGCCAGGGCTTCGGCAACCTCAACCGGGCCGCCTGCCACGCCTGCACCCTGCTGCCCGAGACGAGCTGCCAGACCGGCAACACCCTTCTCGACCGTGCCCTGGTCGTCGGCTCCGCCCGAGTCCCCGGCTACTTCACCGACGTCCTCACCGCGAGCCGCGAGTACGCCGCCGCCACCGTCCAGGGATGACACCCATGACCACCACGAACGCCCCCGTCCTCCACCCCGACCTCACGCAGGCCCAGCGCGACTGCCTGGACGCCCTGCCGCTGACGGGCAACCACGTCGTCAGCGGTCCGCCCGGCAGCGGCAAGAGCCTGCTCGCCGCGCACCGCGCCGTCCACCTCGCCCTCACCGGCCGCCCCACCGTGCTCCTGTCGCGCTCCAACCTGCTGCGCCAGCTCCTGCGCGACACCCTCCAGGGCCTCACGGTCCCGGGCGCCCCGGTGGAGGCATCCACCGTGCACGCCTGGGTCCTGAAGCACTTCGGATACGGCGCACCGCGCACCCAGGACGGCTGGTTCGACTGGACGGCCCTCACCCACCAGGCCGCCGCCTCCCTCGGTGACGACGAGGCGGCCACGCCCCACCTCGTCGTCGACGAGGGCCAGGACCTGTCTCCGGGCTTCTACCGGCTCGTCCGCCTCTCCGCCGCATCGGTGACGGTCTTCGCCGACGAGTGCCAGCGCCTCACCGACACCAACTCCACCCTCACCGAGATCACCGACGCCCTCGGCCGCGCCACGGGGCGCGCCGAGGTCTCCGGCAACCACCGCAACACCCGCGAGATCGCGTCCCTCGCCGACCACTTCCGCACCGGCGGCAGCGCTTCCCCCATGCCCTTCCGCAGCGGTGTCCTGCCCGTGATCCGCCATTACTCCGGTGCCAAGGACCTTGCGGACGACATCGCCACCACGGCGGCGCGGCACCCGGCGGACCGCATCGGCGTCATCGTCAACTCCTCGCGCATGGCTGCCGACCTGATGCGACTCCTGGAACGCTCCGGCCTCGCCCACGAACCCCAGCTCTACAGCTCGGCGGCCACCGCCGGCCGCTACCGCGACCTCGAACTCGCCCGCCCCGGCGTGGTCGTCGTCCACCGAGCCAGCGTCAAGGGCCTCGACTTCGACACCGTCGTCATCGCCGACGCGGAGTCCGACTCCGCCACCGACCCCACGGCGGCGACCCTGCGCATGGCTTACTACGTCATGATCACCCGCGCGCGTCAGCGGCTGGTGCTGGGCTGGCAGGGCAACAGGTTGCCGCGTCACCTGGAGGGGCTGGACGGGTGGGTGCGGACGCGGTGACGGCATGACATCTCGACGCCAGGGCGTACGCGCACACAATCCGAGAGGACCACAACCCCGATGGGTAAGACCGATGGCACCAAGGGCCTGATCCAGCAGGCCTTCGACAAGGCGTTGGTCGTCCAGCAGCCGCTGGCGGAGAGGCGCGTCGCTGGTTTGCGGCGATCCCACCCCGACGACACCCCGCAGGATCTGATCCGGCGGTTGGATCGCCACTACCTTTTCGGCGTCACAGTGTCAGGAGGAGCATCCGGCGCGGCAGGAATCGTGCCCGGAACCGGGATTCCGACAGCTCTGGCCGATGTCCTGCTCTTCACCGAAGCGTCAGTGCTCTACACGCTGTCGCTGGCCGAGGTTCATGGCACGCACCCGGAGAACATCGAGCGACGCAGGCTCCTGGTCCTGACGGTCCTTCTCGGCGACAGGGCGATCACGGCGCTGGACAGAACGATCGGGCGCACAGGCCCTTATTGGGCACGGCGCATCGTCGATGCGATCCCCATGAGCGCGATCATTCGGGTCAACAAGGTGCTGGGTCCGCGGTTCATCACGAAGTACGGGACCAAGCAGGGGGTCCTGGTGCTCAGCAAGCAGGTGCCACTCGGTATCGGTGCCGCGCTCGGCGCCGGTGGCAACCATCTCTTCGGGCGAGTGACGGTCAAGTCCGCACGCACCATCTTCGGCGAGCCTCCGTCGAACTGTTCCGGTGCCTGAACGGGTGAGCGGGGAGTGCCCACGAGTAGTGCACCGGTCAGGTGCCGATGAAAAGGGGGCCGTAAGCCGGACGAGCGGGTGCAGAGGACAGCAACGCGTTGCGATTTTCGCAACACGTCGATACGGTGAGGCAATGACCGAGACTGTGATCGACCGTGTACGTGGAGTCATGGACGCAGCCTCCCTCTCCCAGACCGCGTTCGCCGAGCGGGTCGGCCTCTCCCCGGACAAGCTCTCCAAGTCGCTCAGCGGCGTGCGTCGCTTCAGCTCCCTGGATCTAGCCCGCATCGCGGAAGCCACCGGCACGACGGTGGACTACCTGCTCGGCGGACGCGAGCCGGTGCGCCCCCGCTCAGCCGCCCGTTCCGGCGGTGCGGTGGCCGAAGGGGCCCGGTGGGCCGAGATCGAGGCCATCGCCTGCCGGTTCCAGAACGCCTACGACGTGCTGGACCTGCTCGGCCGGCCCCGCGCGATCCCCGACCTGCCTCAGCCCCGCCCTGAACTCGAGCGGTACGTCGACCAAGGGGAACGCCTCGCGGCCGACTTCACGGAGCACCTCGCGCGGCAAGGCGCGGAGGCTCCCGCCGGTATGGATCTCCCGGCCCTCACCCGCCTCCTCGCGGACCACTGTGGAATCGACGTGGCGCTCGTCGACCTCCCCGCCCAGGCTGCCCTCTCCGGCGCGACGTGGCAGTCCGACGCCTTCCGCATCGTTTTGCTCGCAACCACCCAGGAATGGACCCGGGCACGCTTCACCCTGGCCCATGAGGTGGGACACCTCCTCGCCCGGGACGCCCAGGACCTGCGCGCCGACGCGGTACCGCAACCCGGTAGGCAGAAGGACTACACCGAGGTGAGGGCCAATGTCTTCGCCGCCCACTTCCTGATGCCCGAACCCGAAGTGCGAGCGGTCTGGAAACGCACGGTCGCCGACCGGAACGCTCCCACCGACGCCGAGCTCAGCGAGCTGGTCGTCGCCTTCAAGGTGTCGCCGAGCGCGCTGGCCGCACGACTCCATCGCATCGGGCTCCTCGACACGGCCCGCCGGGACAGGCTCCGTGGCTTCACCACCGAGATCTGCCACGTCCTCGCGGGGCGGCTCGACGACCACTACCGCCACCGCGCCGAATCCGCCGTGGCGCGCCCGCCACTCGTCCCCATGGCAGAACTGCACGCCGCGTACGAGGCCGGCGAGACGACCCTCCGCCCCCTGGCCGCCTATCTGGACCGCACCGTCGATGACCTGAGAGCCATACTCGAGCCGTCGCGCGCCCCGCGGGCGCTGCCGGAGGACGAGAAGGGCGACCCGGTATTCCAGCCATGACCAACCCCCTGGACCTCTCCAGCCGCGTCAGCCTGTTCCCCGACAACACGGTTCTCTGCAACTTCGGTGCCGTGAGCCGTCTGGATCTGCTCCGCAAGGTGCTCGGCGGGTGTGGCCGCTGGACCGAAGCGGTGGCGGAGGAAGCCCGCCGCTCCGCCGCCTACGTCCGCGACCTCGGCCAACTCCCCGTCGAGGGCTGGCTGGGGGAGCCGATCGAACTGTGCACCGAGGCTGAGATCGCCCTCGCGGACCGACTGCGACGAGCGGTCTTCGGCGGCATTCCGAGGGAGCCCCTGCGTCATCTGGGCGAAGCCGAGACCCTCGCCCTGATCCAGACGAGGAAGGAGTTCGCCGGGGCCGTCTGGATCACGGACGACCGCGACGCGGGCGAGTACGCCGCAGCGCGCGGTATTCCCGTCAAGGACACCGTCACCCTCATGCGCGAGGCCGCCGTGTCCGGTCTCATCCATTATGCGGAGGGGCACCGTCTCCTCCTCGGGATGGTCGCCGACGGCCGGCACATCCGTGGCGTTCCGGACCGCGCCGAGCGCTTGCTGGACTGACGGCTCACGACGGCCGTGCCACCCACGCGAATCGACACGTCTGGGGGCCTGTCTACTCGTCCTCCCAGGTCAGCGCGGCCATCCGCCAGCCGACGGGTGTCCGTACGAACTGGGTCGTCTTGCGGCCCGCGCCCTCGAACCGCTCGCCGTCGTGGAAGCCGGACTTGCGGTATTCGCTGGTACGGTGCGCGATCGACTCGAAGATCTCCGTCCGCTCCGAGACCTCCCACTCGGAGAACTCCGTCAGCGTCCCATCGGTGAGCATCTTCGCCCGAGGCTCGATGAACGCGTCGAGGTCGTGGACCACTGGCCCCGTCCCGGTGTTGCTGATGATCATTCCCTGAGGGATGAACACCTGTCGGATCACATCTACTTCGGGGCTGGAACCGTTCGTGTTGTCGAACGCGCCGAGGAAGGCGGACATCAGGCGGTCGAGCTCGTCCTTGTCGGTCGGCGCGGTGCTGCAGGATGCGGGCGGCCACTCGTCGGAGAGGACCGACCAGATCTCTATGTCGCGCCGCTCGCCCCGGTACTCGGTGTGCCGTCGCAGCACCCCCTCCCGGGTCAGCCCGAGGCGGCGGGCCGCTTCGATGCTCCGGGTGTTGACCGAGGAGACCCACCATTCGACGCGGCTCATCCCGCGCTCCCCGAACGCCCAGTCGATCAGTGCCCGGCACGCCTGGTTCACCAGACCCAGGCCCTGGCCCGCCTCCTCCGCCCAGCAGCCGATCTCGCAGTTCCCCGACGCCGTGTCGAAGCGCGTGAACATCACGCCGCCGACCAGGGTGCCGTCCTGCCAGATCCCGTAGATCCGGCCTGTGTCAGTGGCCTGCCTGTCGGCGTAGCGCTGGAGGGTGGCCGTGGCGGAGGCGAGGTCCGTGCTGAAGGTCGCCCAGGGAATCCAGGGATCGACGTTCGGGCGGGCTCGGTCGATGTGGTCGAGGAACTCCTGTGCGTGCGCGGGCTCCAGGGGGCGGAGCTGGGCGTTCTCACGGAGCGGGAGTATGAACACGGGGACCTCGGTTCGATGCTGCGGGGTACGTAACGAGCGTTCGGTACGTAAGCTAGCAGCATGCCGCCACCCGCACCCGGAGACCGTGAAGCCCGCCGCAAGGACGTTTCCGAGGCGGTATGGGCCGTGCTCGCCGACAAGGGGTTCGGCGGGCTGACCCTGCGAGCCGTCGCCGCCGCGATGAACGGCTCGACGGGGATGCTCATGCACTACTTCCCGACCAAGCGCGCTCTGATCGCGCACGCGCTGGACCTGCTGGAGGTACGTACCGCGGAACGCCCGCGCCGCGCACGGCCTGCCGAGGGACTGCCGTCGGTGCGCGCCATACTGCTGGACATCCTGCCGCTGACGCCGGACGACACCGCCCGCAACCGCATCTGGGTCAGCTCGTGGGACCTCGCGCTCGCCGACGAAGGGCTGGCCGGCGAGCAGGCCGGGCGCTACGCGCGGTTGCGGGGGATGGTCCGGCCGCATCTCGAAGCGGCCGGCCGGCTGCACCAGTTGGGCGACGCGAATGCCGACGCCGAACAACTGGCGGCTGCAGCGGTCGCGTTCACGCACGGGCTGGTCGTGCAGGCGCTCTTCGACCCCGACCGGTTCCCCGTCGACGTGCAGACCGCGATGCTCGACGACTTCCTGGCCTCGCTCGGGCCGGGAGCCGGCGCGGATCGACACCTGTCTCGACGCCCTGGTTTGCCTGGGAGCGCTGCAGGATGACCGAAGGCGGCCTTGTCACGTCGTTGCTCCAGGAGCTGCGTGTCGAGGGACCGACCCGCGGCGACGGCATCGGCCATGAGGGGTGTTGGCTTCGTCGACACGCTTTTGGTGTGGGACGACTGATTCGAGTGTGGCGACACTCCCTGTCGGCGGTGCGCGCCACGGTTCACGGACAGGCAACCCCCGGCAAAGACGGCGCCATGACCCATGGCCTACCGGCCCAGATCACACCACGTCCGCGTCGGAAGCCATGTCAGACGGGGGGAGTTGCTGCAAAATGGAATGGTGTCAAGTCTCCGCAATGACCCTCGCACCTCCGCTGCTGTTCGCGGCAGCGGCTGGGTGGCCAACTCTCCACAAGCAGAACAGTTATTGGCGCGCTTGGAGCCGAACGAACGGGTCGAGCTGCTGTTCGCCACGCTCCGGTTCCAGGGCGCGCTGACCGGTCGACGCCTCCTTCTGTGGCGGGGCACCTTCAAGGTGGCCCACATGGAACTGCGCCGTCCCCTTACCTTCCTCGAGGGGAGAGGCGCTTCCCGGTTCGGAGAGGCGGTCGTACTCGACGGCCCCGAAGGCGCGATAGAGCTCAGTTCCCTCTCTCCGGCCGTGGCCAGGGCTCTGGCCGACGCCGGGCGGCGCAGCAACGGCAACGCCTCTGGTACACCTCCGCACGCGCAGCACGACCACGAGCGGTTCGGGATGACAGGACCGGGCCGGGGGGCACCCTTCCAGGCCCCCGCACCTCCGTATGCGGAAGGAAGTACACGCTCACCGCAGGGGATTTTCCACACAAGGAGCATCCGCACATGGCAGGACGCCGAGCTCGCCGCCGCTGACCACATGCGCAGTATCGGCTTCACCGATGCACGGGTGACGGGCGCCGGCGCGGACGGCGGCATCGACGTGGTCGCCCGCGACGCCGTGGCACAGGTGAAGCACTACAGCCAGCCGATCGGTGTCGGACCCATTCGAGAACTCCGGGGAGTAGCGGACTCGCACCACCACCTGCTGTTCTATGCATCCGGTGGCTACACGGCCAGCGCCCGGCAGTTCGCCGACGAGAGGGAAGTCGCGCTGTTCTCCCTCCCGGAGCTCGGTCACATCACTCCGCTCAACCCGGCAGCCTTTCGCCTGTCCGCTCATCCGGCCCCGTCCGCCGGATGGAGCAGGACGATCACCAGTCCCGACCAGGCAGCTTCGGCGCGAGGCTGGACGCCGAATTCACGCGCAAGTCAGCGTGCCGCCGAGCTGGATGCCCAGCGGCAGACCGTACTCCGCCTGATCACTCGCGTCCGTACACGCACCAGTGAGGTGCACGCCCTGCCGTCCAACCGGTACACCAAGGACCACATCAAGGCGCTGAAAGCGGCACAACAGCTGACGGAGCGGGCGGATTCCCTGCTGGTCAAGTCTCAGGCCGACTTCCAGACGTACGGCACGCGGAAACGGTTCATAGCCCTGGCCGACGAGAAGGCCCGCGAAGCCGCCCTCAAGCTGGGGATGCGTACCTGACGGACCAGTCGTTCCTCTCTTGAGGCCGAGTGCATCCTGTAGTCGCCGTTCGAGGAACTCGCTGGGCACCAGCACCGGCTTGAGGGCCCGCCCGGGTGCAAGTGCCCGCTGAAGACAGCCGGCACCCGCTCTTGTGCCGACGGGATCACGAGCTGGTGTCGTGAAGCTCGGCGCGGACGGTCTTGCCGCCGGGTGGGTGGGGTACGCAGTCCCAGTGGTCGGTGAGGGCGGCGACGAGCAGCAGGCCCCGGCCGCCGGAGTGCAGCGCCCCGGGTTCGGTGTCCGCCGGAGGGGGCTGCGGGTACGCCTCCCCGCGGGCGTCGGTCACTTCGACGCGGAGGCGGCCGGCCGCCAGGTCGTAGGCGAGGGTGAGCCGGAAGCAGCGACCCGGTACGAGGCCGTGGAGGACGGCGTTGGCCGCGAGCTCCGCGACCACGAGCTCGGCACGCTCCGTGAGGTCCTGCGGGGCGCCCCAGCTCCGCAGCTCGGTCCCGGCGAGCAGTCTGGCCAGCCGGGCGCCGCGTCGCGTGGACGACAGGAGCTGGGAGAAGGTGCGGGTGGGGCGGCCGACTTGGGGCAGCGCGTGGTTCATGGCGCCAGAGTGACGGCAGGACGCGCCTGGGGGCGAGAGCCACACCCCGTACGCGGAGTCAGCGTACGGGCACGAAGAGTGGACAGTACGGGGTCCACTCCGTCACGCTGAGTGGTGAGCCCGGAGCGGTGTCAGGAGCCGTCGCGGTGCGGTGCGGAGAAAGGCGGGGGCCGGATGAGCATCGGTGTGGGGGAGGCGGCCGGGGGCGTCGGCGCGCAGGGAGTTCCGGCGGGGGAGTGGGAGCGGGAACCCCATCCGTCCGACAGTCTGCGCACGTTCGGCGCGGTCGTCCAGGCGCTGCGCGAACACGCGGGGCTCAGTCGCGTTGAGCTCGGCGCCCGGGTCCAGTACTCCAAACACACGGTGGAGTCGGTGGAGTTGGGCCGACGGATGCCGGACGACGTGTTCGTGGAGCGTGCGGAGGAAGCGCTCGGCAACACCGGTGCGCTGCGGAAGGCCGCCTGCCATCTCACCCGGGGTGAGGCGGGGCTCGCGGCGTGGTTCCGGCGGTGGGCACGGCTGGAACGGGAGGCGGTGAGCCTGTGCACGTATGAGTGCCGCCTGGTGCCGGGGTTGTTGCAGTCGGAGGCGTACGCGCGGGCGGTGTTCGACAACAGCATCCCGTTGTTGACCGATGAGCAGGCGGAGGCGCAGCTCACTGCACGGATGGAGCGTCAGGCGATGTTGCGGGAGCGGCCGACCGTGCCGTTCAGCTTCATCGTGGAGGAGTCGGTTCTCCGGCGGCGCCTCGGGGGAGAGCAGGTGCAGGCGAACATGCTGGACCATGTGCTTGAGCTGACCGCGCCGCGCAACGTGACGTTTCAGGTGGTGCCGCTGGAGCTGCCGTTCCACGGGTGCCTGGATGGGCCCATGCGGATCTTGGAAACCCCGGAGGGGCGGCGGCTCGGCTACTCCGAAGGGCAGCAGAACGGGCGGCTGATCTCCGACCCGAAAGAGATGAGCCTCCTCTGCCAGCGCTATGACACACTGCGCTCACAGGCCCTCAACCCCAAGGATTCCAGGGACCTGCTGGAGCGACTTCGAGGAGAGCGATGAGTAGCGGTTCGAAGGAACTCGTCTGGTTCAAGTCCAGCTACAGCGGCACCCAGGGCGACGACTGCGTGGAGGTCGCGGTCGCCGAACAGGGCGTATACGTACGGGACTCGAAGGACGTGACCCGCCCGGCCTTCGCGGTGAGCCGTGAGCGCTGGGGGCAGTTCGTACGGTTCGCGTCGGAGAGCTGAGCTACGGCAGGGCGTGCCGTCCGCTGAGCGGTGGGCGGCACGCTTTCGCCGTGCTCAGGAAACCTTGGTCTCGGTGTAGCCGAGGGCCGCGCGGTTGATGAAACGGTCACCGAGGTCGCGAACGGGCGCGGGCTTAGGCTTCTGCGCGGCCTTCTTCGCCGTGGACTTCTTTGGGGCAGGCTTCTTGCCGCCCGCACGCTTGGCCGGCGCTGCCTTCGTCTTCGTCTGCCTGGCGTTCTTCGCGGCCGGTGTGTTGCGCGCCGCGTACCGCTTGCGTGCCGCTGAGAGTTTCTCGCGTTCTCGAACGGCCACGTTGGCGGGGAGGGCGTTGGTCAGGGTGCGGGCCCGGCTGAGCGCGTAGCGCGCTGCGGTCCAGTTCTTTTTGTCGATGGCCAGGTTGGCCAGCCTGACGGCTTGCTGCAAGGCCTTGATCTTCGCGGGCTGCCGTTGGGGTATCGGGATCTCGGCCCCGCTGCTCCGTTTCTGTCCGGCGGCGCGGGTGCCCCAATCCGTACCGGAGGTCAGGACGACGACCGAACGAGGGTTGCTGCTCTGGCTTCGACGTACCACGTGCGTTGGTTCCTTGGATGAGCGAGGGGCGCCCCTGGGTGGCCGCAGTCGCGGCCACCCAAGAGCGGGTCAGTCGTGGCGGGGTCCCTGGCCGGGGGGCGGGGTGAGGGTGGAGCGGTATGTGCCGGACTCGCCTTCCGTGAGTGGGGTATCCAGGGCGAGGCCGGCGGAGGCCATGCGGTCGTACTCGGCGAGAATCAGATTCTTGGTGCGGTACTCGCCGTGTGCCTTGGTGTCGTTATCTCGGGTGACGTTGAAGGTGTCGAGGATGTAGGCGGTGTCGTCGCGGGTGATGCCGTAGAGGTGGAAGAAGAGCGCGTCTAGTTCGGCTCGGATAACGGCACGGCGGTCGGGGTCCCAGCGGAAGGGAGGGCCGGTGTCGCCGAGGTCGCGGGCGAATAGCGCCATATCTGAGGCCGTATAGGTGAGTTCGAGGATGCGCGGAACAATTGCATCGCTGTGAGTCGTCACGTGATCGGGCGTAAGGATGGGGAATTGTCGCACGATGAAGTAGTTCATCGAGGTGCCGCTAATTGACTGGCGGGCGGCGTAATCCACGATGAGGGACGACCAGACTGCTGACAGTAGCGCTGCATGTGGAGATAGGGCAAGCAGGAACTTGTTTCCGAAGCCGTGGGCTGGCGCTGCGGCTGCGATGACCGTGCGCTCATCCGAGGCCCGACAAATCTCCCGCCAACCCAGCAGCCATCCTTTATCCCATCCTTTTGAGGCGAGTCGGCTACGTACGCCTGGCACGGTTACGGGCTCACCTCTTTTATCGACTTCGCCGGTCGGAACATCTTCCTCCGGCACCCAGTAGCGGGGGAGCGGGACAGTCGTTGGGTGCTGGTGTTGGTCCACGGTGAAGCGAGGGAGTGTGCCCTTGTTCAGCTGTTTCTCCGTTGCGTCCTCGTACGTGGAGAACCGGTGATCGTAGTGGTGAAGCATCTTTGCCTCGTACAACGGCAGCAGGCGCTCGTTGCCGCGGACGAGGGCGTTACCGTCGAGGACCCATCCGGCCTTGAGGAGATCGTCGAAAGTCTCATCACTCTGGGCATCGGGACGGAATAGACGCGAGTCGTTCGACATGTGGAACATGCTCATGAACGAGATGCCCCAGGAGTTGCCGCCCGTCGTCTTAGTCTCGTCGATCAGGACCGGTACGCGGCGGTAGATACCCAAAGTGATTTCGGCGTCGCGGCTGCTGCGAAAGACGGGGCACGTGCCGGTGTTCGGGTTCATGGCCAAAATGTCGTCGGCAGTCAACAGGTAGCTCCACTGAGCGATTTGCTCAGTCTGGCGAACCTTAAAAACCATGCGGATCGGTTCTCGCGTGCTTCCTGCTCCGCGCAGCATGAACAGGCAGAAGCGCATCTGGTTGTGGACCCCAGGGAAGACCTTGTCCTCGTTCTCGAAGTCGTACAAGGCTGCAAGCTGGCCCTTGGTGACGACATCCTTGAAGAAGAACTGCGTCGTCGCGTCCGTCGCGATCCCCGTCGGCACGATCACGCCCGTCCGCCCACGTGGTCCCGTCAGGACGCGGTCCGTCTCCGTGAAGACCGCGTATGTGTTGATGTCACCCCGCCCCGTCAGCGGGAAGCGGGCACTGACACGCAGGAAATGGCTCTCCCCCTCCGCCCGGCGCCTGGCAGCCTCGAACTCGGCGTACAGGCGCTCGCCGTCACGGTCGTCGCGCAGTTCCGTGATGAGTCGTTTGCGGGCGGCAGCGTTCTTGGCCCCGGCGATGCGAGGATCGCGCTGAGCGAAGAACTCCTGCTCCTGGAGCTTAACCCGCTCCCACGGCGGGTTCCCCACCACCGCGTCGAACCCGCCGGCCCACCCCGTCCCCGGCTGAACACCCGCGCCCGACTCCGGGACCGCGAAGACCTCGGGGAACTCCAGGTGCCAGTGGAAGAAGCGGTACTGCTCCCGCAGTTTCCGGATCTCGGCGTGGGTGGTGTCCGGCACCACGGACTGGTCACGGTTCCGCAATGCGCGGAACACCTGGTCGGTCGGGGCCTCGGGGGCACCGTCGCGCTTGGGCCAGACGAAGGCGGCGCACCAGGCGTCGGCGGCATGCACGTCATCGACGTAAGTAACCGACTCCATATGGGCGCGGTAGGCGGACTCCTGTGCCCGAACCTGCTCCAGGAAGTCGGAGGGCGCCGTGGTGATCCTGGCGAGTTCTGCGGCGTACCGGTCGTTGCCCGGCAGGGTCTCCGTGTCGAAGAGCAGCTCGTCCTGGCCGCCGCGCTGGATCTTGTTGCGCTTGACCAGTCCGGCCGCGTACTTCTTGTCGTCGCCCTCGATCGGCTTGAACGCGTCGTCCGGGATGCCGTCCGCCAGCAGTTTCGGCGTCGCCCCGATCAGGCCGTTGCCGTGCTTCACATGCGCGTCAAGGAACCCCAGCGCCTTGCCCGGTTCCATCGCCTCCAGCCAGAGCGACACCTTGGCCAGCTCCACGGCCATCGGGTTGAGGTCCACGCCGTAGACGCAGCGGGCGACGACCTGGTGCAGGGCGTGCCGTACCGCGTCGACCGTCGGCTCCGGGTTGCGCTCGCGCACCGATGCCACGCGCTTGGCGATGCGGCGGGCCGACGCGACGAGGAAGTGCCCGGACCCACAAGCCGGGTCGCAGACCGTCAGGGACAGCAGCTCGTCCACGATGTCGTCGGTCGGGTCGGGGTGGCCGGCCTCCGTGGCGCGCTGTTCGCCGCGCTTGACCGCGTCGTCTATCACCGGGTC
Source organism: Streptomyces sp. Alt3 (assembly GCF_030719215.1). NCBI lineage: Bacteria > Bacillati > Actinomycetota > Actinomycetes > Kitasatosporales > Streptomycetaceae > Streptomyces > Streptomyces glycanivorans. The sequence continues at coordinate 2,013,002 of NZ_CP120983.1, read as the reverse complement.
GAGCGTCGTGTCGAGCAGGCACTCGATGAGGGAGGACGGCGTGTAGTAACTGCCCGTCGTCTTGCGGCTGTTGCCCGCGACCTCGATCAGTTCGAAGGTGCGGTCCGTGGCGGAGTGCTTGGGCTCCAGTTCCAGCAGGGACTCGTAAACCGAACCGAGCTCCTCGGCGTCCAGGTGCCGGTAGTCGATGGGGCGCCAGCGGCGGGCGCCCGGGTCACGCATCTGGGCGAGGTGGCGGACTGCGGCGAGCAGCGACTCGTTGGACAGCTTCAGGCCGTCCAGCGGGGCATCGGCCTCCTTGGGGGAGAACAGGCCACCGAGGCCGGGCAGGCCCAGCTCGGGGCGGCCGCCCTCCTTGCCGAGGGCGTCGAGGACGATACGCAGCGCCTCGTACTGGTCACCATGGGCGGTGCCCTGGCGCCGGCGGGCGCGCTCGCGCAGCCGGGCGGAGGAGAAGTAGCGGTCGTACGCCTTCTGCTGCCGCTCGTCGGCCTTCGGGTCGAGCAGGGCCCCGCGGTCCTCGGCGACGAAGACGAACAGCAGGCGGTAGACGAGGCGCAGCAGGGCGTCCCGCAGTGCCTTCGGGTCGGTGTCCTCGCGCAGCCGGGTGTTGTCCGGGTGGCGCAGGAAGCCGGTGCCGAGGGCGGTGAGGGCGTTCTGCACTCCCAGGCGCAGCTGGTCCAGGGCGCGGGCGCCGGAGCTGACGGCCTCGGCGCGCCACTTCTCCAGCCAGCACCCCGAAGCCGCCGCCCCCTCCGCCACCGCGAACCGGGACGCGTGCAGTACGCAGTACAGCAGCACGAACTCGCTGAACAGCTCGCCGTCGAAGATGGCTTCCAGGTCGAACTCGACGTACGCGGCGGTCGCGAAGGACGACGAGTCGCGCAGCAGCCGCACACGGCGGCCGTTGGTGAGGACCGCCCACAGGTGGGCCTCGGTGCGGTTGAGGCAGTCCTGGAGCATGGACTGCGGGGGGACCTGGCCGAAGGTCAGGCGCTTGTCGAGCTCCTGGTTCCAGGGGACCTGGTGGACGAGGGCCGGGCCGTGGCGGTGGGAGACCGGGAAGTGCTTGTCCGGGTCGGCGTCGGCCGGGATGCCCGCCGCGCCGATCTCCGTCAGCGCGCCGAAGTCCAGCTTGCGGAAGAGCTGGGCCAGCCAGTCGGTGCCGGCCCGGCCGGTCGGGTCCGCGGCCGGTGCGCCGGTCTTCGGGTCGGCGGGCAGGGCGGTGCGCAGGTCGCGCCAGAGCGGCTTGAGGTACTCCCAGGCGCGCTCGGCCTCGTCACGCACGGGGACCGAGGCGGGCAGGCCGTAGTCGGCGGGCCTGGTGCCCGGCAGGTTCCGTGCCTCGGCGATGCGCAGCAGCATGTCGGCGGGGAGCAGGCCGCCGACCGTGGTGACGGCGGTGAAGGCCAGGGTGGTGCGGGTGGCGGCGGACATCAGGCTTCGGCTCCGGACACGGTAGAGGCGGCGGGGGCGACGGGCGGCAGGTAGACGTACACGCCGAGGACGTCGGCGGGTTCCTGCGGGACGACCTTCAGGCCGCGGACGATCTCCTCGTTGGCCTTGCGCACCCGGCGGTGCGAGGCGTCGAGCTCGGCGGCCAGATTCGTGCCGTACTCCGTGAGGTGTGCGGCGAGGTCCCCCAGGCCGTCCAGGGCGCGGGAGATGGCGTTGTGGGCGGACTGTTCGTGGGTGTTCGCCACGGCGCGGGCCGCGAGGAGGGCGGCGGCCGCGTCGTCGTCCAGCCAGCGGGCGCGCGACGGCATCCCCTCGAAGGCGAGCAGGCGTGCGTCCTCGGCGACCACCTGCCGTTCGCCGGTTCGGGACGGCAGGGTGAGGTGGAAGCGGTAGCGGACCAGCAGGAGCGTGGTGCGGGTGGTGACCGCGTCCGTGGTGACCACACCGCAGCGCCGTGCCGGGCGGGGGCCGAGCGCCTTCACGTCCAGCGCCGAGTCCAGGACATAGGACGCGATGGCGCCGATCGCCGGGTCGGTGCGGACCAGGGCGGCCTCGCCGCGGGCGATCGCCGGGGTGGTGCGGAAGGGGATCTCGCGGTTCTCCTCGACGAGCCGGTTGCCCAGGGTCGCGGCGAGCGCGTCCCGCAGGCCCGCCGGGGTGCCGCCGGCCTGGGCGGTGAAGTCACCGGTGCCGTCGCGTGGGTCGCGGACCAGCGCGTCCAGGTCGCGCAGGGCCTCCAGGGCGAAACCGCGGACCTCCTCGGCGCCGCCGAGCGCGGCCCGAACGGCGGCGACCTCGCGGGCCACCTCCTCCGGGTGGATCGCGCGCTGGGCGTACTTGGAGCGGGAGGTCTTCTCCCGCTCGGCGGCCGAGGACCACTCGCGCTCGATGCGGTCGAAGGACTCCTGGTGGCCGTCCCCCATGTCGAACAGGCTCTCCTGGCTGCCCTGCCGCCCGTGCAGCAGCAGCCACTCCACCACCGCGTCGGTGACACCGGACGCGGTCTCGTCGGGGACGGAGACGGAGATGCCCAGGTCCTTCTTGATCTGCCGGTGCTTCTTGAACAGCACCTCCAGGACCTTGCCGTCGATGCCGTTGTCCTCGCCGTACATGGTGATGACGCGGACCTGGTCGCGCTTCTGGCCGTAGCGGTCGACGCGTCCCTCCCGCTGGTCGTGACGGGTCGGGTTCCACGCCAGGTCGTAGTGGACGACCGCGTCGAAGTGGTGCTGGAGGTTGACGCCCTCGGACAGGCAGTCGGTGGCGATCAGCACCCGGCGGGCAGCCGGGTCGCCGGCCTCGCCCGCCTCGGCGGCGAGCTGCTCGATCCGCTCCAGGCGCTGCTGCGGGGAGAGGGTGCCGGTCACCGCGGCGATCTTCGTCTTCTTGCCGAGCTTGCCGTCGAGCTGATCGGCGAGGTAGGTGGCCGTCGGGATGTAGCGGCAGAAGACGATCGGGTGGTAGCCCTCGGCGATCAGGCCCTTCAGGTGCCGGGTGAGCGCCTTCAGCTTCGCGTCCTCGGCAGGTCCGACCAACTCCGCCGCACGTGAGGCGAGTTCGAGCAGCCGGGCGCCCGCGTCCTCGGACTCGGCGGCGCCCGGTGCGACGTCCATGCCCTCCAGCCGGTCGTTGTCCGCGGAGTCGGCGGCCACCGAGGCACCCAGCAGGTCCGCCTCGTGCGCGGTGCGGGCGACGGCGGACTCGGAGCGGGTCTTCAGCGTCTGCGCGGCGGCGGCCGGGGAGGACACCATCGAGCGCAGCAGCGCGATCACCGACCACCACGCGATCCGGGCTTCCCGCTTCCCCTGCTCACCCGCCTCCGCGACGCGGTCACGCGCGTAGGCGATGGCGTCGTCGAGCAGCGCCCGGTAACCGGGCGTCAGCTTGTACGGCTCGTCCTTCGTCCAGCGGTCCGAGGGAAAGGCGGTCCGCTCGGCCAGCGAGTCGTCGGCGAGACCGTCCACCTCCTTGGTGAGGTAGGTGCGGACGTCGGCGCGCTTGCGGGCGACGAAGTGCTCGGCGAGCTTCGCCCGCCCCGCCGGGGACTCCAGGTCCAGGATCGCCAGTTCGGGCCGTACCAGACCCAGCAGGTTGCGGAAGGCGGACTCCTTGCCGGAGTGCGGGGTCGCCGTCAGCAGCAGCAGATGGCGGTCGGCGTCGGCGGAGACCTTCCGCAGCAGCTCGTAGCGGAGCTGGTTCGACGCGGAGGACGCGCCGCCCTGCGTCGCGTCGTCGGCGGCCACGCAGGAGTGCGCCTCGTCGACGATCACCAGGTCGGGGCAGCGCCTGAGGAAGTCCTCACGGTGCCGGGTCGACTTGATGAAGTCCGTCGAGATGATCGTGAACGGGTGCTTGTCGAACAGGGTCTGGTCGAGCGCCAAGTCGCGTTCCAGCCGCGACACAGTGGAGGCCAGGACCAGTTCGGCGTCGATGCCGAACTTCTCCCGCAGCTCGCCCTGCCACTGCTCGGCCAGCGACGGGGAGCACAGCACCGCCAGCCGCGTCGCCTCACCCTGTGCCAGCAGCTCCTTGGCGATGAGCCCCGCCTCGATCGTCTTGCCGATGCCGACGTCGTCCGAGATCAGCAGCCGTACGGTGCGCTGCCGCAGCGCCATAAGCAGCGGGACCAGCTGGTACGCCCGGGGTTCCACGGCGATCGACGCCAGGGAGCGGAACGGGCCCGCCCCCGAACGGAAGCCGATGCGCAGCGCCGTGCGCAGCAGACCGGCGGCCCGCTGGTCGCCCAGGTCGGACGGGCTCGGCGGTGCGAACTCGGCCGGACGCACCTCCTCGAAGGAGGGAAAGACGGCCGCGATGTCGTCCTCGCTCCCGCCCAGAGGGCGCAGCACCAGCATGTCGGCGGCGCTCTCGGGCAGCACCACCCATTCCCGGCCACGGGCGGCGACCAGCGAGCCGGCTGTGTACGTGAGGCTCATGAGATGTCTCGGTTTCTGGAGATTCGGAAGAGGGCGGCGCGGTCAGCGCAGGTGGAAGTAGGCGGCCTGATGGCCGGTGATGGCATCCCAGTCCGCGTCCGTGGGGAAGCGGACGACGTCCCAGCCGGCGTCCTCCAGCCGGTAGCCGGCCTCCAGGTCGCGGGTCGCGTCGGCCGGGTGGCCGGGGACGTCGACGAACACGGCGAGGCTGGCACCGTCCAGGCGGAAGACGAGGTCGGGGCAGGCTCCCGCCTCCGGGACGAGGGTCTTGACCTCGTCGGGGAGCCGGTAGCCCTTCGCCCTGAGCCAGCCGAGCAGATCGCCCTCCGCGACCAAGGCGGCCAGATCCGTCTCCAGCACGGTCGGCGAGGGCGCCGGGGTGCTCGTGGGGGCGGAGTCCACCGTGCGCGCGGCCTGGGAGTTCTCCGGCGCGGTGGTCGCGCTGTCCGCCGCCGGGGCCAGCCTGCGGAAGAGTTCGCTGCGGGACTCGCCCCGGTCCTCCCGCTCGGTGCGGGCGCCGGCCAGCCGCTCCAGCAGCGGCCGGGCGCTGTGCCGGCTCAGCCTGCGGTGGTGCGTCTGGTTGGCGTAGGAAAGCAGGCAGGCGTAGCAGCCGCGGGCACACTGCTCGTCGTCCGACGGCCCGCCCTCGTCCTTGCCGGTCTCCGGGTCGAAGTGGCAGATCTCCATGGCGGTCCTGGCCGCCTTGGCGAGGGCGTCCTTGTCGTGCTGGATACGGCGCAGCACACCGGCGCCACCCTCGGCCGCCTCCGTGAACAGAAGGTGGCGGCGCGGGCCGTCGTCCGGAGGCAGCAGCTCCGCGGTCAGCTCGGAGTCCTCCAGCTCGAACGCCGCCTCGATGCCCCGCTCCAGGGCGTACAGGAACGACAGGGCCACCGGCTCGGGCTGCGGCTCGTCCAGAGTGACGACGAGGATGTTGCGGCGATCCTCCACGTAGGGCAGGACACGCCGCTTGCGGCGCTTCTCGTTCCCGTCCTCGTCGACCACCGGCATGCCGGTGCCCTCGATGGCGTCCGCCGCGGCCCGGTCGTTGAGCCAGCGGCCGTCGCCGAGGTCGAGCCAGTAGCCGTCCGGCTCGCCCTCCTTGTCGCGGACGCGGCCGAGGTTGGTGATGCGGACCGTCGCGGAGTCCCCGTAGTCCAGGTCGAGGACCGGAGCGCCTTCCCGGTCGGTCACATGGGAGGTGAGACGCCCCTTGCGGACGCCGTGGTCCTGGAACGCGTACGAGGTCTCCAGGCGGAAACCCGCCCGGCGGCGCTCCTCCTCGTCGGAGGAGATCCGCTCGCGCGGGGTCGTGTACACGGTGTGCAGGTGGAGCAGGCCGGTGCGCTTGCCCGTCAGCTGCTCGTGGCACATCGTGCAGACGTCCGTGCCGACCTTGACGGCGTAGTGGTAGCCGCAGCCGTCACAGCGCCTCGCCTCCGCCGTCGCCAGGTCACCCGAGGCGTCCGGCGGCAGCTGGACCCGGGTGACCTGGTAGCGGGCCCCCTCGTGGTAGATGAGCGCCCCGGGTCCGAACTCCCGGATCGCGAGGAACCGGGGACGCTGCAGGTAGTCGCCGTCGGCGTTGCGGCGGTTGCCGGACCGCGGGATGTACGCGGCCAGCGGGAGCCGCGGGAAGCTGTAGCCCGGCAGGAACCCCTCGGAGGCCAGATAGCGGTACGGGTTGAAGTCGCTCATCACCGACTTGCTGTCGGACGAGCGGTTCAGCAGCAGGTTCGTCTGGGTCTCCGCCTCGCGCCGGCGGGTCCGGGCCCGGCCCTGCTCGCCGGGCGTCAGGGTGTGGTCGACGACCCGCTTGTTCTGCTCGTACTGGTCCATGACGGCCGCCCGGAACAGCTCCCGCCACCGGTCGAAGGACGCGTGGAACTCCTGCGGGGCCCGCTCGATCCGGTCCTCGATCCACTCGTCGTACCACCACGTGGTGGCCTCGAAGTCCCCGATGAGCGGGGTCAGTACGGTCCGGGCGGTCGCGATCGCGCGCCGACGGGCGTCCTCGTCGAGGGACAGGTCGTGGATGTGGGGGAGGAGCGCCAGCGCCATGTGCGGATCGGGGCGGTCGCCGCCGTCCGGGTCGTAGGCGACGTCGACGACGTCCGGGATCGCCCTGCCGAGCTTCATCCCGGTCTCCGCCAGCCAGATGCCCTGCAGGTGGGAGCGGACCAGGTCCTCGTTGGCGAGGTCCAGACGCGGCGGGGCCACCTGCCCGGACACCATGTCCTGGGAGCGGCGGAAGTAGTACTGGTCGTGGCTGTTGCCCGTGGCGCAGTACGTGGTCACGAGTGCGGGCTGGCCGGAACGGCCCGCCCGGCCCGAACGCTGCGCGTAGTTCGCCGGGGTCGGCGGGACGTTGCGCATCATCACGGCGTTGAGCGAGGAGATGTCCACGCCCAGCTCCATCGTCGGCGAGCAGTACAGCAGGGGCAGTTCGGCGGAGCGGAACTCCCGCTCGCGCTCCAGCCGGTCCTCCGGCGTCACCTGCGCGGTGTGCTCCCGGGCGAACAGGCCCGCCAGCTCGGCCGCCGCCGTCCGGTACAGGTCCCGGAAGAACGGGTTGACCCGCGGCCCCTCGCCGCGGTTGTACGTGCGCGCCAGCGGGTCGATCGCGCCCCGCTCGCCGTTCCCGGCCCGCCAGATGAGGGCGGCGGCCGACACCCGGAACCCCATGCGCTTCTCGGCCGCACGGCGGCGGTAGGCCGGGCCGGCGTGCTCCGGGGCCGCCTCCACCTCACGCACCAGGTCCGCCTCGCGCAGCACCCTCAGCAGGTCCTCGATGATGCCCTGGACGTCCTCCGGGGGAAGGTCGCGCAGTTCGGGCAGATTCCGCCGCAGGTACTTGCCGAACTTGCCGCGGGCCGACAGGAACAGCGCGGAGCGCTCCATACCCGGCCGCGAGCCGTACGGGTAGGCGGTACCGACGGTGGGGCGGTCGCTCTCGCTCAGCACCCACGGACCCGCGAGGCGCTCCTCGCTCGCCCGCTGCAAGGTGTCGAAGTCGTCGCGGAAGTACTGCACGTCGATGGCGAGGGCGCGCCGCATGAAGTCCAGCAGCGTCCGGGCGATCTCCTCACGCAGCGCGGGGTCCGCGTCGCGGAGCGCCGCGTGGACGGAATCCCAGCGGTCCGGCTCGGCGGCGATCCAGCCCAGGTCCTCGTAGTCGATGCGCAGCAGCCCCGTCTGCTCGAGGTTCGGCATCGTGATGCGCCAGCCGCGCTCCAGGTCGCGGTAGAGCCGGTACCCCACGACGTCACGGAAGGCCTTCGCCGCGCGGCTCTCCATCGAGGGAGCCAGCTTGCTGTGCTTCGTGTTCGCCGCGTACTCGCGGGGCGTCAGCCCCATCACCTCGGTCACCGCCTCGGCGAGGTCGTCATGGCGCAGCCCCTCCTCGCCGGCCCGGACCGCGGCCTGATGGAGGGCGCCGCGCAACTGGGTCACCTGCGCGAAGTCGTTGAAGTGCCCGGCCTGGAGCGACGCGTCCTGCCGGTTGTCGACGAAGGTGAGGAGCTTGCGTGCCTCCTTGCCCAGGCTCTCCTCCGGCACCGCCCGCAGGGACTTCACGATCGACGCGGAGATCAGGGAGGTCGCCGAGGAACGCCCTTCCTGGTCGAGGGTGGCGAGCTTGGCGAAGTCCCGGCCGCGGGTCTGCTCGTAGGAGACCTGGCAGTGCACGCAGAACAGGAACGGCGCCGGCACGAACGCCGCCACCAGACCCTCGTCCGACTCGTTGCCGAAGGCGTCCACGACGACGCGCTTGGGCACCCGGGGGCGGTAGGACTTCTTGACGACGGTCACGCCCTGCGCGTCCCGTTCGAGCCACGACTCCGGCAACCGCCGGTCGTCCACGGCCTTCTGCGCATCGGCGGGCCACTCGTAGTCCTCCCCGGGCATGCCCAGGTACAGATAACCCTCGCCGTCGCGGCCCCCGGAGGCGGAGGTGTCCCGGCGCGGCTCGTACCGGAACGTGCCGCTCTCCTCGGAGCGCCAGACGGTCAGGTACTCCTGACCGCACTCGCGGCAGAACGCCAGCGGGAACAGCGGCTTGCCGGCGCTGCCGGGCTGCTCCAGCTGGTAGGTGCGGGTGAGGGGACGGGTGAGCGGATCCTCCAGCGTCGTGTAGACGGTGTCGCCCTTGGAGAGGAACTGGTGCAGCCGGAAGGCGAACAGCGGGCGTTCCGTCACCGGGTGCTTCGCCTGCGCACCGGCCTCCAGGGTGGTGCGGATCGCCTCGCGCACGCCCTCCTCGGCCACACCCGAGGCGTCGGCCAGCTCTCTGGCCGCCGTCTCCAGGGTTCCCGGGGCACGCCGGCGGTACCTCCCCGTGCCCTCCTCGCGTTCCAGACCGAACCGGGACTCAACCCAGCGGGCCAGCGAGTCCTTCGTCAGCGCGTCGTACGAGCGGGGTGCCGCCGGAACCCGCAGCCGCTCGGCGGGCACGTCCACCGAGGCTTCCTCGGTCGCCCGGACGAGGGTCTCGCCGATGACCCGCTTCGGCAGGACCGTCGTACCGAACAGCCGCCGGCGACCCTGGCCACCTCGCGCCGCTGATCCTCCCAGGAACCCTCGGTGGACATGGTCGCCGAGGTGCCGATGCACTGCAGGGTCGCCGAGGCCCGGCAGGCCTCGCGGACCCGGCGGATCAGGAACGCCACGTCCGCGCCCTGCCTGCCGCGGTAGGTGTGCAACTCGTCGAAGACGAGGAACTGCAGTCCCTCGGCCATGCGGATCAGGCTGGACCTGTCGTCCGGCCGGGTCAGCATCAGCTCCAGCATCACGTAGTTCGTCAGCAGGATGTCCGGAGGGTTCTTGCGCAGCTCCCGACGCCTTTCGTCGGACTCCTGCCCGGTGTAACGGGCGAAGGTGACCGGCTCGCCCCCCGTTCCGAATCCGTTGCGCAGATACTTCTCCAGCTCGCCGAGCTGCGAGTTGGCCAGGGCGTTCATCGGGTAGACCACGATGGCGCGAACCCGCCCGCCCCCGCCGGGGCCGGCCGCCTGACGTTCCTTCAGGACGCGGTCGACGATCGGGACGATGTACGCCAGGGACTTGCCGGAACCGGTGCCGGTGGTCAGGACGTAGGAGTCGCCCGCCTGTGCGGCCTCGATCGCCTGCCGCTGATGGAGGTGGAAGGTCAGCGGACGGCCGTCCGGGCGCCGCGCGTTCTCCTTCTTGCCCGCCTGGAAGATCTCCGCGCATTTGGGGTGCAGCACGCCGTCCCGCACGAGGTCGGTGACCTGGCCGCCGTCGGCGAAGAAGGGGTTGAGCGACAGCCACGGGTCCGGCCACTGCGACTTCGCCGCCAGGTCGTCCTCGACGAAACCTTCGATCCGGGCGTCCCGGATCACCGTCGCACTCTTGGTGAAGTCCTCGTACTCCTTGATCAGATCGGCGTGGATGCCGAAGACGTCCATCGTCTCGGGCAGGCGCGGCTCCCTGCGCGGCACGGGCGTGGGCGCGGCCGGTGTGCGCTCGGGGAGCAGGGAACGCAGCCGCGCCACCGGGTCCATCACCCGCCAGTGCGGGGCCAGCAGGTCAGCGGTGTCGTCCGGCGCGAGCGCGAGCGGGACCAGGGCGTCGTGGACCTGGGCGGCGTTCTCGGGCCGCAGGTCGGCGTCCTTCTCCAGCAGGCGGCCGACGAGCCTGACCAGCTCGGCGGGAAGGTCCGGGCGCACCAGGGTCAGCTGCGGCGGCGCTTCGTGCTGATGCTGCTCGGAGAGCTCGAAGGGCGTCCTGGCGGAGAACGGCGGCCGCCCGATGAGCAGTTCGTACAGGATGCAGCCGAGCGCGTAGAGGTCGGCGAGGGCGGAGACGGGTTCGGCCCGGAACTGCTCCGGGGCCATGTAGCGGGCCGTGCCGACGCTGACGCCCGTACTGGTCAGCCGCGTCTGGTCGGGATCGTCGACGATCGAACCCATGCCGAAGTCGAGGACCTTGAGGGTGCCGTCACCGGTCAGCATCACATTGGCCGGCTTCAGGTCGCGGTGGACGACCCCGGCCGTGTGCGCGGCCGTGAGAGCCGCGGCGATCTGGGCACCGACGGCGGCGGCCCAGGAGACCGGAAGCTGGGGCTCCTCGTCGATGAGGTCGGCGAGCGGATGACCGTCCAGCAGCTCCATGGCGAGGTAGGGCAGGCCGCTGCCGCCCTGCGTCCCGTCCACGCCGCCGTCGATCAGCAGGGTGAGGTTCGGGTGCCCCTGGGAGAGCATGCGCATGATCCGCACCTCGCGGCGGAAACGGTCGATCTCCTTGCCGGACCCGGAGGTGTCGACGGCGACCCCGGTCCGTCCGCGCAGCACGGTCTTGACGGCGACCTGACGGTGCGGGGAATCAGGGGCGGCACGCAGGTCCTCCGCCCGGTGCACCTCACCCATGTTCCCGCGTCCCACGACCCCCGTGATACGGAACCGTTGGTCAACCGTTTCCAGGCTCACTTGCCCTCCCCGTTCCCCACCCGACAGATGCAAGACGGCCACGCCTCGCAGGGAGCGTACACCGTGCCCCTCGATCAAGAGTAAGTGTGACACGTTAACGATGTCAACGTACATGTCTTCTGTGAATCCCCTCGTGGGGCTTCGGGGTGATCGCGGTGCTGTCGACCGGGGTCCGTCGCAGGCCAGGGCCCCGGTGCCGGTGCGGGCCCGGATAGACTCGTCCGCATGGTCCGGTCGTCCTGTGGTGAGGTGAGCTCCGGGATGTGGCTGCGCGAGGCGGACACCGTGGTGCGGCGGTCCGCGGCGCTGCCTGAGCAGCGGGCGGTGGATCCTTTCGTCATCACCGCGGGATTCCGGATTCCCCCCGTCCCCACGGAGTGGTCGCCGCACTCCCATCCGATGCACGAGCTCGTCTGGGTGCGCGGGGGGACGCTCACGTCCCGGGTGGAGGACCGTGTCTTCACCGTGTCGGAGGGATACGGGCTCTGGATGCCCGCCGGGACGGTACACGGCGGCCGGGCGACCGCCGGTGCGGAATTCCATGACGCCTTCTTCGCTCCCGACCTCACGCCGTTCGCGTTCGGGGAGCCCAAGGCGATCGCGATGACGCCGCTGCTCGAGTCGCTGCTGACCCATCTGTCCCGCCCGGATCTCGATGCGGCGGCCAGGGCGCGGGCCGAGTCGGTCGTGTTCGACGTGCTCCAGCCGGCGGAACACCAATTTGCCCTGCAGCTGCCCGGCGACGCGCGGATCGCCGCGATCGCCGAAGCCCTGCTGGACGATCCCGCCGACTCCCGCTCGCTGGAGGAGTGGGCGCGGTGGCTGGGGGTCAGCGACCGCACGGTCACCCGAGCGTTCCGTCAGTCGACGGGCCTCTCCTTCGCGCAGTGGCGGCAGATGCTGCGTGTGCACCGGGCGCTGACGCTGCTGGCCGAGGGCCTTGACGTGATGTCGGTATCCGAGGTGCTCGGCTACGCGCAGCCCAGCTCCTTCATCGCCGCGTTCCGCCGGGTCATGGGAACCACACCGGGTGCGTTCTTCGACGCGTAGGGCTCGCCGCGCGATCTTGCTGTGAGAGGTGCCCACGAATCGGCGTGAACTCCGGGGTGCCCGCCCTTTTGCGGGCCCGTCGCCGGTGGCACCATCTGTGGGATGTCCCCTTCCATCCAGGTCGGTCCGTACACCGTCATCGCGTTGGCCGACGGGGAGGGCCCCTTCTTCTCGTCCAGGTCGGAAGCGTTCCCCGGTGCCACCGGCGAGCAGTGGGCGGCGGCCGACCGGCTCGATCCCGGCGCGCTCGACACCGACGGGCGCTGGTGGCTCCAGTTCCGGGCGTTCGCGATCCGCAGCGACCAGGGTGTGACCCTGGTCGATGCGGGGATCGGCCCGGCCGACGGCCCGGCGGCCTCATGGGCGCCCGTACCCGGTGCGCTCCCGGCTTCACTGGCTGCCGCGGGTGTCGAACCGTCCGATGTGGACACTGTCGTGCTCACACACCTCCACACCGACCACGTGGGCTGGGCTGTCGTCGGCGAGCAGGCGCAGCCGTTCTTCCCGAACGCCGCATACGTGTTGCAGCAGGCTGAACTCGACGCGATCGAGCAGGTCAACCCGCAGCTGCGGTCCTCCGTGATCGATCCGCTCCGCAAGGCCGGTCAGCTACGGCTGCTCGACGGCGACACCCCGCTGCGCGGCGGCGAGCGCGTGGTCGCCACGCCCGGTCACACACCCGGCCACCAGAGCGTGCTCGTCGCGTCCGGGCGCGAGCGGGTCGCCGTCACCGGTGACCTGCTCGTGCACGCGATCCAGCTGCTCCACCCCGAAGTCGCCTACGCCCACGAGATGGACCCTGAGCGAGCAAGGGCATCGAGGCGACAGGTGCTCCACGGTCCGCCCGCCGGCACCCTCCACCTCGCGACCCCGCACCTGACCGAGCCGTTCATCACCCGCTGACCCGCTGACCCGCTGACCCGCCGGCCCGCCCGGCGGGGCCGGTTCGCCTCTCCCGCTCGCGGGGCGGTACCTCCGCGCATGTCCGGAATCCCGTATCCCGTGTCCAGAACTCCTGATTGTCGGCATGGCAAGCGGAATATAACCTTCTCTGAGTTAGGTGACCCTTAGTTGGTGCTCGCCGTGGACGGAGCTTTTCCGTGCACGGGCGAGTGTGCCGCCCGGCCGGTGAAGGCCGGACGGAGGGTGCCGCAGTCCCTGCCCCTCCGACCGTCCGGATCCATCGATGTTCACGAGCCCCTTCCGGCACGCGAGCCGCCCCGCGGCCGTCACCGCCGCGCCCGCAGCCGCCCTCAACGGGCACGACCTGCTGCTGCGGTACGGCGGCAAGCCGGTCGTCCACGGTGTCTCGATCGCCCTGGAACCCGGCCGCGCGACCGCCCTCGTGGGGCCGAACGGCAGCGGGAAGTCCACCCTGCTCCGGGCGCTCTCCCGGCTGCACCGGGTGGACGGCGGCAAGGTGACCCTCGGCGCCGCCGAAGGAGAGCCCGAGCGCGACGCGGCCCTGCTCAGCGCCCGCCAGTTCGCCCGTGAGGTCACCCTCTTCTCCCAGTCGAGGCCCGCGCCCCAGGGACTGACGGTCGCGGAGGTCGTCGCGTTCGGACGTCACCCCTACCGGCGCGGGTTCGCCGGACAGACCGCCGAGGACCGGACCGCGATCGACCACGCCATGGGCGTCACCGGTGTACGGGACATGGCCGGCAGGCCGGTCGGCGAACTCTCCGGCGGAGAGATGCAGCGCGTCTGGCTCGCCGCCTGCCTGGCCCAGGACACCGGTGTGGTCCTCCTGGACGAACCGACCAACCACCTCGACCTGCGCTACCAGATCGAGACGCTCGACCTGGTGCGCGACCTCGTCCAGGAGCACGGCATCGCGGTCGGCATCGTGCTGCACGACCTCGACCAGGCGTCCCGCGTCGCGGACACGCTGGTCCTCATGAGCTCCGGCCGCGTGCACGCGACGGGCGCACCCGTGGACGTCCTCACCGCCGAGAACATCGCCGAGGTCTACGACATCCGCGTCGAGGTCGGGGTAGATCCCCGCACCGGACGTCTCCGTATCGACCCGCTCGGCCGGCACCTCGCCTGAAGCAGCGCCGCTCCGGTGAGTCACGGCAGCGGCCACAGCCGCAACCTCAGTCCCCATCGAAACGCAAGAAAAGAAGAGGCCCCTTCATGAACCGTGCCCATCGCCTCGCGGCGTCAGCCTCCACAGGGCTCGCCCTCCTCGCCGCAACGGCCTGCGGTACGACCGACGTGGACAAGGCGGCTGCCGGCAGCACCGCCGACGCGGCACCCGCGTCGAAGAGCTGCGCCGACGACACCACGGCCACCTCCACGAAGCCGGTCTCCTTCACGGACGGCGTCGGCCGGCAGGTGAAGCTCGACAAGCCCGCCGAGCGGATCGCGGTCCTGGAGTGGCAGCAGGTCGAGGACGCGCTGACCCTGTGCGTCACCCCCACCGCGGTCTCCGACTCCAAGGGCTACAGCACCTGGGTCAGCGCGGAGAAGCTGCCCAGCGGGGTGACGGACATCGGCACCCGCGAGGAGCCCGACCTCGACACCCTCTACGCGGCCAAGCCCGACCTCATCGTCGTGGAGGCGTTCGACGCCGACGACGAGACCCTCGCGAAGCTGGAGAAGCGGGGCGTTCCCGTGATGGCCACGCGCGGTGCGAACCCGAAGGACCCGATCGGGAACATGCGGGAGGTGTTCAGCATGATCGGCGAGGCGACGGGCCGCACCGAGCGCGCCGACCAGGTGCTCGAGGAGTTCGACCAGCACCTCGCGACGGCGAAGAAGCAGGTCACCGACGCCGACCTGCCGACGAAGGACTTCCTGTTCTTCGACGGTTGGCTCCAGGGAGGCAACCTCACCGTCCGCCCCTACAGTGACGGCGCCCTGTTCACCGAGATAGGCAAGGAGCTCGGTATGAACCCCGCGTGGACCAACGACGTCAACAAGGAGCACGGCGACGGCGGCGTCGACCCCTCCTACGGCCTCGCGCAGACCGACGTCGAGGGACTCACTGCGGTGGGCGACGCCAACCTCTTCTACGCCAACGACGAGGGCGCAGGCGGCTACGTAGCCGCGCTGGCCAAGAACCCGATCTGGAAGACCCTCCCGGCCGTGAAGGAAGGGCGCGCGCACTCGTTCCCGGCACGGGTGTGGGGCGCCGGCGGTCCGCGCTCCACCGCGCAGGCGATCGACGCCTACGTCGACGTGCTCGACAAGAAGTGAGCGCACAGCAGATATCGGCACCCGGAGGGAAGCCGCTGCCGCGCACCGAGCGCGGCGGCGGCCCCACCGGGGTGTTCGTCCTCGTACTCCTCCTCGCCGCCACCGCCCTGGTGGGCATGTGGCACCTGACGCAGGGGACCTCGGGCGTCGGCGTCGGCGACCTGGTGCGCTACTTCGCCGGCGACCGGGAGAACACCGGCGGGGCGCCGGTCGGCGAGATCTTCACCGGCTCGCGCCTGCCGCGCCTGCTCGCGGGCATCGCGGTGGGCTTCGCCCTCGGCTGCGCCGGTGCGCTGCTCCAGTCGGTCACGCACAACGCGCTCGCCTCCCCCGACACCCTCGCGGTCACGGCGGGGGCCTACTTCACGCTCACGCTCGTCGCGGCCTTCGGCTTCGCCGTCCCGCTGTGGGCGTCGGGTGCCGTCGCCTTCGCCGGCGGCCTGGTCGCGGCCGCGCTCGTGCTGCTGCTCGCAGGCCGTGCGGCGGGCACCGCGGGCACACGCCTGATCCTCGCCGGATCGGCTACGGCGCTGGCCCTGGACGCCGCGACCGGGATGCTGCTCATCCTGTTCAACCAGAACACGACCGGCCTCTTCGCCTGGGGCAGCGGTTCGCTCGCCCAGCTGAACATCGACGCGTCCGTACGCGCCTTCCCCCTGGTGGCCGTGGTGCTGTGCCTCGCTCTGGCACTGTCCCGGCGGCTGGACGTGATGAACCTCGGCGACGACGCCGCGTCCACCCTCGGTGTGCCGATCCGGACCACCCGTGTGACCGCGCTCCTCTGCGCGGTACTCCTGACCAGCACCGCCGTGACCCTCGCCGGTCCGATCGCCTTCGTCGGACTCGGTGCCCCCGTCGTGGCCCGCCTGATCGCGGGACGGGTGCGCGCGTTGCGCCGGCACCTCTTCCTGGTCCCCGCGGCCGGGCTGCTCGGCGCGCTGCTCATCCTGCTCGCGGACGCCACCCTGCGCGCGATACAGGGTGCGGACGGTGCCGCCTCCATCCCCACCGGCGTGCCGACCGCGCTGCTCGGCGCCGTCGTGATCATCGTCCTCGCGATGCGCCTGCGTGACACGGGCCGGCTCCGTCAGCCACCCGCCGCGCGGGTAGCCGCGCGGTCCCGCCGCGCGTACCTCCTCGTCGTGTCCGTCACGGTGGTGCTGCTGGCCGGGGCGGTCGTCGTCGCGGTCCTGGCGGGAAGCCTCTGGCTGAAGACGGGTGACGTCGTGCTCTGGATCCAGGGCACGGCCCCCGACCTGATCGGCCAGGCCCTCGACGACCGGTTCCCGCGCGTCGTCGCGGCGGTCCTCGCCGGAGCGGCGCTCGGCCTGGCCGGATGCGTGGTGCAGAGCTCCGTACGCAACCCGCTGGCGGAGCCGGGAGTGCTCGGCATCACGGCGGGCGCCGGGCTGGGTGCGGCGAGCGTCGTCACGTCAGGCCTGTCCGGAGGACAACCGGTGCTCGTCGCGGTCGCGGTCGCGGCGGGGCTCGCCACATTCGGGCTGATCGCCCTGCTGGCCTGGCGTGGCGGCTTCCTGCCCGACCGGTTCGTCCTGATCGGCATCGGCTGCGGATACGGCCTCAGCTCCGTCACCACCTTCCTCCTGCTGCGCGCCGACCCGTACAACACGCCCCGGATCTTCACCTGGCTCTCCGGTACGACCTACGGCCGCACGCTGCCCGACGTCGTGCCGGTCGCGGTGGCCCTGGCGCTCGCGCTTCCCACGCTGCTAGCCATGCGCCGTCAGCTGGACCTGCTCGCCGTCGACGAGGACACCCCGCGCATCGTCGGCGTCAGGGTGGAACGCGCGCGCTTCGCCGCACTGGCGATCGCCGCGGTGCTCGCGGCGCTCAGCGTGATCGCCGTCGGCGTCGTCGGCTTCGTGGGGCTCGTCGCCCCGCACCTCGCCCGGTCGCTGGTGGGTGCCCGGCACGGCCGCGCGATCCCGGTCGCGATGCTGCTCGGCGGGCTCCTGGTCTGCGTGGCCGACGCCCTCGGCCGCACGCTCGTCGCACCTGCCCAGCTGCCGGCGGGACTCATGATCGCCCTGGTCGGCGCACCGTACTTCGTCTGGGTGCTCCGGAAGTCCCGCGCATGACACCGCCAGGCGGATCCCGCCCCCGTCCCCTCCCACCCGCATCATCCGCAAGGAGCACCGTCATGGCGGCCCCGCAGGAAACGCCCGTGAGAAGTGTCGTCGTCCCGTTCGTGCCCGGCACCACGCCGGCCCCGCTCAGGCGCCTCGGACACGACGAGGTGGTGGAACGCTGGCACGCCGTCGACCGGTCCGCCCAGGCTCCTCACATCGTGGCCGTCGCCGTCCGGGGCGACGAGGGCGAGGAGTGGACCGCTGCCGCGCTCGTGACGGCACGCCCGCAAACGGCCTATCTGAAGATCGTCGACGCCGTCGGCGACGTGCCGGCGGCAGTGGCGGCGGTCGTCGCACACGCACGTCGCCTGGACCTCGCCCAGGTCAAGTGGGAGGGGTGGACGGTGAGTCCGGAAGCCGCAGCCTCTGTTGGCTTCACGCCTCTGCATCCGCCGCTCGCGCAGTCGGCAGGCGCGGCAGGACCCGCCACCGGTTACGTCCGCTGGCTGGGCGACGCCGGGGTGACGGAGCCCCCGTACTACGGGCAGAGCACGCACTTCACCTGCGGCGCCGTCACCGCGCTGGTCGCACAGACGCAGGCGGGGGTGATGGAGCGGGAGGCGCTCGACCGCCGGGCGGAGCTGACGTTCTGGCGCGACGCGACCAACTTCCCCGCGTGCGAGCCCGTCGGACTGGGTGTCGCCGTGCGCAGGGCGTGGCCCTCGTCCCCCGTCGAGGTCCACCTCGACACGGACCTGCCCGTCATGCTCGGCCACCTCTCCGAGAGCGAGCAGGAGTGGCGTGCCTATCTCCAGCGCATGTCGCGTACGGACGCCGAGGGGATCGGCGTCCCGGTGGACCCCCGCCCCCTGAGCGTGGCCGCGATCCGCGAAGCGATCGGCCGGGGGGAGCACGTGCTGCTCCTGGTCTCGCTCGCCGGCATGCAGGGGTTCGAGGTCCCGCACTGGGTGCTCTGCCACGGCACCGCACCCGGCGCCGTCGTGATCGAGGACCCCTGGGCCAACGCGGCGACGGGGGACACCTGGGTCGACGCCCACCTGCTGCCGGTCGCCGACGCGTCGCTCGACACGATGTCGGCCATCTCGCCGGACGGCTTCCACGGCGCCGTGACCATCGGCCGCCCGGAACGGGGCGAGGCATCCGACACCGGACCGGCGGGCGGGTAGGCCCTCGGGAGCGCTCCGCGGATTCCGGCGGTGCCGTTCGCCCGTGCGGGGCCGTCCAGGTGACCGCACACGGCTTCGGGGACGTGAGTCCGGGCGCGGTGAACCGGATCCTCCTATGCTGGAACCGCAGGGTGGGGCCGGGATCGAGGCGGTGGCGCATGAGGGAACCGCAGATCGACTACGCGGCGGTCTTCCACGCCCTCCCCGGCATGGTCGCTCTGCTCACCCCCGATCTCCTGTACGCCGACGCGAACGAGGATTTCCTCCGCCTGGCCGGGCGGAGCCGCGAGCAGTTGCTGGGCCGCTACATCTTCGACGTGTTCCCCGAGAACCCCAACGACCCGGCCGCAGCCGGAATGCGGGAGACCCGGGCGTCCATGCTGCGCGTGCTGGAGACCGGCGAGCGCGACACCATGGCGCTCGTCCGCTACGACATCGAGGACCGCGAGCGACCCGGCCACTGGGCGGAACACTTCTGGAGCCCGGTCAACGCGCCGGTGACCGACGCGGACGGGCATGTGCTGTTGATCGTGCACCGGGTGGAGGAGGTCACCGAACTCATCCGTGCCCGCGGCGCGTCCGACAGCGGCAGGACCCGCGTGCTGGAGGCCGAGCTCTACACCCGCGCCCGTGAACTCCAGGACATCAACGAACGTCTCCGCAGGGCTCATGCGCGCGATCGTGAGGTCGCCCTGGCCCTGCAGGAGGCGATGCTCCCCGCCCCCTCGCCTGTCGGGCACCACCGCGCCGCCGTCCGCTACCAGCCCGCCGCCAGCAGCTTGAACGTGTGTGGTGACTGGTACGACCTGGTCGACCTGCCGGGGGACCGCATCGCGGTGGCCGTCGGCGATGTCGTCGGTCACGGCCTGAAAGCGGCCTGCGTGATGGGGCAGCTGCGCAGCGCACTGAGTGCGGCGGCCCGTGTCGCCGACGGCCCCGCCCGCGCCCTGGAGGCCCTCGGGCTGTATGCCCGCCATGTCGACGGCGCCGAGTCGTCCACCGTGGTGAAGACGTTCATCGACTGGGCCGCACACACGATCGTGTACAGCAGCGCGGGTCATCCTCCACCGGTTCTTCTCCACCCCGACGGCACCGTGACCCTTCTCGACCGGGCGACCGACCCGCCGCTCGGCGCCCGGCCCGAACACGTCCCTCGCCCTGAGGCCACCACGCCCTTCGTCGAGGGCGAAACCCTGGTCCTGTACACCGACGGTTTGATCGAGCGCCGTCACGAGGACATCGACCTGGGTCTGGCCCGGCTGTCGGACGCCCTCGTCCGCCACGGGCGGACAGGCCCCGAGGAACTGGCGGACGCGCTGCTGGCCGACCTCCTGCCACCCGCCGGCAACACCGACGACGTCGCCCTGGTGATCATCCGGCTGTGACCCGCCGGGTCTGCCGGGTCTGCCGGGTCTGCCGGGTCTGCCGGGTCCGCCGGATCCGCCGGGTCCGCCGCAGGCGACCCCGGGCGCCTGGTCACGGCGCCCGGGGCTCGCGTCACATCGTCGGAGCCTGCTGGATGAAGGTGTCCAGCACCCCGTCGGCCACCTTGATGGTGCCCTGCGGCCGGGTGGTGCCCGGGATGGTGGTGTACGCGGCCGCCTGCTTCGCCAGATCCGCCGCCTCGGCGAAGTCCGCCTGTCCGCTCCCCGAGTGCAGCCGGGCCCGCAGGCCGTCCAGGGTGGCGTCCAGTGAGCCGCCCCACGCGTCGAGGGAGTCCAGCCACGGCTTCGTCTGCGCCAGGAAGGCCGGGTCCCGGACACCGGCGCGGATCTGCTCGGGAGCCCCTGCCAGCACGTCGGCGTAGGCGCCGAGCTCACGCAGCGCGGCCTGCCGTCGGGCACGGGATCCGCTGTCCCACGCCTCGGTGAAGTCCGCCAGTCGCGCCGCCAGTTCGGGGGCCTGCGGCTGCCAGTCCGTGTCGCCGAAGGTCGGCGCGAGGTGCTGGGTGTCGAAGAAGGCCAGGAGCGCCCGGGTGGTGGCGGGGTCACCGCCGGCCAGGTAGCCGGCCGCCGCGCGCCAGGTGCGATCGGGGTCGTAGTCCTCGTCGTTCCAGGCGAACGACGCCCCTCCGAAGAGGGCGACCTTGCTGGCGGCCGCCTGGTTCATCGGGTTGAGCACGATGCCGCTCAGGGCCTTGTGCAGCCCGGCCTCACGCTTGTCGTACGGGGCCATCAGCAGTCGGCCGGTCGTCTGCCCGTAGTCGTTGACCGGGTAGTTGTCCCAGAGGAACACCTTGCGTCCCCACACCGCGGAGGCGGCCTCGGCGTCCGCCACGCTGATCGACGGGGGAACGACGTCCGTGCCCGTCCACTGCACGACCACCTTCGGGTCCAACTGTTCGCGCAGCACGGACTTGTAGGCGGAGTCCGCCGTGTCGGAGTACTCCGTGGGCACGAACTGGAGCGGGGCGGCATCCGGGCGGGCGTCGATGAAGTCGTGCTGCACGGAGTTGAGCAGGTCGGCCTGGGCCTGCCCCGCGCTGCCCCTGCCCGGAGCGCCGTACTTCTCCTGGTCGGCCTCACAGTTCCACTTGGTGTAGCTGATGTCGTCCAGCGCCACGTAGAAGCTGCGGGCCCCCTGGTCGTAGAGGGTGCCCAGCTTCGTCTTGAGGGCGCTCACGTCACCGGGATCGCTGTAGCAGACGGACAGACCGGGGGAGAGGGCGTAGGTGAAGTCGACGTGGTGGGCGGTGGCCTGGTCGATCAGCTCACGCAGGTCGGCCAGTTTGTCGGCCGGATAAGGGTCGCGCCACTCGTCCCTGAGGTAGGCGTCGTCCTTCGGTGTGTAGATGTAGGTGTTGGCCTTGATGTCGCCGTAGAAGGCGAGCTGGTCGAGCCGGTCGGCGTGCGACCAGGGCGCGCCGTAGAAACCCTCGATGCTGCCGCGCAGGGGCATGGCCGGGTGATCGGTGATCGAGACGGACGCCACGGTGCGCTTCCCGGTCACCAACTGCCGCAGTGTCTGGGCGGCGTAGTAGACACCGTCGCCGTCGTTGCCGGCGAGCACGATGCTGTTGCCGCGGGAGGCGAGGGAGTAGCCCTCCGCGACCAGGGTGCCGGGCACGGTGCCGCCGGCGGCACGCAGGGCGGCGGCCACCGCGCGGTCCTTGACGGAACCGGCCACGACGGTGAGTTTTGCTCCGTGCGACGGCGCCGTCACGGCTGCGGAGGCCGGGACCGTCTCGATGTGACGGGCACCGGCCGAGGTCAGTGCCTTCCTGATGACGTCGGCGCTCGCGGCGTCCACGTCGTCGCCGAGGACGAACCGCACGCGGTCGGGAACACGGAGGTCCCGTCCCGTCGATTCCATGTGCTGCGGAGTGGGCGTGACGACTGGCGTGGCCGCGGACGTGGTGGGCGCCGGCGCGGTGGCCGGCCCTCCGGCCGCCCACGCGGGGGCGGAGAGCGTACCCAGGGCGAGCAGGGCCGCGGCGCCGAGAAGGGGGAGCCGGGGGACACGGGGCGGACAGTACGGATGGCTGTCAGACATACGGATCACTGCACCTCCACGTAAGTGGACCACCACATTCAGGTGGAGTGGTCTAAACCACCACTCGGCGGCGTCGGTGTCAAGATCCCGCCCTCGGAAATAGGGAACCGGCGGGACCGAGGCAGCCGGAAACCCCCCGACCCCATCGGCCGGTGACCGGCCCGGAGGAAACGCGGCCGGCCCGCACACGGCGGGCCGGCCGGGGCACGACAGGGCGTCAGGTCGACCAGAGGACGTTGCCGTTCTCCGTGACGACCACCTTGCCGTCCGCTCGCAGGACGAGCTGGGCTCCCGGGTGGTCGTGCGTCTTGGAGGCCCAGATCGCCCGGTCGTCGCCGTTGTGGATGACGAGGTTGCCGTCGGGCTGGAAGATCGCCCGGTGGTTCTGGCCGAACGTCATCGCAGCCCAGATCGGCTTGCCGTGTTCGTTGAGGACCACGAGGTTGCCGTCGGTCTGCATGACCATCTTGATGCGGTTCGTCGTCCAGGCCTGGTTGACCTGGATGACACTGGGAGCCGAGATGACCACCGTGCTCCACTCCGGCTTCGGCGAGGGCTTGGGCTTCGGCTTCGCCTTGGCCTTCGGCTTCGTCGCGGAAGGGCTGGGTGTCGGCTCCGGCGCGGGAACCACGGGGGCCGCGGCCTTCGGCTCGACCGGCTTCGGCTTCTCCTTGGTCGGGGAGGGGCTGGGCTTCCCGGCCACGTAGTCGTCGAGCGCGGCGGGGGCGGAGTTCGGGTTGAGGACGGTGTCCGCGCCCCCCGCCACCGGCCGCATCGGTGTCTCGTCCCCACCCTTGTCGTTGGCGCTTCCGACCAGCAGCAGGGGTATGGCCACGAGGGCCGCGCCGAGGAAGGCGGCACCCGCCAGGACCGGCGTACGGGGGCGGCCGGCGTGGACGCCGGTGGCGGTCGTGGTGCCGGGCGCCGTCACGGCTGCCGTCGTGACGCCGACACCCTCCTCGGACGCCTCGGGTGCCGCGGCCTTGGCGGCCGGCGGAGGGGTGGCCGCGGTGTCCCCGGCCGGCGTGGCGCCGGACTCCGCCTCGGGTGCGGCCGCGAGGGCCGGCGCCCCCTCGGCCGGTGCCGGTTCCGGTGACGCGGGCCGGGAGCCGGCCGCCTCCGCGTCGGGGGTGGCGGCCACTGTCGTGTTCGCGCCGGGGGTGGGGGGCTGGGAGGACATGCGGTTACTCCTTCTCGGTGGCGGAGCTGTCAGTGGCAGTGGTGGGGCCGGAGGAACACCTGCGAGCCCTCGACGCACGGGCTGACGTCCCGTCGGGGAACCGGGACGCACCGGTTCTCGCCGTCGGATGCCGGCTGACCCGGCGCGCGGCCACCGGTCCGACGCCCCCTCCGAGCTGTGAGGCAGTGCCGTGGAGTCCCGGTCCGGGCGTCCGGACCGTGAGGCGCCGCACGTCGAAGAGGCCGATGGCGTACACAACGTAGCCGTTCGGGGCGAGAAGGACCGCGCCCTCACCCCGGGGCTTCCCGTCACTTTGTCCTCTTCCTGCTCACTGCTCCTGGAAAGTTCTCCGCCCGGGCGGGAAACGGGCGCGTCGGAGGCCCAAACGGACCCGGTCCGAACTCCCATGGGCCGGGCCCGTATGACATCCTGTTGGCTCCCCGATCTGATCAATGCCGGCGTGCGCGCGTGGCGTTTCGACAGCCGAGAATTCGTACAGACCCAAGAGTTCAGGTGGAGATGCGGCCCGGAGAGCGACAAGAGGGCGCGAGCGGCGCCTCGTTCGTCATGCCCGAAGCCCCGGATCCGGCCGCCGGACCGGGGCCGGGGGTCGGTGAGGACACCGTCGAAGCCGACACCTCCGGAATACCCGAAGCAGTGAGGGCCGCGGCCCGCCGCGCTCCGGGACACTGGGTCGGGGTGGTGGACCCGGAATGGACCGAGGAACGCACGCCGGCCGAGTGGGCGGTGCTGGGGGAGTGGCAGTCGGACGCGAGCGGCAGTGTGGGCGAGTACCGCGCCAACCCGGCGTACCGGCCCTCGGCGCGGGTGCTCGGATGGCCGGAGCCCACCGATCCGGTGGACGCCGCGGCGCAGCGGGCCGCCACCGGCTACGGGTCGGTGGAAGAGGCTCTCGCGGTGCTCGCCGAGGCGGAGATCACCGTCGTGCGCGGACCGGACGGCGGGCCGCTGACGGCAGCCGGACGGGACGGGGCGCCGGTGGTCCTGTTGTTCACCTCGCCCGCACACGAGTTCATGTCGTCGGCACTTCACCATGACAGGCTGCCGGTACGGGAACTTGCCCGCTCACTGAAGGATTCCGGCACCTTGCTGATGGTCAACGCGGGAGCCGCGGCCCCCTTGCTCGTCCCGGCGGAGAGCCTCCCCGGCCCCGCGCGCGTCGCGGGCGACGCCTGGGCGCCCGCCACGGAGTACGGCTCCGCCGCCTCAGGTACCGCGGATCACCTCGGGACCGCCACGGCGGAACCGGCCGCGGACCGGACCGTCAGCTCATCCGACCAACTGCCCCCCACCACAGGGAGGACCCCGTGACGAGTTCGCCCCAGCACCCCCCAGCCTCCCCGAAGGCACGCGCCGAGTCCGGCGCCTCCGGCGGCGAGGAGTCGGCCGCCGGCACCGCGCCCACCGCCCCAGCCGCACCCACGTCCGGATCCGCAGGGCCGACGACCGGGGCGGACGCCGGGAAGGCCGGTACGCGGACCACGGAGGCCGAAAAGGCTTCCGGAGACGCCGAGAAGGCTTCGGAAGAGGCCGCGAAGGAGCCCGGCGAGACGGGCAGGGAACCCGCAGGACCCACGGCGGGCACGACGGCCGGCCCCGAAGCCGGCGCCCGGTCCGATTCCGAGTCCGAGGCCGACCACGGCGGCACCGCCGCCGCGCAGAGCCGGCTGCCCGCACTCGTGCGGACCATGACCGCGACCGCGATCGGCAGGCCGGAGCACGAGGCCGGCCCCGTGGGCAGGCCCGGCAAGGCGGTACTGGCCGGGGCGGCGGTGGCGGGGGCGCTGCTCGTGTCGGTGCCCTTCCTGATACTCGTCGGGAACGACGACAAGGGCCCCGAGCGGACGTCGGTCGCCGCCGCGGGGACCGTGCTCGACGGGAGCGGCCCGGAGGCACCCGGTGACTTCGCGGTGACCCCCGCCGAGACCACCTCACCGGCCGCGGAGAAGACGAAGGCCGCCGACGAGCCGGCGAAGGAGAAGCCGGTGGAGAAGGCCCCGGTGCCGGAGAAGGCGAAGGACGTGCCGAAGAAGGCCGCCGAACCGGAGGAGCAGCCGAAGAAGGAGAGCACGGAGAAGAAGTCCGACGGCGCCAAGAAGCAGCCCGCGAAGGCCGCCGCTCCGGCCGTCACGCTCAGTGGGCCCGTCTCCTTCCGCAGCCATCTCTCGGGCCGCTGCATCGACGTACCGGGCCATGACTTCAGCGACGGCAAGGCGCTGCACGTGTGGGACTGCAACGGCGCCCCCGCGCAGAAGTGGCAGTTCGCCTCCGACGGCACCATCCGCATCAAGGGTCTGTGCCTGGACGTGGCCAACGCGAACTTCAGCGACGGCACCCCCATCCAGATCGCCTGGTGCAACGGCAACGCCGCCCAGAAGTTCGCTCTGAACGGCGCCCACGATCTGGTCAACACCGTCGTCGGCATGTGCGTCGACATCGCGGGCGCCAACCGGAACAGCGGGGCGGCGCTGCAGCTGTTGCACTGTTCGGGCAACCCCGCCCAGAAATGGAGCACCTGACCGCAGCTCCTCGATGCCGGGAGCACCCCTCCCGGAACCCGTACCCGCCGGGGACGAGGCATGATGGCATCGTCGGCTCGCCGGCACGCGTCCCCGGCGAAATCGGGGAGTCCGCAGAAGACGCCGCCGTAGCAAGGAGGTTGGTGCGTGTCGCGCCAGGTACTGTCGGTCGGCCCCGCCGACCGCTTTTCGACGATCGGTGAAGCGCTTGCCGCAGCCCGTACCGGGGCGCTCATCAGCGTCCGGCCCGGGACGTACGCCGAGAACCTGGTGATCCACACCAGGGTCACCCTCACCGCCGCCGAGGGGCGGGGCACGGTGGAGATCAGGCCGCGTTCGGGCAGCGTGATCGCATTGCGCGCCGATGCCGTGATGCTCTCCGAACTGACCCTGCGGGGTGGCGACGCCGAGCTGCCGGCGGTGGACGTACGGCGCGGGCAGGCCGCGTTCGACGGCTGCGAGATCATCGGCGCCGCATGGACCGCGATGCTGGCCGGCGGAACCGGCTCCCTCGCGCTGCGGAACTGCCGTGTGAGCAACCCGCAGGGCGCGGGCATCGTCGTGACCTCGACCACCCCCACCACCGTCGAGTCCTGCACGCTCGAACACCTGGGCACCAGCGGCCTGGTCCTCGCCGAGCAGGGCGAGGCCCGCATGCGGGACTGCACGGTGCGTGATGCCCGCGGCAACGGCCTGCTCGCCAACGGTGAGACCCGTGGCAACGTGGAGGACTGCGACATCTCCTCCACCGACAAGCCCTCCATAGCCCTGGAAGGGAACTGCTCCGTCTCGGTGGTCCGCACCGTGGTGCACGACACCAGCACGGGTGTGCACCTGAGCAGCTCGGGCCGTACGACCCTGGAGGACGTCCGCGTCACCGGGGCCTCCGGAAACGGGATCGCGCTGGCCGGGGGCACCGACCCGGTGCTGCGGCGCTGCCGCGTCTCACGCGCACGCGGCCACGGGGTGCTGGTCACCGACCGGTCCCGCGGCACCTTCGAGGACTGCTGGGTGGACGGCGCGCAGGGCGCGGCGCTGCGGGTCGCCGGGGCCGCCTCCCCGGCACTGACCGGCCTGACGGTCCGCGACTGCGACGGACCCGGACTGCTCCTGGAGGAGGACTCGGCACCGGAACTCGACCGCCTCGAGGTGATCGGCGGCACGCCCGCGGTCGCGGTCGTCGGAGGTGCCAACCCGTTGCTGCGCAGGGCCAGGCTGGTGGAGCCCTCCGGTGACGGCATCGCGTTGACCAAGGACGCCCGCGGCCGCGCCGAGGACTGCGAGATCGTCCGTCCGAAGGGCGCCGGTGTGCGCGTGGCCTCCGGCAGCACCCTCTACCTGGCCGGTGGCGGGGTCTCCGACCCCGCCACCAACGGGCTGGTGGTCGAGGACGGCGGCAACGTCACCGTCCGCGACTTCCGCGTCGAGACAGCCGGCGAGGAGGCCGTCGTGGTCGCCGCGGGCGGCGAACTGACGGCCAACCGCACCGCCGCGCACGCCCCCAAGGGGCATGGCTACCTGATCCGTGAGGGCGCGCTCGCCTCGCTCAGCGGATGTGAGGCCACCGGCGGATCCCAGGACGGCTTCCGGGTGGAGTCCACCGCGCCGGTCTCGCTCGTCAACTGCCACGCACGGGAGAACGAGGGCGGCGGTCTGGTGCAGACCGTGCCCGGCGAACGTCTCGCGGTGGACAACCTGAACAGCGTGAGCAACGGCAAACGGGACGCCTGGGGCACCGGCAGCGCCGAGAACACCGACCCGGCCGGCTCCGGCGCCGCGGACGCGCCCGCGCCGGACCGTGCGGACGGCCCGCTCGGCGCCCTCAACGCGCTGATCGGACTGGAGAACGTCAAGCAGCAGGTGCGGACCCTGGTCAACCTCACCCAGCTCGCCCAGCGCCGTGAACAACTGGGCATGTCGGCGCCGCCGATGAGCAGACATCTCATCTTCGCCGGTCCGCCCGGCACCGGAAAGACGACCGTCGCCCGCCTCTTCGGTGCGATCCTGGCCGAGCTGGGCTCGCTGCGCAGCGGGCACCTGGTGGAGGTCTCGCGCGCCGACCTCGTCGCCCAGGTCGTCGGCGGTACCGCGATCAAGACCACGGAGACCTTCCAGCGGGCCCTCGGCGGCGTCCTGTTCGTCGACGAGGCGTACACGCTCGCCTCCGACAGCGGCAACGGTGGCGCCGACTTCGGCCGTGAGGCCGTGGACACCCTGCTGAAGCTGATGGAGGACCACCGCGACGACGTGGTGGTGGTCGCGGCCGGCTATTCCCGCGAGATGGACTCCTTCCTCGCCTCCAACCCGGGTCTGGCCTCCCGTTTCTCGAGGACCGTCGAATTCGAGAACTACTCCGTGCCCGACCTGGTCGCGATCATGGAGAGCATGTGCACCCAGCACCAGTACGAGCTGGGCGAGGGCACCGCCGCCGCTCTGGCCGCGCACTTCGAGGCGATGCCACGGGACGCCGGCTTCGGCAACGGCCGTGCCGCACGAGGGGTGTTCGAGGAGATGGTGGACAGACAGGCGGTCCGGCTCGCCGAGCAGCAGCAGGTCAGTGAGCACGATCTGCGGCTCCTGCTGCCGGAAGACGTCTCCGCCACCGCCGCGTCGGCGGCCACCGGCACCGCCGTTCCGGACGACGACCCGCTGACCCGTCTCGGCGACATGATCGGCCTCGCCGAGGTGAAGCGCGAGGTCGCCGACCTGGTCAACCTCATCACCACGGCCCGCCACCGTGCGGCTGCCGGGCTGCCGGTACCCTCGCTCAGCAACCACCTGGTGTTCACGGGCCCTCCGGGTACCGGCAAGACAACCGTCGCCCGCCTCTACGGGGAGGTCCTGACCCAGCTCGGAGTGCTCGACCGGGGCCAGCTGGTCGAGGCGGCCCGCGCCGATCTGGTCGGCCGCTACATCGGCCACACCGCGCAGCTCACCCGCGAGGTCTTCGAACGGGCCCGTGGCGGTGTCCTGTTCATCGACGAGGCGTACACCCTCACCCCGCGCGGCGGCGGCGCCGACTTCGGCCAGGAGGCCGTGGACACCCTGCTGAAGCTGATGGAGGACCACCGCGACGAGGTGGTGGTCATCGTCGCCGGCTACACCGACGAGATGGAACGCTTCCTCGGCTCCAACCCGGGCCTCTCCTCCCGCTTCCCGCGACGGATCGCGTTCGCCGACTACTCCTCCGAGGAACTGGTCACGATCGTGCGGACCCAGGCTTCGAACATGGGCTACGAGTGCGGGCCCGGCACCGGTCCCCTGCTCAAGGAGTACTTCGACGCGATACCGCGGGACCGTTCCTTCGGAAACGCCCGGCTGGCCCGCCAGGTGGTCGAGTCCATGGTCACCCGTCAGGCGGGCCGGCTCAGTTCGCTGGCCGCGCCCACCCTGGACGACCTGCGTGTACTCCTCCCCGCCGACGTCACCGCCGTTGCCCCGAAGGTGGCACCCCGATGAAGCCTCCGGGGAACGGGGCGGCCCGCCTGCTGTCCGGGGCCGGCCTCGCCGCCGCCCTGCTGCTGCCCACCGCCCTTCCGGCGCAGGCCGCACCCCCTTCGCGCGTCCCCGCGGCCGACGGGAAGAAGGGCCAGGAACTTCCCGGCATGCCCTCCGCTCTCGACCCCGAGGCCGACGAGGTGGTCTGCACCCCGGCCTCC
Organism: Streptomyces sp. Alt3; assembly: GCF_030719215.1. Lineage (NCBI taxonomy): Bacteria > Bacillati > Actinomycetota > Actinomycetes > Kitasatosporales > Streptomycetaceae > Streptomyces > Streptomyces glycanivorans. The sequence continues at coordinate 1,983,763 of NZ_CP120983.1, read as the reverse complement.
CGTGAGACGGCGAAGAAGCAGGACTGGTCGCGCCAGCGCCTCGACCTGGACCGGCTGCACCAGCACAGCACGGGTGCCGGGGTGACCGTCGCGCTGATCGGCACCGGTGTCGCCCCCGGCGCGGCCGGTCTCAAGGGCCGGGTCACCGCCGACGGTGAGGCCGCCGACGACTGCGTCGGAAGCGGCACGTTCCTGGCCGGCCTGATCGCCGGGACCGGTGGGGACAGCCCTCGGCTGGCCGGGGTGTCACCGGAGGCGAAGATCCTGGCCCTGCGCGGCACCGACCGACGTGGCAAGGCGAGCGCGGACCTGGTGGTGGACGCGCTGCGTGCGGCGACCGGGGCCCGTGCCGAAGTGATCGCGGTGGCGGTGGCTCTGCCGCGGCAGGACGCGGCGCTGAGCAGCGCGGTCGCGGAGGCCCGCCGTTCGGGCGCCGTCGTGGTCGCGGCGGCCGCCCCTGACCCGCCGTCCCGGGGCGGGTCCGACGAGATCCCGGCCCGCACGTACTGGCCGGCCGGGGAGCCCGGCGTCCTCTCGGTCGCCGACATGCTTCCCGGCGGCGTCCGTCCGGACGGCTCCCTGCCCACCTACGGCGTCGATCTGGCCGCCCCGGGGGCCGGGGTGGTCTCCGGCGGCCCGCGGGGCACGGGCCACTACCTCGGCGGCGGCGTCCCGGTGGCCACCGCCTACGCCGCGGGAGCCGTCGCGGCCGTCCGCGCCGCCCACCCCGACGACTCGCCCGAGGACGTCGTCCGCCGTCTGACGGCCACCGCCTACCCCGCCGACATCCCCCAGCTGGACGCCTACGCCGCCGTCACCTCCGTCCTCGGTGAGCCTGCCGGGTCCGACGGGCCCGGGGACAAGGCCGGAGCGGAACCCGTGACCGTCCGCGACACCGCCGCGACGGACCGCGCCACCGGCCGGGCCACCCTCTTCGTCCTGCTCGGCTCAGCGGCCGTCCTCGCCGTCCTCTGGGCCGGTTTCGCCCTGTCCCGGGCCCGCGCCCGGGGGTGGCGCCCGGCGGGAGCGGCCGGAACGACGTCCGACTGATTGATCCGTGGCATGACGACGACACCCTCCCGAGGCCGACCTCGGGAGGGTGTCGTCGTCGTGCGTCCTGTCAGTCCTGGCTCCGGCTCTCCTCGATCAGCGCCGTCTGCATGAGACGCGGCCGGCGGCGGGCGATGTGGAGGGCCCGGCCGGGCGGGAGGTTGAGGGGCTTCGCGTCGCCGAAGAGACGGCCCTCGGTGGGCGGGCAGGAGAGCAGGACCGCGGGGTTGTTGGCCTCGTCGAGGCGGCGGATGAGCCCGTCGCTGAGGCCACGGCCGGCACCCATGGCACTGCGGGCGACGACCAGGTGCAGACCCATCTCGAAGCCCAGGGTCAGATTCTCGAAGAGCGGTTCGAAGGGGCTCTGGAAGGAGTTTCCGGAGACCATGTCGTAGTCGTCGACCAGGACGAACAGGCGGGGACCGGTCCACCAGTCGCACCTGCGCATCCGGGCGGGCGCGATGTCGGCGCCCGGGACACGGGACTTCATCGCGCGGGCCGCGCCCTCGATCGTCTCCTTGAGGTTGTCCAAGGAGATCACGTGCCCGATGCGGTACTCCTCGGGAATGGCGTCGACCAGGGTGCGGCGGTAGTCCACCGCGATGATCTTCGCCTCCTCCGGGGTGTAGCGGGTGGTGATGTTCCTGGTGATGCCGCGCAGCAGGTTGGTCTTGCCGCTCTCCGTGTCACCGACCACGATCAGGTGCGGTGTACGGCTGAAGTCGTGCCAGACCGGTTCCAGCGCGTCCTGGTCGATGCCCAGCGGGATACGCATGCCCCCGCCCTCGGTGGCCTCGGGCTCCGGGAGATCGGATACCGGGAGCCTGTGCGGCAGCATCCGGACCTGAGGCGCGGGTGCGCCCGTCCAGTGCCGGGAGATCTCCGCGACCAGGTGCGTGACCCCGTCGCCGAGGTCGTCCAGGGAGCCGCTTCCGTCCAGCCGGGGCAGCCCGGCGAGGAAGTGCATCTTGCTGTCCGCGGTGATGCCGCGTCCACCGCTGCGCGGCACCGAGCGGGCCTTGCGGGTGTCGATCTCGGAGTCCATCGGGTCACCCATCCGCAGTTCGAGGCGGGTGGCCGCCTGGTCACGGACCTGGGCCGACAGCTCCACCCAGCGCGTGGTGGTGATGATCAGGTGGATGCCGTAGTTGAGCCCCCGGGCGGCGAGTTCGTTGAACTTCGGGATCAGGTCGTCGTAGTCCTGACGGACCGTGGACCAGCCGTCGACCACCATGAACACGTCGCCGAACGGCTCGTCGGGGAACTCCCCGGCGGCCCGGCGGCGACGGTAGGACTGCATGGAGTCGAGCGTGTGGTCCACGAAGAACTGCTCGCGGCGGGCGAGGAGCGTCATCACCTCGGCGACGGTACGGTGCACCCGCTCCGGGTTGAGCCGTGCCGCGACCCCGCCGACGTGCGGAAGGGCGGCGAGCTGCGAGAGACCGCCACCGCCGAAGTCGAGGCAGTAGAACTGGATCTCGGCGGGTGTGTGGGTGAGGGCCAGGGCGGCGATGAGCGTGCGGGCGAGTGTGGACTTGCCGCTCTGCGAACCGCCCGCGACGGCGACGTGCCCGCCGGCTCCGGAGAGGTCCACGACCAGCGGGTCGCGGCGCTGCTCGAAGGGCTTGTCCACGAGGCCGACCGGGACCCGCAGCCGTCCGGTGCCGGACCACCCGGCGGCGCTGAGGCCGCGCTCCGGGTCGGGGGCGATGCCGGGCAGCAGGACGTCCAGCGGGGAGGGCTCGTCCAGCGGCGGCAGCCACACCCGGTGGGCGGCGGGGCCGGAACCGCGCAGCCGGTCGAGGGCCACGTCGAGCAGGGCCTCCTCCTCGCCCGTCTCCTCGGCCTCCGGCTCCGGCTCGGTGGCCGGGTCCAAGGTGCGCGGCACCACCCAGCCGCTGGTCCACGGCACCACCTGGCTGGCCACCCGGGCCTGGACGACCGCACCGGTGCGGCGCCCGTACGTCCCGGACGAGTAGGCGGCGCGGAACCGTGTGAGGGCCTCCACCCCGGACTTCAGGTAGCCGCTGCCCGGCTGGGCAGGCAGCTCGTAGGCGTCCGGGACGCCGAGTACGCCGCGGCTCTCCATGGCGGAGAAGGTACGCAGACCGATGCGGTACGACAGGTGGCTCTCGAGCTGGTGCATGCGGCCCTCGTCCAGGCGCTGCGAGGCCAGCAGCAGATGCACCCCGAGGGAGCGGCCGAGCCGGCCGATCATCACGAACAGGTCCATGAACTCCCGGTGCGCGGACAGCAGCTCACTGAACTCGTCGACCACCACGAAGAGACTGGGCAGCGGGGTGAGGTCCGTCCCCCCGGCGCGGGCGCGCTCGTACTCCAGGGCGGAGGTGTAGTTGCCGGCGGAGCGCAGCAGCTCCTGACGCCGGATCAGTTCGCCGTGCAGGGCGTCCTGCATACGCTCGACCAGGGCGACCTCGTCGGCGAGGTTGGTGATGACGGCGGAGGTGTGCGGGAGTTCCTCCAGCCCGAGGAAGGTGGCTCCACCCTTGAAGTCGACCAGGATGAAGTTGAGGGTCTCGGAGGAGTTGGTCAGGGCGAGCCCCAGGACGAGCGTGCGCAGGAGTTCGCTCTTGCCGGAGCCGGTGGCTCCGATGAGCATGCCGTGCGGGCCCATGCCGCCCTGCGCGGACTCCTTGATGTCGAGGTCCACGGGGCGGCCGTCCACGCCGACCGCGATCGGTACCCGAAGCCGTGCGGAGCCCGTGTGACGGTTGAAGAGGGTCTGCGGGTCGTGCCGGTGCAGGTCGGGGATGCCGAGCAGCGTGGTCAGCTCCACGTCCGTGTCCATCGGCTGCGCGATGTCGGTGCCCAGGCTCATCCGGCGGGGGGTGATCAGCCGGGCCAGCGACTCCGCGCCGAGGAGGCCGAGCCGGTCGGGCCGGCCGAGCGGCACCGAGCGCTCCTTGCGGCTGCGGTCGGTGCGCACCAGGCTCACCTGGTCGGAGCCCACGGTCAGCCTCAGGGTGTTGCGGCCGGGGCGCCAGCGCAGCGACCCGGATATGTCGAGGGCCAGGGCGTTGCGGTAGCCGTGTCCCTCCCAGCGGTGGCCCTCGGGCACGGAGACGCCGTCCAGGACGACGATCGTGTAGGGCTCGTCGCGGCCGGGGCGCGCTTCCGGGTCGAAGCCGGGGCGTTCGGCGAACTCGGCACCCAGGAGGTCGTCGAGTTCGGTGACGTCGGCGGTGATCCGGCGGGCCTGTCCGGCGCCGTCCTCCTCGTACGGGTCCAGCGTGTGCGGGAGCCACTTGGCCCATTCCCAGTCGGGCCGCCGCTCGTCGCTGACGCAGAAGGCGATCCACAGCTCCTCGGGCGCGTGGAACACCGCCAACTGGCCGAGCATGGCGCGCACCAGGGCACGCACCGCTTCCCCGCCGGGGCCCTCGCCCGCCTCCCCGGACGGGGTGCCGCCCGGCCCGGAGGCTTCCTGGTCGGGCGCCTCCTCGGGGCGCAGCAGGACCCGGGCCGACGAACGCAGGTAGAGGCCGAGGGGCTGCCCGGGGATGGTGGAGTAGGCGCGGACGAAGCGGCGCAGGGCGTGCGCGCAGAGGGGTTCGAGGTCCTCGACCGGCCGGGTGGAGACCGGGTTCAGGGTGAGTGCGAGCTGCTGCTCGCCGACCGCGAGACGGATCTCGCCGAAGTCCTCGTCGGCCGGGCGCCGCTCCCACAGTCGCGAGGTGCGGGCCAGTGAGCGAAGCGACGCGGGCTCCGGGTGGCGCCAGGCGAGCGCCCGCTGCTGCTCCGTGATGGTGGCGCGGACCCGCTTGCGGATCTGGGCCAGGTACCGCAGGTAGTCGCGGCGTTCACCCTTCAGGCGCTGCTTGCGCTCACTGGAGCGCCGCATCAGCTGACCCAGCAGCATGGCACCGGCGGAGAGCGCCATGACGCCCATCGCCAGGTACATGAAGACGCCGTTCCCGCCGCCGGGGCGCAGGAACATCAGCATCATCGAGACCGACATCAGCGCCATCGGCAGATAGGTCCAGATCGCCGAGGTGTCGGGCACCGTCTCGGCGAGGACCGGCGGCTCCTGGAGGGTCAATTGCCCTTCGGGCATCTCCGGCCCGCGCCTGCGGGCCGGGCGACGAAACAGCACGACACTCAAGGGAACAGAACCTCCGGTTCACTGAACTCTCCGGCCCGCACCGGAATTCCGGCGCACCCGGCGGTGGAAAGGGCCGCACCGCACCGATTCTCCGGGCCCCACGCGACGCGCGGTGAACGCCGGATGAATGTTTCGAGCGGATGGCCGGGCGCGGGCAACTTCCGTGATGGCCAACCACATACCGGATAAATGGAGTCCGGTCCGCAGCGCGACCCTGTGGTCGTAGGCAGTAGTGTGCATTCACGGAACACGACCTGTCCACGCGGGAGTGGTCGTCGCCGGGGTCCGCGGAGGCACATTCCGCGCCCGGCCCCCCGGTTCGCGGCCGCGCGGACCTTCCGTACTGTTCGCACATCCCCCCTCGCGGGGAAGTCCTCCTGTCAAAGCCTTTCGGAAGACGAGAGTTCAGCTGATGACCGACAGCGCGGTGGCCGAATCGTGCCGCCTGACCGTACGTGCACCGAGCGTCAGCATCGATCTGGCGGTGCCCGCCGACGTACCGGTCGCCGATCTGCTGCCCACACTGCTGCGTTACGTCGGCGAGGAGGCCGAGGAGGCCGGACTCGACCACGCCGGCTGGGTGCTCCAACGACTGGGTGACGCCCCGCTCGACGAGGAGACCACCCTGGCGCGGGCCGGGCTGGCCGACGGCGCCGTGCTCTACCTGCGCCCGCACACCGAGGCGCTGCCCGAGGCACGGCTCGACGACCTGGTGGACGGTATCGCCGAGACCGTGGGAAGGCGCCTGCGCACGTGGTCTCCCGGAGCGGCGCGTGGCCTGCTCGTCGGTACCGCGGTGGCGACCGTGGCGACCGCCCTCATGCTGGTCTTCTGGCCGGGGGTGACGACCAGCTCCGGTGGTTCCCGGGCGGCCTGCGCGGCGCTGGTCGGTCTGCTCCTGCTCGCGGAGCCGGCTCCGCCAGCCGGGCGGTCGGCGACCGCGCCTCCGCCGTCGCGCTCGCCCTGCTGGTCGCACCCTGCCTCGCGCTGGTCGGCTGGGTGCTGCCCGGCGGGGACCTGACCGGCCCCGACGCGGAGCAGGTCGCAGGCGCCCGGCTCCTGGCCGCGGGTGCCGCGGGCGCGGGAGGCGCGGTCCTCGCACTGGCCGCCACCGCGGTCGGCGCCCCTGCCCTGCTGGCCACCGCGATGGTCGCGGTGGCCACGGCGATCGCCGGGGTTCTGATGGGGTACACGGGCCTGGACGTGCCGGCCGCGGTGGCGCTGGTCGCCACGGTGATCGTCCTCGCAGCCGGGGCGGTCGCACCGTTCGCCTTCAAACTGGCCGGGATGCGGATGCCGGCGCTGCCGTCCACCGCCGGCCAGCTCCAGGAGGGCATCGACCCCTACATCGGTGACGAGGTCGCCGAGCGCACCGAACTTGCCGGACGCTGGGTCACCGCACTCTTCGCCGGTACCGGCACCATCGCCGCGGCAGCCCTGGTGGTCCTCGCCGAGAAGCCGGACCTGCCCGAGGTGCTGACCGGACTCGCGCTGAGCCTCCTGCTGCTCCTCCACAGCCGGGGTCTGGTGCACATCGGCCAGCGGCTGACCCTGGCGCTGCCGGGGGCCCTGGGGCTGCTGCTGATGGCCAGGGCCTGGGCGTTCGACAGCGGAGCCGACGGCCGGGTGGTGGTCTTCGGCGTGCTGCTCGCCGCAGCGGCGGGACTCGTCGTCGCCTCCTGGACGCTGCCCGGCCGCCGGGTCCTGCCGTACTGGGGCCGTGCCGCGGAGCTGGCGCACACCGGCCTCGCCGTCGCGCTGCTGCCGTTCACCCTGTGGGTGGCGGGACTCTTCGGCTGGCTGCGCGGCCTGTTCGGCTGACGACGCCAGTCGGACGCCGTCACACGAGAACGAGTTGAGGAGAGGCTGTGCAGTCCAAGCGCGACCAGGTACACGCCCACGGATTCATGATGGGCAGGCTCAGCTCGGGCCTGCTGACGGCCGACCCGGACGCCCCGGAGAGCCCGCTCGGACGCACCACCCGGGGCGTGGTCTTCGGCGTGCTGGTGACGGTCCTGATCGGAGCGGGCGCCACCGTGTACGGGTTGCTGCGCCCCGGTGGCAACGACGGCTGGCGTGACGCGAGGAACCTGGTGGTCAACCGGGACACCGGAGCCCGCTACCTGTGGACCGGCACCGACGGCGTGCTGCACCCGGTGCGCAACTACGCCTCGGCACGCCTGATCGGCGGCTCGGACCTCCCGACCGTGGACGTCGCCACCGCGTCGCTGCGGGACATCCCCGTGGGGTCCCCGGCCGGCATACCCGGAGCGCCGGACGGCCTGCCCGGACCGGGACAACTCGACGAGGGCGCCTGGCACATGTGCGTCACCGGGCCGGGAGGAGCCCTGGCCAGCACCTCGGGTGCCGCAGGGGGAACCGGGGTGGAGAAGCCCGGAGCCACGACCGTGGTCGCCGGGGCGCCCCTGGACTCCCGCGGTGTCGGTGCCGACCGCGGGGTTCTCGTACGCGGCCCGGACCGTACCGAGTACCTTGTGTGGCGCGGCAGCAGGCTGGCGCTGGACCGCGCCTCCGACGCCCGTACCGCTCTCGGGTACGGCTCCGAGCAGGCCATGCCGGTCTCGGCGGCCTTCCTCGACGCCTTGGCTCCCGGGCCCGCCCTGAAGCCCCCCGAGGTCGAGGGACGCGGCGCCGAAGGACCCGAGCTCGGCGGTGAGGCCAGCCGGACGGGTCAGCTGTTCAAGGTCAGCGTGCCCGGCGGAGGCAGCACGTACCACCTGCTGCGGAAGGACGGCCTGGTGCCGCTGACCCGGCTCGGCGCCGCGCTCGTGCTGGGCGACCCGGCGACCCAGAAGGACGCCTACGAGGGGCAGTCGCCCGAGGTGCGTGCGCTCGGTGCCGACGCGCTGCGCGAGCACAGGGCCGAGGGCTCGGGCACGGCCGGATCCGCGGAGCTGCCCGAGACGCCGCCGACCCCGCAGTCGGCGCCGCGCGGCACCGCGCTGTGCGCGCAGGTGGACGGCGACAACGGCGGCGCGCGGATCAAGTCGGTGCTGGTACCGCTCGCCGAGCTCGCCCCGGTCGCCGTCTCGGAGGGAACCGCGCAGCCGCTCGAGGCGGCCTGTGTGAGGACGGACGTCACGGTGGTGCGTCCCGGTCACGGGGCGCTCGTCCGCGCCCTGCACGCGAGTGGCGCCGCGCACGCCGGCACCACCTACCTGGTGGCGGAGAACGGTGTGAAGTACCGGGTTTCGGCCAAGGACTCCCTGGCGGCGCTCGGCTACGCCGAGAAGGACATCAGCTCGGTCCCCGCACCCATGCTGGCAGCCCTCCCGACCGGCGCCGACCTCGATCCGGCAGCCGCGTCCGGTGCCGCGCAGCCCAAGGTCACGGCTCCGCGGTGCGGTGCCGAAGACCCGGAGGAGCAGGGCGGCGAGAGGGCCGAGAAGGGCGAAGCGGAGCGGGTGGGCCAGGCTGCCGGCGAGGGTGCGGCCAGGGCGGCCGGCTCCACGTCCTGACACCCGGCAACCCGTTACTGAGGCTTCGGAGAATGAGACGCCGAGGGCAGTTGTGACTTTATGCTGCGCTCTCGTCGCTCTGAGGTGGATTCGTCGTGCATCGATCGCGGCGGGAAAGCTCAGAATTTGCTCAAACTTTTTTGGGCGTCACGCTCCCGGAGGTCTGATCCTGAGACCTGCCCGCTTCACCTGGAACGGGCGTCTTCGATGACCGTTCGCGGCGGGACCGCGCCCGTTCGGTGACCGCATGATTCGGAACGGGGCGTTGGCGGCCCATCGGCCCGGCCCGCCGGGTAACACGCGTTCATTTTGCGGAAACATCTCGACAACTCCATTGCCGCGCAGAGATTCCGGCGAGCTGACCTATGCTCAAATTTCCCCAGCATCCGTTGCGCCGGACGGTGGATTCTCCTTAGCCTCAGCGGGCAACGGTGCGAGGAGACTCGCCTGAACGAAGGGAGCGTGACATGGCGGACGGTTCCGGCAGGAAAGCGGAATATGCCAAGGGCTTGGGAGGTGTCTCCTCCCTGGAGTCGGCCCGGGCCGCGGTCGAGAAGATCCAGAACAACGTGGCCGAGGTCGCGGCGCGTTCGGGTGTCGGCGGCGACGAGGGTCAGGCTCTGCTGAAGCTCTTCCGCAGCTGGAACTCCGAAGCGCAGAAGGTCGTCGTCCAGATCAGCAAGATGATCGACGCGCTCCAGGAGAACGTGACCTCGGCCAACCGCCTGGCGAAGGAGAACCAGGACCTGACCGAGGTGCTCAACAGCAAGACCAGCCAGGGTGTCTTCGAAGCGCTGCGCTGACCCGACCCCCCAGCGGCAACCGGCCCCTGCGAAGAGGCCGGCACCCGTGAGCTTCCCGGGCCTCGACGCCCGGCCACCCGAGAGGAGACGTCATGGCCGACGGCATCATCGATGTGCAGTACGCCACGGTCCGGAACGCGATTGAGGAGCTGAAGGGCCAGACCCAGCAGATCATCACCACCCTCAACAACCTGGAGGACGAGCTGAAGCCGCTCGTCATGTCCTGGGAGGGTGACGACCAGCAGATGTACCGCGGAGTCCAGGCGGAGTGGGACCAGGCCACCAAGAACATGGCCCTGCTCCTGGGCGACAGCGGTGAACTGGTCCAGAGCATCCACGACAACCACTCCCGTGACGAGCGCAGGAGCGCCGACAACTGGGGCAACGTGCGAGCTCGCTGAGGCCCTGCGTGCGGATCGTGCCGGGGCGTTCCCCGGCACGATCCGCACGGCAGGTCCCCGGGGCCGGCCGGACTCCACTTCGTCCGGCCGGCCCGCGTTCCGTCCGGTACCGAACGGCAGGAGGACGTCCCATGGCCGGTGAGAAGGCCGACGTCAAGCATTTCGACCTCAAGCAGATGGAGAACTTCCGGGACAACGAGGTGCAGCCTGTGTACACCAAGGCGAAGAAGCACCGGGAGGACGGCGAGGCGCCCAACATCCGGCCGCTCGGTGACCTCATCGACGGGCACACCAGCCCGGACAACCTCGTGCAGGGCCAGCAGCTTCTGCGCATCGGCAAGATGGCCACCGAGGCCCTGGTCTCGGGACCCAAGCTGATCGAAGGTGTCCGGACGGCGGCCGAGGCCATCGACAAGCTTCTCGGCGACCAGATGGAGCTCTTCAAGGAGCTGCAGGAAGCGCTCACCGACACCATCGAAGAGGCCAACAAGACCAAGAACAAGAACCTGGACGCCATCGACGCCCAGACGCTGCTGCAGACCTTCGACGAGGTCGACACGCTCACCAGCGGGTCTTCGGAGACGAACGAGACCTGATCCCGTGCCGTGCGAGGCATCGGCGCCCCGCCCGGCACACGCTGTGAGAGAGACCCGGCTGCACGTCCGTACGACGGGGCGGCGCGCCGGCGCGGACGACAACAGACCAGAAAGGGTCCCCGGTGCCCGATAGGTACGATTCCACATCCGTCGGCAACGTCGACAAGTACGAGGACGTCGGTGGAGCATCGTCCGACACCTGGGCCGGCCTGGTCACCCACATCACCGGTTATCCGGTACCCGACCGCGCCACCATCTTCGACAAGCTCCGCTCCGACCACGGCGGCAAGCTCTTCCGGATGGACATCAAGGAGCGCAGCCTCGGCCTGCTCGTCAAGGACTCCGGCTTCCTGCAGAACAAGGGCGAGGACTACGACATATGGTTCTTCGACAGCGGTAAGAAGCGCTCCATCATGCAGGCCCGAATCGTCTTCGAGGGGCGGGTGAAGGCCGGCGAGGAGGTCATCTTCGCCGGGACCGACTCCGACGACGTGAACAACGTCCAGGTCCGTGAGGGAAACGAGTTCACGGACTACAACAAGGACAAGATGAGCACCATCCCGCTTGCCCAGTACATGAACGGGCCGCGGGCAGCGCTTCTCGAACTGCTGACGGGCGACACGAAGAACGCCCGGTTCAGCAACCTCGGGGTGGCCGACGAGGCCGTGGTGGACCTGAACTCCTTCAATCGCACGGGGGAGTCCTTCGACTTCGCGGCCAAGTTCTTCAAGGACCAGGCGCCGCTGCTCAAGGACTGGGAGGACCGCTTCGGCCGTGACGACGCCAGCTGGAAGGGCGAGGCAGCGGACGTCTTCCGGAGCCTGCTGAAGAAGGTCCGCGAGAACTACGACAGCTACGTCGAGACCTTCAACTCCTCGCCCGGCACGGGGGACGAGGCCGGAACGGGTAACACGCTCTACTCGCGGGCGCTGTCGCTGGGACGCTCGTACCTGGTGGACGCCGCCAACACGCTGTTGGCGGCGTGGCTGAAGTGGGCGAAGTCCCCTTACTACGACCCGCACCGGGTGCTGCGCTACGTCCTGGACGACCTCGCCCAGTGGGTGGACGCCGAGAACGTGGCCAAGACGGAGATCAAGTCCTACACCAGCCGCTACTCGACGACCGTCAGCCACAGTCCGAAGGAAGGGTTCTCCCAGGTGCACCCCGACTACGGGGACCTCACCGACATCGCCAACTGGGCCAAGGTCGGCGACAAGGCGGTCGAGATCTGGAACAAGGGCGTCGACGATCTGCTGATCACCCCCGCCCGTCAGGTGCAGTCGACTCTGAACAACCACTTCCTCGACCTGGGCAAGGACTTCGCCGAGAGCGTGCCCAAGCCCAAGTCGACCAGCACGGCCTCCGAGGAGTACGAGAAGAAGAAGCTCGAGGAGGAGAAGGAGGAGATCAAGAAGGAGAACGAGGAGAACAAGAAGTACCAGGACGAGCTGCGGGAGGAACAGAGGCGGCAGCGCGAGGAGGACAAGAAGTACCAGGACGAGCTGCGCGAGGAACAGAGGCTTCAGCGCGAGGAGGACAAGAAGCTCCAGGACGAGCTGCGGAACGAGCAGAACCAGCAGCGCGACGAGGACAAGAAGTACCAGGACGAGCTGCGCGAGGAACAGAAGCGCGAACAGGAGGAGGCCAAGAAGCTCCAGGACGAGCTGCGGAACGAGCAGAACCAGCAGCGCGACGAGGACAAGAAGTACCAGGACGAGCTGCGCGAGGAACAGAAGCGCGAACAGGAGGAGGCCAAGCGGGAGGCCGAGGAGCAGCAGAAGATCGTGGAGGAGAGCCTCGGCGGCCTCAACGATCCGAACGCGGTCAACACGCAGAACCTCGACGACCTGTTCAACGTGCCGGTCACCGAGAGCAACGGTGATCTCGGCAACCTGAACAATCCGGGTGGTCCCGACGACCTCAACAACACGATCACCGAGGAGCTCGGCAACCTCGGCGACGTGAACAACCCCGGCGGTGACAACCAGACGCCCCTGGGGGTCACACCGCCCGTCTCCCAGAACCTCGGCAGTCTCGGCAACCTCAACGGTGGCCCCGGCGGCACGAAGAACGCCACGGACGCGGCCAACGAGGCCATCAGCCAGAACCTCGGCAGCCTCGGTGAACTGAACAGTGGTGCCGGTGGTTCCCTGGACACGCCGACCGGGGGCAGCACGCAGCTCGGTGAGAGCGGTCTGACGACGGACTTCCCGGACGGCAGCAGTTCGACGTTCGATCCGGACAGCGGTGTGCTGACCACCACGCATCCGGACGGCAGTGTCACCACGCAGGATCTGGGCAGCGGCGCGCGGGTGACGAACCCGGACGGGTCGGTGACCTCGCTGGGTGACGACGGGAAGCTGACGACGACGTTCCCCGACGGCACGAAGCAGGTCGTGGACCCGACGACCGGCCAGGCCGTCTCCACGGCCCCCGACGGCACCGTCACGACCGAGAACCTCGGCAGTCTCGGCAACCTGAACGGTGGGAACGGCGGCCTCGGGGACCTCGGCGACATCAACTCCTCACTGCCCACCGACTCGATCGGTGACCTGGGCAGCCTCGGTGATCTGAACAGCGGGGCCGGTGGTTCCCTGGACACGCCGACCGGGGGCAGCGTCGAGCTCGGTGAGAGCGGCCTGACGACGGACTTCCCGGACGGCAGCAGTTCGACGTTCGATCCGGACAGCGGTGAGCTGACCACCACGCATCCGGACGGCAGTGTCACCACGCAGGATCTGGGCGACCTCGGGCAGGTGACCAATCCGGACGGGTCGGTGACCTCGCTGGGTGACGACGGGAAGCTGACGACGACGTTCCCCGACGGCACGAAGCAGGTCGTGGACCCGACGACCGGCCAGGCCGTCTCCACGGCCCCCGACGGCACCGTCACGACCGAGAACCTCGGCAGTCTCGGCGACCTGAACAGCGGCAACGGCAGCCTCGGAGACCTGGGAGACCTGGGCGGGCTCGGGAACCTGGACGGTCTCGATACCCCGACGGGCGGGCAGACCGGGCTCGTCGACGGCGACTTCGCCACGATGTTCGCGGACGGTGGCTCGACGCGCTTCGATCCGGAGAGCGGGATGCTCACCAGTACCGGCCCGGACGGCTCCGTCGTGGAGACCGATCTCACCCACGGGGCGAGGGTGAACAACCCCGACGGCTCCACCACCTTCCTCGATGACGGCCAGCTGACCACCACCTTCCCGGACGGCTCCAAGCAGGTCATCAACCCGGACACCGGCGTCGCCACCGTCACCGATGCCCAGGGCAGGACCGAGACGGTGGATCTGAAGGATCTCAACTCGTCGATACCCACCAACAGTTCCGGCATCTTCGACGAGCTGGGCGGACTCGGTGACCTCGGTGGCCTCAACGGTTCCGGCGGGGGCGGCGGTGGCGGCACCACCAGCCGCGACGTGCCGCTGTCCGAACTGGGTCTCGGTGGTGGCCAGATGACCGCCGGCGCGTCGGGCGGCAGCATCCCGGGGGCCTCCTTGGACGGCATGACGACGGGCCAGGTCGCTCCCCTCTCCGACAGCGTCTCCGCCGGCGCGGGAACCCCCCTCGCCGCCGCCGGGGGCGCCGGAGGTGCGCCCGGTGCCCCCGGCACCCCCGGCACGCCAGGCATGCCGATGGGTGGCGGCATGGGCGGCATGGGCGCCGGCGGAGAGAAGGGCAACGGTGAGCGGGTGCGTTCCGTCCTGGTCGACGCGGCCGAGGAGAGCGAGCGCCGCACCCGCCGCCGGCGCAGCCCGTGGAACCGGCAGGAGGACAGCGACACCTTCCTCTCACCGGCCTCCCGGGTGACGACCACCGGCGGCGATTCCCCCGAGCAGCCGGCCGAACCGGGCCGCAGGCCCACCACGTCCGCCGACTACCTCGAGGAGGACGCGGACGTGTGGGGCACGGAGGAAGGCGGCACCCCGTCGGTGATCGGCCGGTGACCACCGTTCAGGAGCGGCGCCTGCCACGGTGAGAGGGGCCCGCGCCGACCCCGGCTTCCGCAGCGGGGTCGTCACCAGGCAAGATCAACGGAGTCCCCGGACGACACGAGGCCAGGGCCGGACACGGGCCTGAGGGCGCGAGAGCAGCGTCCGGACAAACGGACACACGGACGGAGAGGGAGGGAACGAGCATGACGGAACCGCTGGAGAAGCGCCTCGAGAAGGCCATGGCCGAACTGCAGTCGGCCCAGGAGGCTGTCGCACGCACCGAACGCGAGTTGCGGACGGCTTCGTTCGCGGCACTCTCCTCCGACCGTGCGGTCCGAGCCACGGCGGGACCGCAGGGTGAGCTGACCGGGATCGACTTCCTGGAGAACAAGTACCGGGACATGTCGCCGCAGGAGTTGGCCGCCAGTGTTCTGGAGGCGGCGAACGCGGCACGCCTCAAGATGAACCGCCATGTGATGAAGGCGATGGCGCCCTTCACCGAGCCCAGCAGCAACGTGCCGGAGCTCAAGGGCTTCGAGATGGACTGGGAGCGTATCTTCGGCCCCGAGGTGCTGCGCGAGGACGACGGGGACACGGCGCGTGATGCCCAGGCGACGCCCGCCTGGCGGGACGCGATAGGCGAAGAGGGAGAGGACTGACGATGGGACAGCGGTACTACGTAGACCCGCATCGCATCGAGGCCCTGGCCAAGCAGTTGGAGGAGATCGGCACCCTGACCAGGAGCATGACCGAGGAGTTCCTCGACGAGCTGGCGCCCACGGTCAACTGGCCGGGAACTGAGGGCGAGTTCGCGGAGAAGGCGAAGCCGCAGGAGCAGAAGGAACGGCAGACCACCAAGGACACCATGCTGTCCATCCGTGACGCGCTGGTCGGCATCACCGACGCCACGCTCGGCAACGTACGGATGATGAAGGACACCCGCGACCGCAACATCGAGAGCGTCGAGCAGGGCACCAACCGCATCGACACCGATGGACTCGACGGCCCGGGCGGGCATGGGCGTCGCTGACCTCCGCGCCACAGGCCGCTCCCACGCCACGACGGGAGCGGCCGCTCCGTCCTGCCCGCGCGGGCACGAGGACGGCTCCCGATGAGCATCCAGGTGTCGCCCGAGGTCAACGCCATGATCTTCATCCTCACCGGGGAGAGGCTCATGGACGCCGACGAGGATCTCGCGTACGAGAGCCGTCGGCCCTACTCCGGCCTGGGCCGGAAGCTGGACCGGCTGTCCTCGCTGATCGACAAGTCGGTCCACGACATCGGCGAGTCCATGCCGGACGACCTCGCCAAGTCGTACAGCAAGGCGATGGGCATGCTCATCGACGACGGCGGCAAGAACTACCTTCGCGACTTCGCCGAGCAGCTCGACAAGATCGCCGAGGGCCGGCGGAAGACCTCCATGGACATCATGGAGTCCAAGTGGCAGGTCATCGCCGAGATCATCCGGCTGCTCATCGAGATCGCCATCTATCTGGCCATGTCCTTCTTCACCGGCGGCGCCTCGGCCAGTCAGATCATGCTGGCCAAGATGCGCAGCCGGTTCTTCATCCTCACCACGCTCAGCCACCTGCTCCAGCGGCTGCACCTCGCCCCCTCGCTGACCGAGGCGTTCGCCGAGGCGTTCACGACCTTCGCGGTACGGATGGCGATGATGAACTTCGCCCCGGACGGACGCCGTCCCGACGGCATCGACTGGAGCGACATCGGCAAGGCCGCCGCGTTCGGAGCCGCGGCCGGCTTCCTCACCAGCGTCTTCGACAAGTTCGCGCGCGGCATCGTCAAGAGCTTCGACAACAACTTCCTCAAGAACGCCCCGGACCTCGACTTCAAGAACCCCCCCAACCCGAAGAACACCCCCGACCTCGACCTGCCGAACGACAGACCGAATCCCCGGCCGACCCCCGAGCCCAGCCCGAAGCCCGACCGCGACAGCCTCTTCGACGACCGTCCCGGCCCGTACGGGAACGGCCCCGGCCCTTCGAGCAACCCGCCGGTCACCTTCCGGAACAACCCGCTGTCCTTCCGGAACAACCCCGAGCTGTGGCGCAACAACCAGCTCCTGCGCTTCAATGCCGATCGGCCCGGTGCGCTGGCCGGGCACTACGGATTGAAGGGCACGGCCGACTTCCTCGCCGCCGGATCCGGTGAGGCGCTCGCCGAGATCCTGATCAAGGGAGCCTTCGACGGCGACTGGTCCACCAGCTGGTCCACCTTCGTCGGCGCGGGCATCAGCAGTCAGGTCGAGGCCACCCTCAGCGACACGGCCGTGAACAGTGCCGCCGAGCTGCGTCACGTCATCGACAAGCTGCGCAACCCGCCGCCCACCGTGTCCGGCGGCACCACCGGTTCCGACGACGGTGCGTCGCGCTCCGCGGGCGGCCGGGACCGCACCGACGGCCCTTCGCGTCCGGACACCACGGGCGGGGACGGCCCCACGCCCACCTCGATCCCGCCGGTCTCCCAGCAGACCACCGGACCGGGGGCCGCCACCGGCAGCCAGTCGCCTCCGCCCTACGTCTCCGAGAACCCGCCGCCGTACACGTCCCTGGACCCGCCGCCCTACTCGCCGGGCCCGTTGCCGGTGACCGCCACCGAGAACGCGCTGTGGCAGCAGGTCCACCAAGGCCCGGCCGAGGTGCGTGAGCAGGCGCTGCGTGACCTGGCCGCCCTGCGCGGCTCCCAGCCGCCCGGCACCTCCGAGATCGGTGTCCGCGACAGCCTGCACGGCAATCTGTCGCAGCTGCCCGAGGTCCGGGTGGTGCCCGCCGGGGGCAGCCCCGCGAACCAGATCGACACGGACGAGGTCCGCCGCGCCCTCGACGGCTTCGGCACGCAGGTCACGGTGGACGCCCCGATCGCCGTGGGCGCCACGCCCGGCGCGGTGGACGGCCCGGGTGCGGTGAACGGCGCCGGTGCCTCCGGCAGCACGTCCGGTGCGGCGGGCAGTACCGGCGCGGTGGACGGGCCGGGTGCGGTGAACGGTCCCGGCACCTCCGGCAGCACGTCCGGCACGAACGCCGGGAACTCCGCCGTACGTCCGACCGGGGACAACGCCGACCTCGTGGTGGACCACGGCGTGGACGCGACGCCGGAGAACGTGGAGAACGGGCCGGGCGCCGCGCCCGGAACGTCCCCGGAGAACGTCACCGTGGACGTTCCGGTGGATTCCGCCGTGACGTCGCCGACCCCGGAGGGCAACACGCAGGGGTCTCCCGAGAGCAACGCCCAGGGTGCTCCGGAGGGGAGCACGCAGGAGTCTCCCGAGAGCGTGGTCCAGGCTGCTCCGGAGAGCGACATCCAGGGGTCTCCGGAGAGCGACCTCCGGACGTCCCCGGGGGAAGCGGCGGGCCGGAACGACGGCGCGGCCGCCGTGCCCGGCGTCCAGGGGAACGCCACTCCCGTCGCCACGGGCGGCAGCCCCACGGCCTCCACCACCCCCGCGACGGGCAGCGGCGCCCGACCGGGTGGCGTGCCCACGGCGGGCGGTGCCCCCACGTCCTCCGCCACTTCCCCGCAGGGCACCCGTGCTCCGGAGGGCGCAGCTCCGGTGGACTCCTCGCCGACCACGACGGACGACTCCCCGCAGAGCACCCCCGCTCCGGAGACCGTCGATCCGAACATGCCCGAGGCCACGACGGACCCCGACGTCATGGCGAGCCCCGGCGGGAACGTCTCCGCCCCGGTCGGCGACAGCACCACGGTGGACGCCCCCACCGCTCCGGCCGCCGACCCGACCACCGACACCACTCCCGGCCCCGCTGCCGACACCGTCACGGCTCCGCCGAAGGTGAGCACCGTCGGCTCGTTCGCCGACTCCGGCGATGTACGCGATGTCAGCGGCACCACCGACGTGAAGTCCGACCCCACACGCGCCGTGGACCCCGCCTCCACCACGGCGCCGCCCCTGACGATCGTGGTGTCGCAGCTGCCGCCGCCGGGTGAGGGTTCGCGGGAGGCGGCCGAACTGCTGGACGGCGCGGGAACCGACCGGGCCGTCGTGCTCGGGCCGGCCGTCGCGCCCGACGGGACAGGACGCCCGGTACGCGCCGCGGTCGAGCTGACCCGCGAGGGGCCGGGCGCCCCGGTCCAGGTCCGCACCCTCACCGGCCCGACGCCCGCAGCGACGGCTGACGGCACCGTGGACACCGCGTTCCCCGGCGCGGACGTGCTGCTGCCGCTCGCCGACGCCCTCGGCCCGATGCCCCGCCCCGCCACCGAGAGCACCACGGACACCGACGCGGCCGTCACCTCCACCCCCACGCCCCCGCCGACGGGCCCCACGGAGAAGGTGAACCCCGCACACGGCGACCCGGTCGCCCGGGACTCCACGCCTCCCACGTCGTCCGCCGCCGACAAGCTCGCCACCCTGTCGCGGCCCTGGAGCGAGCCGGCCACCGACGTGTACCTGGAGGCGGGCGACAGCGACAGCGCCGGGTCCGGCGGACGGGCTCCCGGCCAGGGCACGGGACACGGCCCCGGGAACGGCGGCACCCCGCCCCCGCTCGCCCCGGTCACCGCGGAGACCTCGCCCACGGCACAGCCCGTGGTCCTTCCCCCGCCGCAGGCCCGGATCGTCGTACGCCCCGTGAGCGGCGCAGCCTCCGGTGACACCGACGGGGACGGGACCGGGAGGCCGACGGACGAGCCGGCCGTGGTCACCCTGGACGGCATCACGGTGCCCGTCGCTCAACTGCGGCGCCTGGTACCGGACACGGCGGTGCAGACCCAGCCTGGCCGTGCCGTCCGCACCCTGACCATCTCGCAGAGCCCGGCCGAGGACGGCACGCGACGCGACGCGGGGCGCCGGGCGCTGCTCGGCCAGGACACGTTCCGTGGGGTACGCACCGTGTCCGACGGCGGCTCCCCCGCCTCGTCCCCGCGCGTCGGGACGGACCCTGCCGCGGGTACCGAAGCCCAGCAGTCCTCCCCGCGCACCGTCTTCACCGGTCCCCCGGCCCCGCTCCCCGGTGCGGACACGGAACGGGGAGCCGACTACTTCGTGACCCACGGCACCCCCCGTACCGTCACGCTCGGCACCGACGACTCGGCGCTGCCCAGCGTGAAGATGAGCGGTGTCCAGCTCGGTGAGGTGCTCAAGTCCTGGGCGGTGGACGGGGACGAGGACCGGCCGCTGGTGCTCTACGCCTGCGAGACCGGACAGCAGCCGCAGATCGCCGGCCTGCCCGTGGCACAGCACGTGGCGAACCGGACCGGGCGCCAGGTGTACGCGCCGACCACCGAGGTGGGCACCGCCCGCGGCCGGGACGGCGAGGTCCGCGCGGTGCTCACAGAGGGCGCGGACGGGCCGGGCCGCTGGAGGCTGTTCACCCCGGAACCCAAGGGCGCGGACCTGGACCGGGCAGCGCGCGACGCCGGTCTGCACGCGGGCCCCGGTCCGGCCGACCCGTTCGCCCGGGCCCGCACCCTCCAGCAGATCCGTACACTGCGCGACGTCCTCGGACCGGACGCCGAACAGCGCCCCCAGAACGCGGAGTTGCTCGCCGGTCTCGCCTACGTGGACGGTCTGCGCTGGCTGAACGCGGACAGCGCCGCCCGCTACGGCGACGGCCGCATGACCCCGGACCTGCTGCGCCGCATGGTCACCGACTGGCACACCGCCACCGGTGCCACGACGGCCGACCCGTCCGCCGACCCCACGGTCGAGCAGTACACGGCGTTCCTGCGCGCGGCCGCCGGGCTCCGGGCCGGTGCGGGGCCCGAGACCACGCTCGGTGACCTGCTGCCCCCGCCGCCCGCCCAGCTGTCTCCGACCACGTCGGTCTCGCGGGAGGACGTGCGGGGACTCTCCTACGCGCCGTCGGCGGACGTCGCCTGGTCGTTGTCGAGCGCACCGCTGCCGCTGTCCGAGCTGGCCCTCGGCCCCGAGGACACCGCCGAGCTGGCTCGACGCCTGAGCGACCCGGCGCCCACGGCCACCGGCCCGCAGGAACAGCCGACGCCCGAGCCGCCCAAGGCCGGTGAGGTCGATTCGTATGCGGCGCGTCATACGTACGGGATGGCGGAGAAGGGGTTCAAGGAGTTCCGTGATCTGGCGCGGGACAGGAACGTGGTCATCGATGTGCGGCCGACGAATCCGCTGGCTCCGAAGTGGCTCGAGGCGGGTGCGTTGCCGAAGCCGTCGGAGATCAAGGCGAAGACGGTCAATGACGTCGATGTCTTTTTGGGTGCTGATCCTTCGGTTGTCGGGCTGGTGGGTTATTTCAAGCCGGTGCTGGCGGATGTGGGGGTTGTTCCGGAGGGGGATCGGGACCGGGTTCTGTCGCGTTTCAATGAGCGGTCGGCGGAGTTCCATGAGCTTGCCGGGCAGATGGCGGGTCTGGAGTCGGAGAACAGGTTCTTCGTCCGGGACGGGGTGGTCTACGGGACGGGGCGGGATGGTGAGCGGCGTCCTCTCACCGGTGATCATGATGTGTTCGACATCTCTACGCCTGACGGTGAGCGGATCTCGCTTCCGGCGCATGACGCGCTGATCGAGGAGATGCGGGCGAAGGACATGGCCGTGATGCACGGCGCGCACATGTTCTGGAATCCGCCGACGGCTTTCGACAAGTCGCTCTTCGACAAGATCGTCGGTTCTCATCAGGGCCCGGGCGGTGCGCCGTTGCTCCGGTTCAGCCCCGGGAACAACAACGCCGAACTCACCTGGACCGTGCCGCTCGGGGCGGGTGAGGTCGATTCGTATGCGGCGCGTCATACGTACGGGATGGCGGAGAAGGGGTTCAAGGAGTTCCGTGATCTGGCGCGGGACAGGAACGTGGTCATCGATGTGCGGCCGACGAATCCGCTGGCTCCGAAGTGGCTCGAGGCGGGTGCGTTGCCGAAGCCGTCGGAGATCAAGGCGAAGACGGTCAATGACGTCGATGTCTTTTTGGGTGCTGATCCTTCGGTTGTCGGGCTGGTGGGTTATTTCAAGCCGGTGCTGGCGGATGTGGGGGTTGTTCCGGAGGGGGATCGGGACCGGGTTCTGTCGCGTTTCAATGAGCGGTCGGCGGAGTTCCATGAGCTTGCCGGGCAGATGGCGGGTCTGGAGTCGGAGAACAGGTTCTTCGTCCGGGACGGGGTGGTCTACGGGACGGGGCGGGATGGTGAGCGGCGTCCTCTCACCGGTGATCATGATGTGTTCGACATCTCTACGCCTGACGGTGAGCGGATCTCGCTTCCGGCGCATGACGCGCTGATCGAGGAGATGCGGGCGAAGGACATGGCCGTGATGCACGGCGCGCACATGTTCTGGAATCCGCCGACGGCTTTCGACAAGTCGCTCTTCGACAAGATCGTCGGTTCTCATCAGGGCCCGGGCGGTGCGCCGTTGCTCCGGTTCAGCCCCGGGAACAACAACGCCCAGCTCACCTGGACCGCACCGACCACGCTGCCTCCCGGCGGGCCCGCGACCGCACCGGTCTCGCAGGAGGACGTGCGCGGCCCCGATCCGCTGCAGCCGTCGGCGCGGAACCGTCCGGACAGCCTCGCCGAGAGCCTGGCGCTGTTCAGCAAGGGCAAGGGCCCCGCGACGACGTCCGACCCCGCGGACCTCGTCCGGACGCAGGGCCTCGCCTTCCGCCGGGTGGACGTCCCGGGCGACGGGAACTGCCTCTTCCGGGCGGTGCTCGACAGTGCCCGCGGCCGCGACGTGCCGCCTGCCTGGGCCGCCCGGAGCATCGCCGGGCTGCGCGGCCTGGTGCGTGACCGCGTCGCCGGGTCCGAGCTCGGTACCGTCGCCGACGCCCTCGTGCCGGACCCGGTGTTCACCGTGGTGGACGACCTGCGGATACGCGCGCTGGCCGGCGTGACCGACGCGGGGGAGCACCGCGTGATCACCGACGCCTGGAACCGCGTCGCACAGGCGGTCGTCACCGACGGCGACGCCGACCAGTGGCGGCAGATCCTGGCCGACAGCGACTATCCGCAGCTCGCACAGGTGGCGCCCACCCCCGCCGACGCGCGGCGGCTCGGCGGACGCGGCCTGCTCGCCGCGGCCGCGGAGCGATCCGGGCTGTGGTCGTCCCCCTTCGCCGACCTGCTCCCGGACGCGCTGGCGCACACCCTCGACCTCGATCTGCGCCTCGTGCGGCCCGACCCGCACACGACGGGCGCGCTCCTCGTCACCGAGCTGCACCCCGGAGGCACCGGCGGCACTCTGCACCTGGCGTACAACGGGAGCGATCACTACGACGCGCTCGTCCCCGTCGCCCCGGAGCCCGCGTCCGACCCGGAATCCGAGCCCGGACCGAAGCCGGACCCGGGAGCGAAGCCGGACCCGGGAGCGAAGCCCGGCCTGGAAACCGAGTCCGAGCCGGACCCGGCTCCCGGAACCGAGTCCGAGCCGGACCCGGTCACGCCGCCCGTGCCGCCGCTCCACGCGCAGCCGGACGGTTCCGACCCCTTCGGTGAGTGGCTGCGCAGCATGGCCGGGATCACGGGTCCCGACGATGCCGAGACCCCCGACCGTGGCGACCCGGTGCCGCTGGAGACCCAACTCGAACGGCACCGCCCCGCCCGTCTGCTGACCGGCGACGACGTCCGTCCGCCGGGGCCGGCACCGCGCACCGTCACCTTCGAGGACGGCAGCAGGCTGCCCGGTGTCCTCATCAGGCCGGGCGCGGACCCGCGCGACACCGCCCCGCCCGGGGCGCCGAAGGGGACGTCCACGGGGCTGCTCACCGGGCCCGGCACGCTCACGCTCCGCTCGCCCCAGCTGGTGGCGCGGGAGATCCTCGACAAGCTGCCGGCGTCGACGCGTGCGCACTTCGACGAGGCGGAGCTGCTGCGCCTGCTGACCTACCAGCCCTCGGCGTTCACCGCCCCTCGCGGCGCCCGCATTGTGGGCCGGGAGAAGTCCGGGGTCGGCCTGGAGATGACGGTCGAGGCCGTCCCGTACCACCGGTGGGAACGCTTCTCCGACGTCGGTGGCGCCACGGTCCGGGTGGACACGATGCGGCGTGGGCAGGCCGGTACGGGTGGCGGACGCAGTGTGGGCGTCGGGCGCCGTATCGCCGGCGGCGTGGGCATGGGGCCGCCGCTCAACTGGCTCCTGAAGATCGGTACGTCGCTGGGCTGGAGCCGCAGGACCGACTACACGCAGGGCACCACGGCGTACAACCAGGCCGAGCACCGCGCCCACGAGGGCTCGCACCTGCACCTGGACGACGTCCACTACCGGGTGACGGTGCGACGGGTCACCGAGGCGCCCAAGGCCACCCGGACGGACACCGCGGCGACCGGTCCCGCCGCGGGGCCGCGTTGGCAGCGCACCCGCGTGCACACCGCGGAGTTCGGCATGCGGGACGGGCTGAGCTGGCGGCTGCCGGACGACCTCACCGTGCCGTTCACGGGACCCCGCCGGGCACCGGAGACCCTGACGTTCCCGGACGGGGTGGAACCGCGGCTGAACGACTCCACCGCCCTTCACCTGACGACCCCGCCGGAGGACATCGCACTGGCCCTCTCCGGGGCACGCCCCGGCAGTTCGGCGCACCGCACGCTGGTCTCGTACGTCCGCCCGGGACGGCTGCTCGGGCTGTTCGGGCGGCTCACCGGACCGGTCAGCGGTCCCGAGCTGACGCAGGGCAGCGGCCAGCGGCCGATGGGGCACCTGGTCGTGGAACGCTCGGTGCCGCACCGGGCCGTGCTGGTCACCGAATCGGTCAAGGCGGAGGTGCGCGACCTCACCCAGACCACGTACCAGAACCAGCGCGGTCACGTCCGCGAGACCAAGTTCGGATTCCAGGTCACCGCGGGTCCGAACCACACGCTGCCCGGGCTCGAGACCGACGTACGCCTCCAGGGCGGTCCGCTGGTCCGCGCGGACCTGGGCGTCGGGCGGGGCCACTACCTGGGCACCGACGCGGCCCGCAAGGTCACCGGCCGGGTCCGCAACCATCCGATGGCGCTCTACCAGGTGGAGCGCACCCTGATGGTCCGCAGGGCCGGTGAACCGGCGTCCGCGGCCCGGCCGGTGCGCGTGGTCAGCCTGGACTGGATCTCCACCCAGGACGCCCGCCGACTCGCGGGCTGGGACAGTCGCACGCCCGGCCGCACCGGACCGAACCCGGACGCCGAGCCGCCCGTGCCGTGGTATCTCACCCGAAAGGACCCGGTCCACCTCGGCGGACAGGTCCGCGCGGAGGGGTTCCGCCCACAGGCACGCACCGTCACGCAGCCGCCGACGACGCAGCAGTCACCGCCGCCCGTCACCGGTCAGCAGTCACCGCCGCCCGTCACCGACGAGCAGGCGCCTGCGACGACACAGGAGCAGACACCCCCGAGGACCGGCCCGCAGACACCGCCCCCGGACCAGCGGCAGCCCGCCCCGCAGGACGGCACCGCCCCGCAGGACGGCACCGCCCCGCAGGACGGCACCGCCCCGCAGGACGGCACCGTCGCGCCGGACCCCATGCGCGCCTTCACGGACGCCGTCCTGGACACCCTGCACCGCTCGTACCCGTCGATGTTCGTGCCGCCGATGATGCTGAAGCATCCCAAGCTGGCCCGGTTCTGGTACGGCGACGGACGGTTGCGGACCGCGCTGCACAACGAGCGGCAGGTGCGGGAGGCGCTGAACCGGCCCACCCTGACGCAGAGCCTGGACGAACTGACCACCACCGGGGTCCCGGTCACGCTCACCGAGGACGGCGTGGTGCGCCGCGGCCACCACACGCTGGTCCTCCGGGCGTCGCTGACCGACCGCCGGTTCGAGACCACCATGAGCGAGCGGTCGCTGCGCAACGCGGTGATCGGCAACGAGGTCTCCGGCCAGGGGCAGCAGGACTCCAGCACCTACTCCGCGGGTATCGAGGTGGGTGTCTCCCCGCGCGACCACGACAAGGTGCCCGGACCCGACCTGCCGCGCCAGGCGGGGAACGTCTCGGTGGGCGCCCGCCACGCCCGCACCTACCAGAAGGCCACCCGGAACACGGTCACGGTCGCCCACGACCACCTGACCTTCCAGAACGGCGCCGACCTCTACAGCTACCAGGTG
This sequence comes from Streptomyces sp. Alt3, assembly GCF_030719215.1. Classification (NCBI taxonomy): domain Bacteria; kingdom Bacillati; phylum Actinomycetota; class Actinomycetes; order Kitasatosporales; family Streptomycetaceae; genus Streptomyces; species Streptomyces glycanivorans. Next base: position 1,958,353 of record NZ_CP120983.1, on the reverse strand, counting down.
GAACTCGGCGCGACCTTCGAGGGCCACCGCCGGCCGCGCGGCTGGGCGCGCCTGCTGACCGTAGGTCTGCTCGGTGCGGGCGTCTTCGTCAGCAAGGTCGAGGAGCGCCCGCTGTTCAGCCGGGGTACCGAAACCGTGGGACGGGTCGAGCTGGCCGTGCCCGCCGCCCACGGGTCCGACCGGCACGCGCCGGCCGACCCGCCCGCCGACGGCACGACGGCCGCGCCGACCCCCGCCCCCACGTCGCAGCGGCTCTCCACCGCGGAGGCGGACCAGCTCCTCGACGGCACCCGCCCGCTGCCCAGGGCGGACTCGGACGGCCGCCGGCTCGTCCGGCAGTTGCTGAGCGCACCGCACGTCGTGCTCGGCGCCGAGGGCGGCCCGCAGCGCCAACAGCTGATGCAGGACACCGCCGACCGCGCGGCGGGCGGCACCTGGCACGTCAGCGCCCCCGGGGCGCCGGTGCGCACCGCGCTGCGACGGGCGATGGCCAACCTCGGTGTGGCCGGCCAACTCGGCCAGTACCTCGGGCCGTTCGGCTCCCGGATCACCGGGCTCAACGGCGCCGGGCCGTTCCGGACGCACTACCTGAAGGCCGCGGTCCGCGGTGAGCTGGACAACCTACGGGTCAGGAGCGATCCGAAGCCGGCCAGCCTGGAGACCACCATCGCCAACGATCACCGGGTCGTCGGCAGCACGAGCACCGGCTCGCGCACCACGCTGGGCGTCCAGGGCGGCTACATGCCGTTGCAGCAGCTCCCCGGCAAGGAGCCGGTCGTCGGCTCGTACTCCTCCGCTCTCCAGTACGCCTGGGGCAAGGGCCGCGGCTTCTCGCAGGCCCTGACCCGGGGACGCAGCACCACCGTGACCTTCGCCGGCCGGATGTACCTGGTGGTCGCCGACGCCACGGAGACCGTGGCGGTGCGGGACCGCTGGACGGCCGCGATCGGCACGGTCGGCACCCGTGCCGGGGGCCGCGTCAGCTCCGCCGCCGGGAAGGTGTCCGAGAGGCTCGGACGCGGCCTGGCCCCGCGCCGGGCCGCCGCCGCGCTCCAGCGGATCCGTGACGCGGTGATGTTCCACCTGCCGATGCAGGACGCCATCGAGGCCGGGCTGGCCCCCGACGGGCTGGGCCCCACCACCCCGAAGAACCTCGGCGGCGGCTACCGGGTGCCGGCCTTCCTGCGGAACCGGCGCTTCCCGACCCACCCCAGCGGCCAGCTGGACGCGAGCCGGGCCGCGCAGGTGCTGCTGCCGCGCCTGCAGAAGATCGGCGTGCCCTCGCACGACCGCGAACAGGTCCTGCAGCGGCTCTCACCGGACTTCCTGCGCGCCCACCTGCACGAGCTGACCACCGAAGGGATGAGTCTGCCGGTCCGCTACCGCGCCTGGACCAGCCCGCACCTGCTGCCGGTCGGGGGCAGCCCCGGGCAGGTCCGGTTCAAGCTGACACCGATCACCACGACCGTGCAGCGGCTGCGTACGGGGTTCGAGCTCGAGGACTACCGCAACATCTCCCGTGACGACTCGGACAACACCCACCAGGACCGCGGCGCCGACCTCACCCTGAGCGCCGGTGAGCGCGCGGCGGACAACGGCGTGCTCATCGCCAACCCCTCGCTCCAGGGAACGGCGGCCAAGCAGCGTGGGAGCACCCGGACCGAGACCGTGGGCACCACCTCCATGCCGAACATCGCCACCACACAGGCGCACGCGGAGATCGTCACCGGCTACACCCTGACGGTCACCATGACGGACGCGGCCGGTGACCCGCTCGCCCCGCGTGCGGTCGCCCAGGTCGGCACCCTCAACGAGATCGCGCCGGCGAGCCTGCTCACCCCGGTCGGAGAGGGCGACGACGGCGCGGTCACCGAACAGGACGTGCCCGCACCGGACCGGTCGGTACACCTGCTGACGGCCGAACAGTCCCTGCCGGACGGCATCGCCGCCTGGCGCACCTCCGACGACGGCGCGAGCGGTCCCGACCCCGACATCCTGCCCTTCGACGACCGGATCGGCTCCGGCATCCTCGCCGTCGACATGCGCGGTGCGACAGGGGTGCACGACGCACTGACCCTCGCCACCGCACGCGCCGACGGCCTGGGCGACACCGACCTCGGCAGCCGCCACTCCGGCAACGTCCTCGCCTCGCGCGTGCGCATGGCCCGCCACACCCCGCTCACCGGCCTCGGCACGGCGCCCGGGCAGGCCCAGGCGGAGGCCACCTCCCAAGGCGGACTGACCGCGGGGTTCCGCGAGGCGCTCGGCGCGGGCGGCTCCCAGCTGCCCGCGCAGTCCTCCGCACGCCTGCTGGGCCAGTCCCACACCGCCGACTCCCGCCTCTACGCGAAGATGCACCGCCGCGGCGCGTGGCTCCTCGCCGTGGAGAACAAGCCCCGCATGGAGGCCATGCAGCGGGCCAAGACCTCCGACGCGCTCAAGGCCGGCATCACCGACAACGTCGAAGGCGTGGCGGGCACCGCGCCGCTGGCCGGCAACAGCAACGCGGGTGTGACCAACCCCGGTGGTGCGGTACCGATCGGCGGCTCGAACGACGGCACCGCACTGAAGGGCGCCACGGACACCACGCTCGGCACCCACGTCAAGGTCGTCACCGACCGCAGCATGCTGTTCGCGGTGCCGGTGACCTGGCTGGCGGTTGCCGAGGTGGACCACCGGATCACCGACAGCCGCCCGTTCCGCGCCCTCGGAGCGGCCCGGCGGGGACCGCGAGCCGCCGAGGCCGGGACCACCGCGCTGATCTGGCTGCGTGAGGACATCGCACGCGACTACGGCCTCCTGGACGACAGCTCGTTCCCGGCCGAGGCGAGCGCCGCCTGGGACGACATGGCCAAGGCGGCCGCCGACCTCGCCACGGCGGAGAAGGAGTACTACGACGCACGCGCGCGGACCCGTGAGGCCTGGCTCTCCCTGAGCCCCGCCGAGCGGAGCACGCTCGGCGACCCGCCCCTGACGACCGTGCTGCCGCGGGAGTCGGCACAGTCCCCGGCCGTCATCACCTGGCAGGCCGCCCGCGACGACGCACGGCTCTGGGAAGGGCGCACCGAGACGGCCGCCGCGGACCACCACCGGCTGCACCTCGCCGCCTCCCGTCTCACCTCCCACCACCAGGGCTCGACGTCCGTCCCGGTCGCGGACGCGCCGCAGGAGTACACGGCGCCCGGATGGCGCTCCGAGGCGCCGGAGCCGTACGGGATCACCGACGCCACCGGCTCCGCCCCGCGGACCCTCACCTCGCCCGACGGCGCCACGGTGCGCGAGGTCCACGACGTGCCGCACGACGGCGCCTCGTTCTTCCACGCGCTGCTCGCCGCCGCCGGCGCCAGGGGGCAGCTGCCCCGCCTGCTCGGCGGCGATCTCGCCGCCCGCTTCGCCGAATCCCCCGGTGACCCGGCGGTCGGCGCCGAGGCCATCCGCGCCGCCCGTGACCGCCTGGCCTGGGCCCTGGGCGAGGACGGCAACCAGGATCTGCTGGACGCCCTCGCCCTGGACACGGCCGACACCTTCACCCAGGCCGAACTGGACGGCGCGGGCGTGGTGCTGACCCCGGAGCAGCAGGCCGAGTTCGACGCCTTCGGCCGTCTCCCGCTGACGTTCTGGCCGACGCCCGACCAGCGTGTGGCGCTGGCGACCGCCGCCCTGTCCCGTCCGTTCACGAGCGAGCCGTCCGGCACCGGGCCGACGGGCGCTCAGGCCCCGCCCGAGCGCCGCGCCGGGGACCACGGCGGCGCCGACCTGCTGCCCGCCCTCGCCGCGCGTGTCCTCGGCACCCCGCTGACCGTGGTGACCGGTGAGGGCCGCGACCAGCTGTTCCTCCCGCACGGCACCGATCCCGCCGCAGTCGATCCGGCCGCCGACCCGGTGCTCTTCTCCACCGGGGGCTTCTTCCACGCCGCCCTCCCGCCCGGCTCCCCGGCCCCGTCCACCGGCGCGCTGCCCGCCCCGGCGGCTGCCGGGACCTCCGGCACGGACACCACGGCCGGGGATCCGCCCGCGCACCGCAGCCACACCACCGCGCCCTGGCTGCCGCCCGCCGACAGCAGCGGACCGCGCTACCGCCTCGCACGCGACGGCGTCCTCACCGCGCCCGACGGCGCCACCTACACCCAGGGCACGCCCACGGGACGCGGCAACGGCTTCTTCGGCGCTCTCTCCACGGCCCTGCGCGCCGCCGCAGGCCTGCCGGGCACGGACCGCCAGGTCGCCGCCCGGCTGCGCATGCGCTCCGAGATGGTGCCGACCCGCCTCATGCGCCTGGCCGGCCTTCCCGGGCGACCCGGCGGAGCGGGACACGTTGTTCGCGCCCCCGCCCCTCGTACCGCGCAGCGGAGATCCCACGCCGAGCAAGGACGCGCTCGAGGGGCGCCTGCGCCGTCACCTCGCCGAGGCCCCCTGGGGTCCCGGAGCCGACCGGGCCGTCGCCGAGTGGGCCGCCGGAGCGACCGGCACCACCGTCACCCTCATCGAGGAGAACGGCACCGCCCACACGTACCCCGGCCCGGCAGGCGACAGTGGCCCGCACATCCGGCTCCGCCGCCGCGGCGGCGACTTCGTCCCGCTGGTCCCGCGCACCGCGGTGACCGGCACGGGAACCGAGGCCACATCGAAGAAGGGGCCGCAGACCGACGGGACCACGCGGCCCACCACGACGGCACCGGGCACGTCGCCGTCCGTCGTCCCGCCGGTGGTCACCCACGAGCCGCCGGTCCCGCCGCCGCCGCGCGAACCCGCCCCCGACCCGCTGTCCCCGTCGCCGGCCCCCGAGGGGACGCCGGGTCTGCGGGACGCGGAGGAGGCGTACGAGCTGGACACGCTGTCCGGCAGGCCGGGACCCTCGCGATCCGATGCCGAGGCGCTGGCGCAGTTCCGGTTCACCGACGACACCAGCGAATCCGAGAGCGAGTCCGAGTCGGACTCCGAGTCGGACTCCGACAGCGAGGACGGCACCACCGGGAGCACCCACGAGGCCTGGCTCGACCTCCTCTTCGGCCCCGCGGTCCGGGAGGACTACTCTCCCGAGATGCTCGTCGGAACGGCCCTGTCGCTGCGGGAGCTCGCCCGCAGGGCACCGCAGCCGGCCACCGGCGCCCGCGACCCGCTCCGCGACCTCACCAGGCGTGTGCTGAACATCGGCCCCGGCGTCGCGGTGAGCGAGCAGCACCTCCTGCTCCTCGGTTCGCTGGCACTCGACGCGTCCCCGGCCCAGCTGGCCGACGAGCGCGCCCTCGCCTCGCACCTGCGACGGCACGACGCCGCCCTGGACCGCGGGACCGCGCTGGTGTCGCAGGACGCCACCGTGCGCAACTGGACCGGCACCGGGGACCAGGTACCGCCCCTGGACTCGTACGCGGTGGAGGGGGACGACGGCAGGGTCAGCGCCTGGCCCGCGCCCTGGTCCGAGCCGTACGTGGTCCTCGCCCAGGACAGCGAGGAATCGGTCCTGCTGAACACGCCGCGCGGCACGTTGACGCTGGACGACCCCGGGGACCTCGCCCGGCTCGTCGCACGTGACCCCGCGCGGCCGGCGGGCGCCGACGTCGTCCTGGCCTTCCCCCACCAGGACATCGAGGATCTGGCGCGGCACGTCGCCGATCTGACCGGTTCCAGGGTCTGGTACTCGGAGCACGCCCCCCGCCCGTCCACCGACTGGCGGACAGGCACCGACCGCATCACGCTGGGCCCCGTCGGGGACGACGTCGGCAGGGTGTGGACGTCCGTCCGTCCGGACCAGGACGCGGACGGCTCGGGCGACTTCGACGAGCTCATCGGTCTGTACGAGGACGACTCCGACCAGGCCGACGGGATCCAGGCGCGCCGGCCGGAGCCGCTGACCACGACGGACTACGGCGTCGTGGACGACAGCGGCGAGGGCGTGCTGTTCCGCAGGCCCGGGGGGATCCGCGGCAGCTGGCAGACCCCACGGGCACTGAGCGGCACGGAGGACGCCCCCGAAATCGCCATGTCCGTACAGGAGTACAGCAACACGCTCGTCAGCGACCGGCCCGCCCTGCGGATCTCCCCGGACCGCACGCTCGCCGTCGAGAACGGTGCCTACGGGCAGCAGGTCTTCGCAACGGAGCAAGCCGTCGCGAACGCCTCCGTGAAGCTGGCACGGGCGGGCCTCGCGGTGCGGCTGCGGGCCGATCAGGGACTGAGCATCATCCTGCCCACCCCGGACGGGGGCACCAGGCGGCTGTTCCGTGTCGTCCCCGCCTTCCTGACCCGCTCCGGCGAGTCGACGGAAGAGATCTGCCGGGACTTCGCGGACATGCTGGCCGACGGTGCCCGCACCTCGCACATGGTCTTCCGTGGTCCCGGGGGCGGACCGGCGGTCACGGCGCCCGTCAACGCCTCCGACGGCGCGGAGGTCACCGGTACCCATCACCTCGCGGACACCCTGAGCCACGTCGCGGACGGTGACATACCGGCGGAATCCGCGGATCCGGCCTGGGCGGCGTCCCTCGCCCGCCGGGACGACCGGCCCACCGGCGGCGACGGGGGCCCGCTGCCCGGCCGCGCGTACGGCAGCGCGCTGAGCCTCGACCAGCCGGACGACCCGCGCCGCGACGCCCTGTCGGACGCCGCACACCGGATCGGGGTCAACGAGCACGCGTGGGCCGACATCGGCGAGGGCTACGTCGTCCAGTCCGTCGCGGCGGCCGGCGCCCAGGGCCAGCCGAGCCTGGAGCAGAACTTCGCCAAGCCGCAGAACGCGGCCGGAGGCGCGCACTTCGGCTACCACTTCGCCACGGTCGTCCTGGCCAGCGAGGACGGCAGCCACCAGATCTCCCTGGAGAACCACGCGCGTTCCTCGGTACGCAACCACCGGCACCGCAGAACGGTCCGGGCGAACCTGGACTCCCTCACGGTGGACGAGATGCGGGAGAACGCGGATCTCCTGCGACAGGAGATCGAGGGAAGGCAGGAGGCCGGGGACGACGGGCACCTCGCTGAGCTGCGCGGCCACCTCGACCTGACGCTCGCCATGATCAGGGCCGGCCAGGCCCGTACGGAGATGCTGGCGGCGCCGGCCGGTTCGCCGGAGCGCGCCGCGGCCGAGCGCACGCTGGAAGCGGCCACCCGAGCGGCCGCGACGCGCGTCGGACAGCTCGAAGCGGTCATCCCGGGCAAGCGGCAGTGGTACATGCGGATGTACGCGCAGCGTCCCGGTGAGTCGGCCCACGACACCAACGCGGAACTGCTGTCCGACAAGCCCTCCGCCGAGGCCAACCCGTTCACCGCCGTCGTGCTCCGCGGACAGCTGGCGCTGCCGGTCTCCGTCACCTTCGCCAAGGACGCGCACCGGACGCCCGAGAGCGCGAAGCACCCCGTCCGGCACCTCGCCAAGGTGGTGGCCAGGGCGGGGCTGTGGAACGCCGCGAACGGGCTGCCGCTGCCGGACGTCAGGATCAGCGGGACACGCGGCGGGCGCCTGCTCGGCCGGGACCTCACCAGGACACGTGCCGAGGCGGTCGCGGCCTCCTTCCGGCAGGAGCTCGCCGACGCTCTCGCGGAATACCAGGAGGGAACCCCGCAACCGCACCTCACCGCGGACGGCTTCACCGTGGAGCCCGTCGCGGTGCGCGGCCGCCGGCCCTCCACCGGAGACGCGGGTACCGCCACCGTCGACATCACGGTCGACGACCACCGCGGCGGGCCCCGGGACGTCGCCACCCGCGGTCCGCGCGGCGGTTCCCAGCGCCTGCCGGGCGGCTCGCGCGACGACGGCGCCGACCCGGTGGCGGAGCAGTGGCCCATCGGCCGTCCGGTCACCGTCGGGCGTCCCCGCTACGGAGTCGACCCGCGCTTCATCGTGTCCGCCGCCGACGTGCCCGACGCGGGCACACCCTCCGCCGGCACACCCCCGGACACCGGGAAGGGCAAGGGGCCGGCCGCCCCGGACGCGGACGACGCGACGGCCACGGCGGGCCCCCGGCCGAACCGGTGGTTCACGTACACGCGTGACGCCGAGTCCCGCCCGGAGCCCTTCCGCTACGAGGTCGCAGACACCGGCCACATCCGGCTCCCCGGAGGGGACGAGATCCCGCCGACCGGGTGGGCCAGGTTCGGTCACGACTTCGTCCACGGGACGGGCGCGATCCTGCGGGGCGACAGCGGCTGGATCGGCCGCGTGGACAACATGGAGACGCTCTCGCTCCTCATGGCGGACCTGGACCAGGAGCCCGCACCCCACCGGGTCGTGGCGGACGACTCGGCCCTGTACCTGGTGCCGGAAGGCGACGGGGACTCGGCACTGCGCATTCCGCTGCGGGGGACCGCCGACGCCACGCCCCCCGGGCCGTCTCCGTCCGAGCCGCCCCGTGCCCGCCTCGACGACCGGCCGCGCGTCGTCGTGCGGTCGGCCTTCGACGTACGGCGCTTCACGCACGCCGGTGAGACCGTCACCGACCTGACGGTGCGGCTCGCCCTGCGTCCCGGGGACGGAGAGGCGGACACCGACGCCGTCCTGGCCCGGGTGCTCGAGGGCGTGGAGGAGTTCTACAACCGGCCTGGGCACAAGCTTCCCGACGGGGACCGGTTGCACGTCACCGTCGAGCCGGTCCGGCCGGACGAGAACCCCCACCTGACGGTCGATCTCGTGGGCCGTGACCAGCGGATGAACCAGCGGGCGTGGTGGGCCGACGCAGACCCGGCGGACTTCGCGCACGAACTCGCGCACCAGCTGTTCCTGCGCGACGAGACGCGCGACGCGAGCAACCCCGGGCGGCTCCACGCGCCGGGCAGCCTGCTCGGGCCCTTCCGGGAGCAGGCCCCCGACGGCCTCGCGCAGACCGGTCTGCGCCCGCGCCACCTCCAGCTGTGGGCGGCGGTGGCCGGGGACATCGACGTGCACACCTCGCCGGAGGGGACGAGCTGGGCCGACGCGCGGACGGACGCACCGGCGGAGAGCCGGGAGCCCGTGTGGGTCGACCCGGTGTCGCTCCCCGACGCCTCGCCGCAGTCCGGTCCGGACGGTGCGGTGCCGCCCCCGCTGCCCCCCGGACGCGACCTCTCCCCGCTCGCGGAGGAGTCCGACGACTCCGATTCCGACTCCGACGACGAGGCGGCCGATCCGGGCTGGCTGGACACCGTGTTCGGCCCGCACCGGGGAAACATCCCCCGGGCCCGGCTCCGCGAGGCCTCCGAGGCGCTGCTCGACCTCGTCCGGGAGGAGGCGGCCACCCACCCGACGTCACGTGAGCTGCGCCACGGCCTGAACCGCGTCACCCGCCAGGTCCTGCACATGGCCGCCGGGGCGCGGCCGGGCCCCGCGGACTTCCTGCTGCTCGGTTCGCTGGCGCTCGACGCCTCCTCCGACGACCTCGCGAGCGCCGAGCAGCTCGCCGTCTACTTCATCGAGCGGCAGATCGAGACCGGCCGCGGCGCCATGGACGAGGGCACGCTGCTGCGCGACGACGACGGGGCCGTCGTCGGGCGTGACTTCACCGGGCGAGGGCTGGCCGCCCCCGAGCCCGCCTCCTACGCCGTGCGGGGCCGGGGCCGGGTCATCCCGCGTCCCGCCCCGTGGCAGAACCCGTACATGGTCGTGGCCAGGGCGGCCGGTCACGCCGTCGAGGTGACCATGCCGGGGCGTACCTTCCGGGTGGACAGCGCCGACGAGCTGGCCATGCTCATCTCGTACGACTCCCGGCGGCCCCGTGGCGCCGACATCGTCCTGGCGCTGCCTCCGGAGTACGCCGCGACCGTCGCCCTCCTGGTCACGGGGACGACCGGCCGCCGCGTCTGGTATCCCGAGGCCCCGGTCGACGTCGCCACGCACCCCACCGCCGGGACGCGCCACCTCATGCTGGACCTGAACGACGGCAACACCGGGGCGGGCTGGGCATCGAGCGACCCGTCCGAGGGCGACGGCCTGCCCGGAGCCCGCGACTTCGACAGCGACACCGACGGCGGGCCCGCCCCGGACAGCGACGACGACCGGTCCAGTACCGAGGGAGACGCGGAGTTCGACCGGCTGGCCGACCAGGCCGTCCTCGAACGGCAGATCGAGGGGCTCCGCCCCCGGCCGCTGACGACGCGTGACTACGGCGTCATCGACAAGCGCGGTACCGGGGTCCTGTTCACGCGGCCGCTCCCGCCCGCCGTCGGCGAGGTCCGGGCAGGCACCGGCTCCGACGCCCTGGTCCTGCCGCGCCAGGACCAGGGGACCGTCCCCATGGCCGGCCGGCCGCCGCTGCACATCTCCGAGGACCGCACGCTGGCGATGCTCGCGGGCGACGGGGACACCACCGGCCGCGGCCGCCAGGTGTACGCCACCCGGGCGGCGATCGAACGCTCCTCGACGCGGCTGACCGCGGCAGGGGCCGGGGTCCGGCTGAAGGCCGACGAGTCGGCCGGCGTACTGCTGCCGAAGGAGGACGGTTCCTACGGCGAACCGCTGTACCGGGTGGAGCCGGAGTTCCTGACGGCTTCCGGCGCCTCGGAACACGCCTTCACCCGGACCTTCGCCCAGATGGTGGCCGGCTCCACGAACGCCCCCTTGTCCCACATCGCCTTCCGCGGGCCCACCGGCGCCGTCGTCTCCACCGCCCCGGTGAACGGACAGCACAGCCGTGAGGTCACCGGGACGCACCACCTGGCCCAGGCGCTGACGGAGGTCGCCGAGGGTTCGCGCCCCGCCGCCGAGGTGACCCCCCGCTGGGCAGCCCGCCAGGCGGGCAGGGACAAGCGCTTCACCGGTGGCGTGGTGGGCGCGCCCACACCGGGCGAGCGCTACGGCCGGGCCCTGAGCTACGAGCCGGACAACCCGCTGCGCACCCCGCTGGCGTCGGCCGCGCGGCGCATCGGTGTCAACGAGTACGCGTGGGCGGGGGTCGGAGAGGGCTATCTGATCCAGTCGGTCAGCACCACGAACGACGGCGGCGCGCAGTTGTTCACGCACAACCACGCCAAGCCCGGCGACCGGGTGGGCCCCCACGCCCCCTACCACTTCGCGCAGGTCGTGCTGGAGAGCGAGAACGGCACCCACCAGATCACGCTGGAGAACGAGACCCACTCCCGGACCGCGATCTCCCCCGAGGCCCTCGACGACGTCATCGACGAGAACCTCGACCGCTACGGGGAGCACCAGCTCCTCCAGCTGGCCCGCGGCGCCGAACGGCACGTCGCCGAGGCGCGGGAACGCGGCGCGGACCGGTCGGAGACCGACGGTCCGGAGGGCTTCGCCCGGGTCGCCAGGGCCCTGGCCGCCGTCCACGACGCCGAGCAACTGCCCGCCTTCTTCGACGAGGACCGGCCCGAGCACGCGCTGGCACTGGGCGAGGTGGACCGGGCCCGCTCCCGCGCGAGGGAAGCGATCCGGGACGCAGCGCCGGTGATGGACGACAAGGACCTCTGGTCCTTCCGTGCGTACAGCAAGCGGCCCGGTGAGTCCGCGCACGAGGTCAACGCGGCACTGCTGTCGGACTTCTCGCCCGCAGTGGCCAATCCGCTGACGACGGTGGTGCTGCACGGCCACGCGCCGCGCTGGCACCAGCAGGCGATCCACTTCGACGAAGGGGACCACGGCGTCCCCGCCGACGCGGACGGCACGATCGACGGCCTGGCGCAGTCACTGGCGCGGGCGGGACTGTGGAACCGCGCCAACGGACTCCCCATGCCCAAGATCACCCTCACCGGGCACGGCAATCGCTCGCAGGCCAGCGGACAGGACCGGGCGGACGCCGTCGCGAGGGCGCTCGCGACCAGGCTGGGCCAGATCCTGACCACCCTCCAGGCGGACACGGGCGGACCGCGTGTCGGCGTGCGGGACTTCGGTCTCACCAAGGCCGCCAAGCGGGTGCGCAGGGCGACCGACCCGGCCCAGGGGCGCGTGGTGACGATCGAGATCGACGACCAGCGGCTCGTCCCGCCGGGTTCGTCGGCGCCGTCGGGGACCACCACGCCCGTCAGGGAGACTGCCGCGTCCGAGCGGCCCGCACCCGACCGGGCCTCCGGATCCCCGGGCACCGGGCAGGAGACGGCCGAATCCCCGTCCGCCGGGCCCGAGGAGACCGCCGAGCGCCTGACGGTCCCCACCCCCGAGCGCGGCAGGTCCCGCTCCCGGGGCCGTTCCGCGGGGCCCGGCCCGGAGCGCAGGAACAGCGACGCGCCCCCGTGGGTCATGGCGCGCATCCGCTATGCCGAGGAGTCCGCCGCCTTCGACCGTCGGCTGGGCGAGTACCTGGCCGAACACGAGGCGGTGACCGCCGAGTTCCGGAAGATGGCGAGTGCCGCGTGGGCGGCCGCGCGCATGAGGCATCCGCGCGCGCTGGCGACGTTCGGCGACACCAGCAAGTTCAAGGCGGGCGTCGTCGGCACGTCCCGCGACGCCCTCCAGCGAGTGCTGAGGAGCGGAAACCTGCGGGAGCTCGTGGCGTTCCTGTACGAGGGGATCTCCGAGAACCTCGTGCCGGAGATGCTCGGCGGCGTGGAGGAGCAGCACCCGGAGATCGCCGCCGAGCGGCCGAGCCGCCGGCAGCGGGAGGCCTACGCCGAGTACATGCGGCGCGCCATCGAGATCCAGCAGTCGGCCATGACCCTCGAGGAGAAGGAGGCCGCCGTCAGGGAACTGCCGCGGCCCGTGGCCGATCCGCCGCACCCGGACACCGCGCGCCCGCCGCTGAGCGCGGCGGAGCGCCGGATCGCGGTCGACGAGGCCGGACTGACCTGGATGCCCGCGACAGCGGTGTACGACCTCGCGATGAGCGCCGACTTCCAGGGCCGGTCCGAGGACTCGGGCGGCCTGGTGGCGACCGGCACCGCCGGGTCCACGTACCGCTTCGTGCTGCACGCCGCCCGGATGCGGGACCAGTGGGGCCTCGACCTGGACCTCGGTCTGATCCGGGCCGGGATGCTGGCCATCTCGCTCACCGTCGGCCACCACACCGCCCATGAGGTGATGCGCGGCGCCCAGCTGGCACTGGACGGCGTCCCCGGCCACGACCCGGCCCTGGACTACACGGACAACTGGGGCCGGTACTGGAACGTCCATCCCCTCGGCGAGCGGGAGCTGAGGGAGAACGTCGCGCGGGACGGGCTCTTCCCCGACGAGCACGCGCAGGCCCTGCTGGACGAGCTGGAACCGAAGCCCGTCGGCGGCGTCGTACGGCAGGACGGCGCGCACACCCGTGCGACGCTTCCGCACCGTCCGGTGCACACCCGACCCGTCGCCTCCGAGCCGAACCACCCGGCTCCTCAGATGCCGACCGCTCCCGCCCCGCACCAGGGCACCACCGCCGCGTCGCCCCAGGTGTCGCCCGACGACGCGGAACGGCACCGCGAGGCGATCCTCGACGCCCTGTACGGCCTCGGCGCCCTCAACGGCGTCGACCGGGGGCGGGCCGCCGAGGGCCTGGAGCGTCTCGACCGGCTGAGGCACGCGGACCCGGAGCTGCGCGGCGGTTTCCTGGACCTGGACGCCCTGGTCCGCCGGACGCTGCTCCTCGATCCCTCCGACACCGTGAACGCCGCCGCCCGCGGCGCCCTCATGCGGCTCGTGACGGACCCCTCCACCGCGGGCGCCCGCACACTGAGCGCGGTTTCCGCCCACTACCTCGTCCGGCGCGGCGCCTTCCACACGGACTTCCGGCTCACCGACGCGCAGGGCCGCCCGCGCGGCTGGAACTGGCTCGGCCAGGTCCTGCCGGCCGACTTCGACCCGGGCTCCACCGGCCGCGTCTCGCGCGCCCCCGACGGCACGACCGGCCACAGCGGGCCCGAGACCGCGCCGTGGCTCCCCACCCCGGGCCACCCCGACCCGTACCTCGTGCTGCTCGGCGGCCGGCCGGACGCGGTCGTGGTGCGGGGACTCGGCGGCTTCGCGCGTCCCGTCCCGCCCGAGGTCCTCAACGAGCTGATGGCCCTCGACCGGGGCCTCGCCGGCCGGCCGGGACCGCTGCTGCTGCACGTCGCCCGGTCCGAGGCCGCCTCCCTGGACCTGCCGCGCGGGCTCGCCGACCGCCTCGGCAGAGAGGTGTGGGCCACCACCGGCCGGTCGGCCATCGGGCGCCTTCCCGGAGCCCCGGACCGCTCGGTCGTCCTGCTGCTGGACGAGGAGAAGCAGGCGCCCAGGGGCCAGTGGTTCGCCAACACGCCTGCCACGGATCTCACTTCGCACCCTGACGCGGCGGACGGCCAGATCAGCTCCCTCTCCGTCGCCCACCACGGGAACCGGTCCACGGGCTACATCTCCATGGACCTCGCCGACTCCGACGACGGGGGCTGGTCGCGGACCCTGACCCACAGCCGGCTGGGGACGGTCACCTCGTACACGTTCCAGCGCACCTCCTACGACGCCACGCAACCCACGACACCCGTGCCCTGGGTCGAACTCAACCTGCCCACGCCGTACTTCCCCAACAACCACGGCCTGCCGGGCTCCGTCATGTGGCACACCCCGCAGGGTGAGCGGACCGACGACGGGCCGCAGTTCGCCCGCAGGCTCGCCCGCCGCCGTAGCCTGGCCTCCCTCGCCCCCGAGCATCCCGTGGTGCTGCTCGTCTGCTACGCGGCGGCGCCCCCCGGTATCGGGGAGATGCACGGGCAGCACATCGACGGACCGCTGCCGTTCACACCCGACCCGCTCGCGGACGTCGCGGTCGGCCAGCACACGGCCAACGAGACGGGCCGCACGGTGTTCGCGACCACCCTCATGAACGCCGCCGTCCAGTCGCGGAACGGCGCCCAGGAGGCCTACCTCAGTCTTCACACCGACGCACGCGGCCGCGCCTACCCGTGGAGCATGTTCCGACCGGAGCCCACGGGGGCGGCACTGGAGCAGCGGGCCCGCGACGCAGGGCTGCACCACGGCCCCGGTCCGGTCCCCGAGGCCGTACAGGAACGGACGCTGCGGCTGGTACGCGCGCTGCGCCAGATCTTCGGCCCCACGGTCGACGACGCCCCGGACCATCCGGTGCTGCTCCGGGGCATCGGTGCGCTCGACCTGATGCGCGAGGCCGATCCGTACCTGGACCGGGACGGCGCGCGCACGTTCACCCTGGACCTGTACGAGCAGCTCCTGACCGGTTACCACACGGGAGGCCTCGCGACGGGGCCGGCACCGCAGTTCACTCCGGACGCCCACCGGAGCCTGCTGGTGGAGGCGGCCCGGCGCCAGGACACGGGGCCGCGCGAACCCCTCACCCGCTGGATCGCGCTGCCGCACATCGTCCACATGCTGACCGACCTCGCCTCCACGCCCCACCGGGAGGACATCGCCCGCGACGTCCTGGGGCTCGACGTCTCGGCGCCGGTGGGCGAGGCGGAGTGGTCGCGGCTGGTGTGGGCGTCGTTCAAGGTCGCCCTGACGACCGGGCAGATGGACCAGGGCGCGTTCGCCGCCGCCGTCCTGCACCTGCCGGCGCCCGACCCGGCGCGGTTCGGCGAAGCGGTCCTCGTGGCACGGAGGGCCGCCGCCGCCGGCCGCGACCCCCGGCAGCTGAGCGAGCTGGCCGCACACCACCTGGAGCAGCAGGGCGCACTGGACCCGGACCGGCTCCTGACGGACGACGACGGCACGGCCTGGGGCCGTGCGCTGGACGGCGTGTCCCGGCCGCAGGGCACGTTCGACCCGAGCGTCGTCACCCTGCTCGGGTACGCGCCCGACGGCACGCTCGTGCCCGTCGGCACCGAACCCGCGCCCTGGTCGGCCGACCCGCACCGTCCGCGGCCCTTCGTGTACGTCGCCGACGGTGACGCCGACGGACTGCGGATGCAGGGACCGGTACCGCCCGGCGAGTTCGGCGAACTGGTCTTCCGCGACCCCGAGCTGCTCTCCGAGGACGGGTACGCCGAGGTCATCGCCGTGGTGCCGCACGGCAGGCCGTCCGGCGCGCGGCCCGTCGAGGGCAGCGTCCCCGGTGAGGGCGCCCGCAATTCGGCCCGCAACTGGTGGGCCACGCACAGCGCCACCACGCTCCACCACGACCCGGCGACCGGGACGTACACCGTCGCGGTGCTGCCGGGCCCCGGCGGTCAGCCGGCCACGGCGGGTACCTGGGGACGGATCACGAGCGCCGAGGGCGACGGACCCGGTGCCACCGGTACGGCGGTGGCCACCAACGCGAAGCCGCACCGCACGGACGGGGCGCGCGCCACCACCGGGCCGGCACCCCGGAACTCGACGCCGCCCGGGTCGCGCACGCACGGGCGACGAGCGCGTTCGTCGAGGCCGCGGCCGGAGCCGCGACGGCGGAGCGGGCCGGCGGTGACGGGACGGCGGCGGCCGACGCCTGGGCCGAGGCCGATGCCGCACGTCGCCTGCTGGAGGACGCCGAGGCACGGCTGTGGGCCCTGGGCGTCGCCCCCGACGCGCGGGACACCGGGCCGGACGACGCCGCCGACGGTGGGACGGCCGCCCCGGTCGTCCCGCGGACCGACCGGGAACGCGTATGGATCGCCGGGCAGTTGACCGACGACGACCTGCCGCCCGGTCCGGCGGGGCCCGCCGAGGACGAGACCTTCGGCCCGCGGGAACGTGAGGCGGTGGGCATCACGCTCTCCGTCGGCCAGCGGACCGAGATGATGCTGCGCGGCGACGACCGGCTGCCCGCGGGCGCGCTGTCGCCGCTGGACCTGATGCGGGTGCGGATGGCCGGCGACGGTGCCTGGTCGGACGCGATGGACACGGCCGCCGCGCGAGCGTCGAGGCGGCTGTGGGCACGGGCGTACGCGGACTTCGCCGGAACGGCCCCCGAGAACACGGGCGGGAGCGGGACCGACCGTGCCTGGGACGCCGCCGTCTCCCTGGTGCTCCCGGCGGAGCCGCACGCGGTCCTCGCCGACTCCCGGTACGCCGGTGAGGACTTCCGCGACGCGGTACGCCGTGTCGCCGGCCACCTGCTGGGAGCCTGGAACGGTACCGGGGCCGCCCCCGTGTCCGCCGTGGAGCTGGCCGACACGCTCCGCTCCGGGCTCGGCCTGCGACAGCGCCGGACGCCGCCTGCCACGGACACCGGCGCCGACGCGGACACCCCCACCGACGCCGAAGCGACCCCGGCCGCGGCCCCGGTCGCGCAGTCGGGCACCGACGCCGATATGCCGGACATCGACATGACGGCACCGGATGAACCGGTGCTCGACACCGGCGGCCTCGGCGAACTCGACATCTCCGCATGGGACGGCGTCGACCTCGGTGACTTCGACTTCGATTTCGGTGACTTCGACTTCGACCTGCTCGCAACGGGCCTCGAAGACCTGGCCGCCCCCGACGTGGACATGGCCGACGCGGAGCCGATCGGCACCGACCCGACGGCGCTGGACACGGGCGGCGCGCAGCAGGTGTTCGCCGTACCGACGACCGCGGTCCCGCCCCGCCCGCTCGCTCGCCTGCCCCGGCAGAGCCTCGTGACGTACGCCCCGGGAGAGACGCGGCCCTCGGCCGGCGCACAGGGCGACGTCGAACGCCTGGCGTTCCAGGTCGCCAGGGCCGGGCTGCGCAACCTGCGTGCGCGGGTGCCGCTGCCGAAGATCGACATCGCGGGCTTCGGCGCCGACGCACGCGGGGCCGGAACCGCGCAGGAGCGGGAACAGGCCGCCCGGCAGCGGGGCGACCAGCGTGCCCGGACCGCGTACGACCTGTTCGTCCGGAGTCTCGACGACGCGCTGCGCGCCCTCCAGACGAATCTGCCGGTGGGCCGGACCCGGCTGACCCCGAAGGACTTCAAGATCACCCAGCGTGGCCGGGCGCGCCTGCCCGGCCAGGTCGGCATCGCCGGCCTGCCGGAGCCGGTGAGCCGCGCGGACCTGGGCCGCCAGGCCACCATCGCCCTCACCTCGCCGGGGCACGCGGCGGCGGTCGAGGCGCTGGACGGGGCACGCCGCGACGACCCGGAGCTGCGCACCGGTACGTTCGACGTGGACGCGGTCGCCCGGCGCGTCCTCCACCTCGCCCCGTCCGTCCTCGTCGACCCGGAGATGCGCCGCGACCTGTACACGATGGTCGAGCGGGCACTCGCGGCCGGGCGGGCCGGCGGCCTGGCGGCGCTCACGGCGTTCTCCCTCGATGAGCAGGGCGTCCTCGCCCCGGACCGCGCCCGGCACGTCACCGTGGGCGGGACCCGGATGGCAGGCCTGAACTGGGCCGGATCCGACGTCGTCGAACTGGACAGCATGTTCATCGAGGGCCTCCGGCCGGACGGGTCCGGCGGCTTCGAGTCGATGGGCATCACGGACTTCGCCCCGTGGACGTGGAGCGAGACGCCGTACGCCGTGCTGGCCGACGGGCGCCACGACACGGTGACGGTGCGGCTGCCCGACGGCACGGCGCAGGACCTCGACGCCGCCGAATTCGCCGAACTGGTCTCCGCCGACCCGGCGTTGCAGGGCCTCCCGGACGACACCCCGATCGTGCTGGCCGTCCCCTCCGCCGGCGACCGGTACCTGGACCTGCCGCGCACGCTCGCCGACCGGACGGGCCGCACCGTGTGGGTCCACAGCGGCCAGGCACGACGCAACCCCGGCCCGGCCGGGGCGAGTACCATCGCCGTGATCCGGCAGGACGGACTGCCGCACGGCTCCTGGTTCCCGGTCCGGCCCGGCCTCGCGCCCGACGCCGACGACGGCGCACCGGACTGGCACCGTGACGTACTGACCCAGCCCGTCGTCAGCGCGCTGACCGGAGAGCAGATCGGCCGCAGCCTGCACACGCCCGGCGAGCTCGCCGGCACGCGTGAGCACAACTTCAGCCGCCTCGACCAGATGACGCTGTACGTCCACTTCGACCCCGCCACCGGGACGTACTCCGCGAAGCTCCCGCTGGACGACCCGGGGCCGAAGGACAAGGCGTACCACCTGGCCGGCCACGGCCTGCCGGGGCGGCTGGTGCTGCCGATGGCCGACGGAGGGTCGAGGACGGCGGACCGGCACGAGGCGGGCGAGTGGCTGCGCCGGCGCAAGAGCCTTTCGAGCAGGCCCGCCGACCACTGGCTCGACATGGTGGTCTGCTATTCCTCGACCCCCCAGGACGGCACCACGCAGGACCTCTCCCAGGCCGGCCACTCCTTCGCCGTGCCGTTCGCCGCCGATCCGCTCGCGGACGACGCCCTCTCCCTGGGGCAGCACCTCGCGAACGAGACGCGGCGCACGGTGCGCCTCTCCTACGCCCTGCAGGGCGCGTTCACCTACCAGGACGACCCCGTACGGGTGCTGTTCACCGACGCGAGCGGCCGCCGGTGGTGGTGGGAGACCCGCCGTCCGGAGCCCGACGAGGCCGAGCTCGACCGCCTCGCGGAACTGGCCGGATTCGAGGGTGATGCGTCGCCGCGGAGCCGTGCCGAGCTGCTGCGCCTGGTGCGGGCCATGCGTCTGCTACTCGGACAGGACGTGGAGGACGCGGACGACTTCACGACCCTGATCCGCGGAGCCGCCGCGGTCGTCAACATGTGGCACGCCGATCCGGACCTCGGCCCGACGGGACCGTTCTCGCACGACCTGCTGCGACGGGTGATCGCCGCCCACCCCGAGGCTGCGTCCGGGGTGGACCGGGACGTCACCCGCCGTGTCCTGGCCGCGGCGGCACAGGCCTGGCAGTCCGGCCCGTCCATGCCGGTGAGCCGCTTCGTGAACCTGCCCGTGCTCGACTCGGCCGCCCGCTGGCTCGGTGACACCGCGGCGGTGGACACGGCGGCCGTCACCGCGCTGAAGCTCTCCGGCCCCGACGAGGTGGACGGAGCCGGGCGGGCACGGATGTTCTGGGCGCGGGTCAAGGCCGAGGAGACACTGCTCGCTGCCCAGGACGCCGACGCGCTCACGACGAGGGTGCTCCATCTCGACCCCGCCGTCGAGGTGGACGAGGCGTTGCGCGGCGAGGCCCTGAACCTGCTCACCAGGGGTTTCGCCGCGGGCCGGAACATGGCCGACGTCGATGTGGCGGCCGCGTACGACCTGGAGTCACGGGGCGCGTTCGACCACGCCTCGGCGGCGACGACCATGGGGTCCGCCCTGGGCGGCGGTCTCGACTGGAAGGACGGCGCCGCCGCCCTCCTGCCCGGACTGGACACGTTCCGTGTGCAGAGCGGAGTCGTCGCCGCTCCGTGGGCCGGTCAGGACGCCTCGGGCGCGGCCAAGCCGGTGCCCTACCTGGTGCGGGCCTCCGTGGATCTGCAGGACGGCAACGGCCTCCATGTGACCTTCAACGGCGCTACGTACCAGGTGCGGGCCGCCGAGTTCGCCGAACTGCTCGCTTCCGACGCCGAGTTGCGGCGCAAGGACCTGACGACCCCCGTCCTGCTGATACTGGACGGTCTCGACGGGCCCGCGCCCGGCGTCGCGGACCTGGTGGCCCAGCGGCTCGGCCGCAGCGTGTGGTGGAGCCCCTTCCCGGTGGAGCTGTCCGGTACGGACGACGCGGGTGTCACGGTGCCCACGCTCGTCGGTTCGCTGATGACACTGACCAGCCCGACGGCCGCCGACTGGCGCGAGGCGCGGCCCGTCGACCGGGGCGGGGTCCAGGAGGGCCGCCGACCGGTCGATTCGCCCCTGCCCGCCGCTCCGCCGTCCGCCGCTGCCGCGACAGCTTCCTCGGGGAAGGCCCGCTCCTCGGCCGGGGACCCCATGCAGGGGGTGGAGACGGACTCCGACCCCATGGAGGGGGTGGAGACGACCTCGGCATCCGTGACCACCACGCCCGTCCGCACGGCCCCGGCCGCCCCACCGCCGCCCGCGCTTCCCACGCGCAGCCTGGTCGCGTACGCGCACGGCATCACGACACCGTCCGCGGACGGCACGGAGACCCTGCGCCTGCTGGCGTCCCAGGTGGCCGCCGCGGGGCTGCGCAACCGGCGGGCGGGCGTGTCGCTGCCACGCGTCGCCGTCACCGGCTACGGCGCCGACGCGCGCCGTGACGAGCAGGCCGCCGCGGCCAGGCGGCGCGCACAGACCGCGCGGACCCTGTTCCGGCGGCTGCTGGCGCGCGCCCTCGAGGACCTCCAGCAGGACCTGCCCGCCGGCGGACCGCGCCTGACCGTCGAGGACTTCACGGTCGGGGCGCGGAGCATGGCCCGGGCCCCCGAGGGCTGGGTGGGCACAGGTCCCCTCGACGGTGTGACCCGCGCGGAGCTGGGCCGGCAGGCGACGATCGGCATCACCCAGCCGCCCGACGCGGCAGCGATGCAGACCCTGGACACCCTGCGTCGCCGTGACCGCTCCCTGCGCGACCGCCCGCTGGACGTCGACGCGCTCGCCCGCCGCGTGCTGCACCTGGACCCCGGCGCGGGCGTCGGACAGGACCGGCTGGCGGAACTGTTCGCCCTGGTGCAACGGTCCACGGCCGCCGGCGCGGCCACGAGCCTCGCGGCCCTGGGCGCCTTCCACCTGGCCGAGCTGGGTGTGCGAGCGCCCGGCCGCGCGCGCCACTTCACCGTTCAGGGCCGCCGGGTCCCGGGTCTCAACTGGGACGACGACACCGTCGCGGAGCTGGACACGGCCAGTGGTGACGTGCTGGAGGACACCCCGTCCGGTACGTACGACGTCCTCGACACCCTGCGGACCCCGTGGCCGCAGGGCGTCACCCCCTACGTCGTGGCCGCCGACGGAGCGCACGACCGGGTGGAGGCACGGCTGCCGGACGGCTCGACGCGCGAGCTGGACGTCGACGAGTTCGTGGAGCTCGTCGCGGCGGACGTGGCGCAGGAGACGCCGGCGCAGGGCACCCCCATCGTGCTGGCCGTCCCCTTCGCCGGGGACGCCTACCTCGACCTGCCGCGCAAGCTCGCGGACCGCACCGGACTCACGGTGTGGGCGCACAGCGGCGAGGTGACGCTCAGTTCGGCGCCCGGAGCGGCGAGCACCATCGACATCGTCCGGCGGCCCGGCGTCCCGCAGGGCGACTGGATCGCGAGCGTGCCCGGCCTGGCCCCCGACCCCGACGACGACGCACCGGCCTGGCACCGCGAAGTGGTGACGCGGCCCATCGTCAGCTCCCTGAGCGGGAAGCAGATCGGCCGGGCCTCGCACCACCCCGCCGAGTACGCCCAGCACTTCGAGCAGGAGGGCCGCCACTTCGACCGGATGACGACGTTCGTGCACCACTACCCCGCCACGGGCGGGACGTCCCAGGAACACGACCTGCCGCGCCCGGGCCCCGAGGACACCGCCTACCGCCTGGACATGCACGGCGAACCGGGCGTCCTCCAACTGGCGCTGCGGGACGGCGGCGTCCGGCTGGTCGACGAGCGGGAGGCCGGGCCGTGGCTCAAGCGCCGCAAGAGCCTGGCGAGCCTGCCCGAGGACCACTGGATCGACCTGGTGGTCTGCTGGAGCGGAGCGCCCAGGGGAAGTGCCGTGCCGGCCCCGGCCACCGTGAGCGACGCCTTCCCCGGCCCGTTCGTCCCCGACCCGCTGCGTGACGTGTCCATGGGACAGCACCTGGCGAACAGCACGGGACGAACCGTCCGCCTGGCGTACAGCTCGCAGGGGGCGCGGTCGGACGGCGGCCGCTACATGCGCACCCTGTACGCGGACGCGCAGGGACGCCACCGGGCCTGGGACCTGTTCCGGCCGGAGCCCTCGGGCCCCGGACTGGACCGCCTGGCCGAGGCCGCCGGTCACCGCACGGGCGCCGGACCCGTCACGGACGAGGCGCGCGCGAGGACGCTGCGCCTGGTGCGGGCGCTGCGGCTCACGTTCGGGCACGAGGTGGACGAAGCCCCCGACTTCGGCGATCTGCTGCGCGGTGCGGCGGCGGTGGACCACATGTGGAGCAGCGACTCCGACTTCGACGCGGCCGGCCCCTTCACGCTGGACCTGCTGCGCCGGGTGACCGAGGCGCACGCCGGCGGCGCCGCCGTGGACCAGGAAGCCACCCGGCGTGCGCTGACCGCCGCCGCCGAGCAGTGGTCCATGTGGCCCGGCGACGTGCTGGTCAGCTTCGTGGACCTGCCGGCGGTGGAGGCCGCCGCACAGTGGATGCGGGACGGCGACCCCGCGGACGAGGCCGCGACCGCCCTGGACATCGATGCCGACGAGGTCGGCGTGACCGAGCGGTCACGCATCTTCTGGGCCCGGGTCAAGGCCGAGGAGGCGCTGCCCGACGCCGACCCCGGCCAGCACGAGTTCATCGCGCAGGTCCTCCACCTGCCCCCGGGCGCCCGGACGGGCCGAGCGGAGCGCGACGAGACGCTGGACCTGATCACCCGCGCCTTCGCGGTGGGCCGCGACGCGTCCGATCCGGACGCGGCGGCGGCATACGCCCTGGAGGAGTCCGGCGCCTACACCACCACCCGTCTGCGCACGGTCCAGGACGGCGCACACGGGGGCGGCCGCGACTTCACCGGCGTACCGATGCCGTCGGACGTGGACCTGGCGCGGTTCCGCACACCCGCCGGAGTGGTGGACGCACCGTGGAAGCAGGGGACGGACACACCGGTCCCGTACCTGGTACGCGTCGCCCCGGATCCGCACGACCCTGACCTCCTCCGCCTGTCCTACGACGGCGAGACGTCCAGCGTGCCGACCGCCGAGTTCGCGGAAATGCTCGCGAACGACCTGCCGTTGATGCGCCGGGAACTGACCACCCCCGTGGTCCTGGCGTTCTCGGGACCGCCCGCCGACGCCGGCGACGTCGCCCACCGGCTCGCCCAGCGGCTGGGCCGCTCCGTCTGGTGGACCGACTTCCCCGCGGACCTGTCGGCGGCCGGCGGCTCCGGACAGCCGGTGCTGGACCTGCGCGACTCGGCCGTCGCCGGGAGCGTGCCGACGGCCGACGTCTGGCACGAGACGCGTCCGGTCCGGTACACCGCGGCCGGGGACGCGCCCCGCACGCTCCCCGCGCCGGTGCCCCGGTCCACCGGCCGGGGCACCCGGAGCCCGGCCCCGTCCGAGTCGCCGTCCACCGGCTCGCTCCCGTCCCCGGGCGCCGTCGACGCCGCGTCGGACCCGGCGGGGCGGGCCCAGCCCTACTCGGCGGACGGACGGTTCGACGAGCGGTTCGCGGAGACCCTGGAGGCCTTCCCCGTGGCCACCTCCACCGACCGTCACACGGTGTGGGGCTACGGCCAGGAAGACGCGGAGTTCCACGTGTTCGTGGCCGAGATACCGGCCCTCGGACTGCGCGGCGAGTACAACTCCGACGGACCGTCCGCCGGTGGTGTCACCGACATGGCCGGGAAGGTGTACTCCGACGGCCCGGCCTGGGACTGGTACCTGCCCGGCCGCGGACTCGTCGCCTCCTCGCGCCTGCTGACGGAGCCGCACACGGCGACCGAGGACGGCCCCCCGCCCGTACCGGTCATCTGGCCCGCCACAGGGCCGGTGAGCAGCGCTCCGCCCGTCGACCCCGCCACCGTCGCCGCCGACCCGGCCGCACTGGCGGGCAGCACACTCCCCGACGCGCTGTGGCGCGACCACGACGGCCCTCTGTTCCGCTTCAGCCCCGACGGGCCCGAGCGGGTCTTCGGCGAGGGCCTCAGGGCGTACGGCCCCGACATGGTGCACCTCCTCGACCATGTCTACGGGGGCAGCTCCCTGGTCCCCACCACCGTCTTCGCGAGCACGACCGCGAACCGTCACTACGTGCGCGACAGCGCCCGTGCGAACCCGATGGGCGCCCACGCCCTGTACCACCGCTATCGCTGGCGCTACGACATCCAGGTCCCCGGCGGCATCGACGTGAACGCCACCCTGGGCCTTGCCTCGCCCTTCCCCGACCAGGAGGAAGTGCTGTTCCCCGGGGGCATCGACCGCCGGTACATCCGTGGCGCGCAGCCGATGGAGTACGGCATGCCGCTCGGACCGTACGTCGCCAACCCGCACTTCGCGCCCGCCACGCCGTCCGACGGTGCGCGGGAGGGCGACGGACCGGGGGCGGGCGACATCGGCGGTGCGCGTGGGTGATGAGATGTCCACGTGCCTTCCTCCGCGAGCCGGGCCTCCGCGCGGCGTGACCGTATGGAGCGACCTCATGCCGACCACCAGCGGACATCCGGACGGCGCCCCCGGGCCGGCACCGGCCTCCGGTGCGGCAGCCGAGCGCGCGGCGGTATCCGCCCCCGTGTCCGCGCCGCCGCCCGTCACCGTCGCACGCGGCGAGCCGGGCTTCCCCGTCCCGCCCGAGGCGATCGCGGAAGCCGGCACCGTGGCCGTGTGCGTCGCCGAGGACGGGGAGCCGGCACGGACGCGGATGCCCGGGGGCACCCACGCGGTGCCCGTCTTCACGTCGCCGCCGCCGGGGGCGCCGGCGGACCGGATTCCCGCGCACGTGACGATGACGCTTCCCGCTCTACTCGACCGACTGCCGTCCGGCCCGGACGTGCTCTTCCTCAGCCCGTCGGCCCCGGCCTCCCTGCTCCTCCCTGCGGAGGAGCTGCGTGAACAGTGGCAGCAGACGTCCGGCGCGTCCGTGTACCGGGCCAGGTCCACCGGGCGCTCCCGCACCGATTCAGGTACCCCCAGCAAGCGAGGCCAAGATGAGTGAGTCCGGCGCCGAAACCCGTGCCCCCCAGGATCCCGTACCCCCCGAGGAGTTCGTCCAGGCCGCCCGGCTGGCACCCGACCACTGGCTCTACCTGGCCGATCCGGCTTGGCAGGGGGACGGCCCGCCGCCGGAGTGGGCCGTGGTCGGCCAGTGGCGTTCCGACTCCGAGGGCGAGATCGTCGAATGGGAGGACAACGAGGACTACAGGCCGTCACCCGAGGCGATGGGATGGCCGGAACCCGCCGACGACGTGGACCGTGCGATCCAGCTCGCCACCACCGGGTACGGCCCGGTGGAGGACGTCACCTCGGCCCTGGCCAGGACCGAGGTCGCGGTGCTCGTCACGGCGGACGGCGAGCCGGTGAGTGCGTCGGCGACCGACGGCACGGCGGTGGTGCTGGTCTTCACCTCCCCCCGCCATCTCCAGGCCGCCGGGCAGCTGGGCTTCGAACGGATGCCGGTGGTGGACCTGCTCGGCCGCGTCCCCTCCGGTCACCACCTCTGCCTCAACAGCACAGCCGCCGTGAGCATGGTGCTGGCCGTGGACGGGCTGGCGGAGACGCTGCTCGGCGTCGTGACGGCGCCGAGCAGCACTGCGACGGACGGCTGAACGCGCGGCGTCCCGGTCGGCACTCCCGTCGGCCGCCGGTTGCGGGCGACGCGCTCGCATCGAGCCCGGGCGGATCGAGGAGTACGTACTCCGCTTCCACCCTTCGTGGCCGTGTTCCTGCCCCGACACACGCCGGCGGCCGAGCTCTCCGACGCCGAGCCGCTCGCCGACGAGCGAAAGCCACGGCCGCGTGCGGTGAGGGTCAGAGCTGGAGGGGCATCGTCCAGCAGTTGGACGTGGCGGGCTTGCCGGAGAGACGGTCGGTCAGCCAGGAGATCGCGTCGCCCTGGTCGGTGACGAGCGGGACGAGGTGATTCGTGAGGATCTTGTCGCCGAGGTTCGGCAGCTTGATGGCGTCATAGGTGACGTCGGCGCCCTTGCCGCACCAGTCGACGGCCAGTTGCCGTGCCTGCGAGTGCGGAACGATGTCGTCCTGCACGCCGGTCGCCAGACGCACGGGGCCGGCGGGCTTGAGCGTGCCGATGCGCTGCTTGTCCAGGGCGGCCTTCGCACGGGGGTCGGCCGCGATGACGTCCCCGATGGACCGGCCGTCGGTGGTCCACTTGCTGCTCTTGGTGAATCCGTAGCCGAAGAGCGCGTCGCCGACACACATGGTCGACGCGTCCTTGAGCGCGGCCTTCCCGGCGGCGCTGATGTTCGCGTCGACGACCGCCCGCAGGTCAGGGTCGGACTGGGCGAATCCGCTGATCGACCAGGCGAGAGCCCCGGCGAGCGCACTGCCGTCGATGCCCTTCATCACCGAGGTCAGATTCGCGGGCGGCGCACCGGAGTACGTGCCGGCGAGCGGGACGTCGGGTGCGTAGGAGGGCTGGAGCTCGGCGGCGGCGGCGCTGGCGCCGCCACCCTGGCTGTATCCGTACAGGCCGGTTCGGGACGCCGCGGTGACCGATGCCCCGGGTACGGCGCGGGCGGCGCGGGCCGCGTCCAGGAGGGCGTGCGCCTGGTCGAGCCGGTTGACGTAGGTGTGCAGGCGGTCGGTGGTGCCGAGGCCGACGTAGTCGGTGACGACGACCGCCGCTCCGGTGGCCAGGATCCGGTAGATCGCCAGGGCCTCGTATCCCACGGACACCGTGTCGCCCTTGAGGGTGAGCGGGTGCTGCAGGGCGAAGGACGGCGCGCACTGGTCGCCCTGGCCCATGGTGCCCGAGGCCAGTGCGACCAGGGGGCGTGGTCCGCTGCCCTTCCAGGCGGCCGTGGGCTCGATGTAGGCACCCGTCACGGCGACGGGCAGCCCGGCCGAGTCGGTGGACCTGTACATCAGGCGGGTCGCGGTGCCGGGCATGGGCCGGCCGTCCAGCCCGGGGATGCTCAGCCCGAGCGGCAGGGCCTCGGTGCGGACCAACGCGCCGTTCACTGCGGGAAGTTCGGCGGGCGGGGTGTAGAAGGCGGGGATGGTGACCCCGCGGGAGACGACGGGTTCCGGCGTCGCCGCGGAGGCGGGTACCGCCGACAGACCGGCGCAGACGGCGCCTGCGGCCACGACGCCGGCCAGCAGGCGCCGGCCGGGCGATGTCCCGCCGAGGCTCTTCGCCGCGGGCTGCGCGGAAGCCGGGTGCAGGGGGGAGGTGTCACGGGAACGGACTCTCTTGCGGCTCATGCTGCGCTCCTCGGTGTGGGCTGGGTGATCGCGTCGATGCCGCGCGCGGTGCCGGCGTCCACCTCCCGCCAGGCCGCGGCGGCGACGGCCGTCGGCGGGGCGCGGGCACCGGCCGTGCCGGGGCGAGCGCTCCGTCGAGGACGCGGGTGGGACGCCGTCGGCTCGGCCCGGCTGTCCGAACTGCGCGGACAGCCGGGCCGGCCGATGGTGGTCGATGACGCCTGAACTCGGTCGTTGCACGCCAAATGCCGTGCGTGGCAGCGGTGTTACTCGCTGGTCACTTACGGCAGCGTAGGTCTACGTGTCGCACAGTGACAAGACGTCTGCATGCGCCATTTCCCTGTGACTCGCTATGCTGCGGGTCACAGGAAATGAGGGCGGGGGCGACAGTGCGCGAAGCGCCGTCCGTGGAACGCGGGCAGACAACGCAGACGAACGGCAGACCGTCGCTCGTGCAGCGGCGCAAGGAGGCCCTCCGCTTCGAGATCGCCGCCGAGGCGGTGCGTCTGTTCGCCTCCCGGGGTGTCACGGGCACGACGGGCGAGGAGATCGCCCAGGCGGTGGGCATCTCCGCCCGCACCCTGTGGCGTCACTTCCCCACGAAGGAGAGCTGCGTACTGCCGCTCCTCTCGGCGGGGCTCGAGTCCGCCATCGACCAACTGGGGGAGTGGCCGCCTGAGACGGGGCTGCTGGACTTCTTCACGGGCCTCGCCCGCAACGCCGTGCTGCCCCCCGCGACCCCTCTCATCCTCGACCTGATCCGCATGACCTCCACCGACCCGGCCCTCCGCGCCGTCTGGCTCCAGGCCCACGACGACGCCCTGCCCGTGCTCGGGGAACTCCTCGCCAGGCGCACCGGCGGCAGTGCCGACGACCTGAGGACCAAGGTGCACGCGGCGACCCTCAACGGAGCGCTGCGCGCGGGGGCGGAGGACTTCGCCCGCCGGTACGGCGACGATCCCGACGCGGCGGGGTCCGAGATCGCCGCGTGCCTCCTCGACGCCCTGCACGCGGCCTCGGACGGCCTGCCCTACTGACGGCCCGGGCCGGCCGCCGGGACCCGAGGGTTCCGGTGTGCCCCCGGCGTGTGGCGAGCACGGGCCGCGCCGTCGTGCGCTTTGATCGGTGGAGGGAAGCGTCGCGCGGTGCGCGCCGGCCAGGCAGAAGACCGTCATCGGAGCGCTCGGCATGACTGAGGAAGAGTCCGGCACCCCCCACTGGCTGTTCGGCGACCAGCTCGGCCCCCATTTCGTCGACCCGGCGCGGGGCGGCCCGCACCGGGACGCCCCGCTGCTGATGATCGAGGCCCGCAGCGTCCTCCGGCGGCGACGGTTCCACCGTGCCAAGGCGCACCTGGTCCTCTCGGCCATGCGCCACCGGGCCGCCGAACTGGGCGACCGCGTGCGGTACGTCAAGGCCGACACCTACCGCCAGGGTCTGCGCGAGGCCGTGGGGGAGGGCCGGGTGACCGTGCACCACCCCACGTCCCACGCGGCCCACGCCTTCGTGCGCTCGCTGCCCTCCGTACGGGTCCTGCCGGCGCGTGGATTCCTGGTGACGCACGACGAGTTCCGCACGTGGGCGGACGACCGCGGCACGAAGCACCTGCGCCAGGAGGACTTCTACCGATGGGTCCGCGGGACCCACGACCTGCTGATGGAGGGCGACGGGCCCGCCGGTGGCCGGTGGAACCTCGACCACGACAACCGGCAGCCCCCGCCACGCGGCTCCTCCGACCTGGGCGTACCGGCGCCCTACCACCCCCGGGAGAGCGAGATCGACGACGAGGTGCGGTCCGACCTCGACCGGTGGTCGCGCGACGGGGACGTCGAGTTCGTCGGTGAGGACGCGCCCCGCCGGTTCCCCGCCACACGCCGGGAGGCACTCGCCGGACTCCGCCGCTTCGTGGAGCACCGGCTCGCCACCTTCGGCGCGTACGAGGACGCGATGCTCGCCGGGGACACGACGATGAGCCACAGCCTGCTGTCCTCGTCGCTCAACCTCGGCCTGCTGGACCCCGCGGAATGCGTCGAGCGGGCCGAGGCGCGGTGGCGGTCGGGCGACGTACCGCTCAACAGCGCCGAGGGATTCGTGCGCCAGATCGCCGGATGGCGCGAGTTCGTCTGGCACGTGTACTGGTACTTCGGCACGCGCTACCGCGAGAGCAACACCCTGCGCCACCACGAACCGCTGCCCGGATGGTTCACGGAACTGTCCTCGGACGCCACCGGTGCGAACTGCCTCTCCCACGTCCTGGACCAGGTCAGGACGACGGGCTGGACCCATCACATCCCACGCCTGATGGTGCTGGGCAGCCTCGCCCTGCAGCGCGGATGGGACCCCCGGGCCGTCACCGACTGGTTCCACCGCAGCTTCGTCGACGGCTACGACTGGGTCATGGTCCCGAACGTGGTGGGCATGTCGCAGTACGCCGACGGGGGTCGCATGACCACCAAGCCCTACACGTCCGGCGGCGCCTACATCGACCGCATGAGCGACTTCTGCGGCTCCTGCCGGTACAAGCCGTCCGTACGGGTCGGCGACGACGCCTGCCCCTTCACCGCCGGCTACTGGAACCTCCTGCACCGGCACCGCGACCGGTTCGAGCACAACGCGCGGATGGTCCGGGCGGTGCGGGGTCTGGACAGGCTCACCGATCTCGACGAACTGCTGGAGCAGGAGCGCCACCGTCAGGACTGAGATCCTTGGGGAGGGGCGTCGTGCGCGGCCCCGGTCGCAGCGCGGAAAGGACAGGCACATGGATCGGCCGGCGGCGGAACACCCCTCGGGAGACTCCGGGCAGGAAGCACTCTTCGGGTGGTCGGACACCGCCCCGGCACAGCCCCCACAGCCGTTCCGTGACAGCCCGCAGGCCCGTCGGCTGCTCGACGTGCGCGAGGTCTACGCGGAACCCGCCGCACTGGACTCGCCGCGGGGACAGCAGATCATGGCCCGGCTGCCCGGGGTGAGCGTGACCGAGATCGCCAACCACTGGGGCATCCCCTCCCTCCACGGCAACGACGGCAACATCGCCCGCTGGGTGAGGATCAAGAACGGGACGCTGGTCCTCGGGGTCAAGCACACGCTCCGGACACGCCCCAACGGCCGGTCGGCCGACTGGATCGCCCCCGGCCCCTCCAACGGATGCGCGATGGCCTGCGCCTACTGCTACGTGCCCCGCCGCAAGGGCTACGCGAACCCGATCACCCTGTTCACCAACATCGAGGCGATCGTGGCCCATGTCCGCCGCCACGTACGGGCGCAGGGCCCCAAGCCGGCGCCCAACCAGTGCGACCCCCTGGCCTGGGTCTACGACATCGGCGAGAACGGGGACTGCTCCGTCGACGCCCTCGTCTGCGACAACACCGCGGATCTCGTCGCCGCGTTCCGGGGACTGCCGACGGCGAAGGCGTCCTTCGCGACCAAGTTCGTCAACCCCGACCTCCTGGCACTCGACCCCCAGGGGCGCACCCGGGTGCGCTTCTCCCTGATGCCGCCCGACGACGCCCGGCTGCTGGACATCCGTACCAGCCCGGTCCCCGAGCGGATCGCGGCGGCGGCCGACTTCCTCGACGCCGGTTACGAGGTCCACTTCAACCTCTCACCAATCATCCTGCGCCCGGGGTGGCAGAGGGACTGGGCCGACCTGTTCACCCACCTCGACGACGTGCTGCCCGCCAGGGTGAAGGAGCAGGCGGCGGCCGAGATCATCATGCTGACCCACAACCAGGGGCTCCACGAGGTCAACCTGGGCTGGCATCCCCGTGCCGAGGAACTGCTGTGGCAGCCGGCCGCCCAGGAGACCAAACGCTCGGAGAACGGCGCCCTCAACGTCCGCTACGCCCGGGAGATCAAGCAGCGCTCCCTGACGCGCATCCGCGAGCTGCTGGCAGCGCACGCGCCGTGGCTCCGCGTCAGGTACGCCTTCTGACGCCTGCGTGGACATGGCGTGCGGCGACGGCGGTGCGAGGACCGTCCGCGGTGCCGGTGCCCGGGGGCTTCCCGGCGACGGCCCGAACGGGCGCGCCCTGTATAGGCTCGCCCCATGCTGAGACTCGGAATGCCCGTCATCGGCGTCACGGACGTCCCCCGTGCGGTGGCCTTCTGGACCGCCGCCCTGAACCTGGTCGCCGGCGAGGAGCGGGCGAGCGAGACCTGGCGGACGCTCGAACACGCCGACGGTTCCGGCCGTGCCCTCGGCCTGCTGCGCAGCACGTCCCCGGCCGAGCCCCGCCCCCGTGTCCATCTGGACCTCTTCGCGGAGACGCGGGAGGAACAACAGTCCGAGATCACGCGGCTGACCGGTCTCGGCGCGCAAGCCGTCGACTGGGACTCCTATCCCCCGGATCCCGACTTCGTCGTCCTCGCCGACCCCGACGGCAACATCTTCTGCGTGGTGGATCTCAGCCACGCGGCCGGTGGGAGCGACCGGCCGGGGACCTGATCCGCCGGACACCGGCTCACATGTGGCCGATGTCAGCGGCGTCCGGTGCCTTGCTCAGCTCGCCGGGGGCCAGGTGTCAGGTCGCTCCCGGCGGGACGGGCACCGAGACCGGTGAGCTGCCCGGCTGCGGCGTGCTCGGGACGCCCGCGGAAAACCGGTACCGGGGCGGCGGGAGGAGGTGGAGACTCGGTCCATGTCAGACATGGCGTCCTTCCGGGAAGCGGTCACCTCGTGGGCGGCCGGTGGCCCCGGTGACCCCGCGCGGGAACTGGCCCTGAGCCTGCCCGTCCGGGCGGTCGTCCTGCTCGAAGGGCCGAGCGACGTCGCGGCGGTGGGCGCGCTGGCGGCGAGCCGCGGCCGGGACCTGGCGGCCGAGGGAGTCTGCGTCCTGTCGATGGGCGGCGCGATGAGCGTCGGGCGATTCGCGCACCTCCTGGGACCGACCGGTCTCGGTCTCCGGCTCACCGGACTGTGCGACGAGGCGGAGCGTGGCTACTACGCCCGCGGGCTGGAGCGCGCCGGCGCGGCGGGGCAGACGTTCTTCGTCTGCGCGGCGGATCTGGAGGACGAACTGATCCGCGCGCTCGGTGTGGCACGGGTGGAGGAGCTCGTCGGGGTGGAGGGTGATCTGCGCGCCCTGCGGACCTTCCTGAACCAGCCCGCACAGCGCGGCCGCAGCGCACAGCAGCAACTGCGGCGGTTCTTCGGCACGAAGAAGGGCCGCAAGATCCACTACGGCCGCGTCCTCGTCGAGGCCCTCGACCCGGCCCGCGTTCCCGCCCCGCTGGCCGGCCTGCTCGCCGGCCTCTGACCCGGCGGCGCCCCGTGACGGCCAGGGGGCCGCACGGGCCCTCCGCCCTGCTCCCCGGTCCCGGTGCGGTGGTCCGGCGTCCCGCCGGACCACCCCGGCAGTCCCCGCGCTCTCGCGTCCCGGCTCCGCGCGCCGTCACGTCGTGTCCACCTGAGCTCCGGTGTCCGCATCCCGTGCAGGTGCTGTGTCCGCCTCGAAGTGGCCTGCTCGTAACCCTTGACGCTGCCCTTCGGCGAAAACTACGTTTTATTTCGCGGAAATCAACTTCCACTTTGTGGAAACCTCTGAAGAACTCTCTCGGTCGCCAGGGCCCGTGGCGCGCAGCCTTCTCCGAAGTAGGCCGTCGACAGGCCTGGTTGCGACCCCAAGCGAATACCCGAGGGCCGATCGATGACTGCTGTGGAGGGCGTGCCGCCCGGGACGGCCACCGGGGACACCCGGGCCGACGGGGGCAGCGGAGCCACCAGCTCCGTCCTGTACACCTACGACCTGGCCCCGACGAAGAAGCAGGGACGCCGCTGGGGCGCCTACAACGTGTTCACCCTCTGGGCCAACGACGTACACAGCCTCGGCAACTACGCCTTCGCCATCGGCCTCTTCGCGCTCGGCCTGAACGTGTGGGGCATCCTGGCGGCCTTCGCGCTCGCCTCGGTCCTGCTCTTCCTGCTGCTGACGCTCTCCGGCTTCATGGGGCACAAGACTGGTGTCCCCTTCCCGGTCATGAGCCGCATCGCGTTCGGCATCAGGGGCGCGAAGATACCCGCCGCGGTCCGTGGCATCGTCGCCATCGCCTGGTTCGGCATCCAGACCTACCTCGCCTCAGCCGTCCTGAGCGCCCTGCTCATCGCGATGTTCCCCGGACTACGTGCTCTGGACTCGAACTCCCTGCTCGGCCAGTCGACCCTCGGCTGGATCTCCTTCCTCGCCCTGTGGGCCCTGCAACTCCTCATCGTGAGTTACGGGATGCAGATGATCCGGAGGTACATGGCCTTCGCGGCGCCCACGACCCTGATCACCATGCTCGCCCTCGCGGTGTGGATGTTCGTACGCGCCGACGGATCGATCTCCCTGTCCGTGGACGCTCCGCTCAGCGGGGGCGCCATGTGGCTGCAGATCCTCCAGGCGGCCGCCCTGTGGGTGGTGATCTACGGGACGTTCGTCCTGAACTTCTGCGACTTCACGCGGTCCGCCAGGAGCCGCGGGTCCATCGTCCGCGGCAACGTGATCGGCATCCCGCTGAACATGCTCTTCTTCGCCGTCATCGTGGTGGTCCTCAGTGGGGCGCAGTTCAAGCTGGACGGGCACGTCATCACGAGCCCCACGGACATCGTCCGCACCATCCCGAACATGTTCCTCCTGGCGACGGCCTCGCTGGCCCTCATCGCCCTGACCGTCGCGGTGAATCTGCTGGCCAACTTCGTCGCACCGATCTACGCCCTCATCGACCTCTTCCCGCGCCGGCTGAACTTCCGCCGGGCAGGCGTGGTGAGCGCGGCCGCCGGGCTGGCGATCCTGCCGTGGAATCTCTACAACAGCCCGATCGTCGTCAACTACTTCCTCGGCGGGCTCGGAGCCCTCCTCGGACCCCTCTTCGGCGTGATCATGGCCGACTACTGGCTGCTGCGGAAGTCCCGGATCAACGTGCCCGACCTCTACAGCGACGATCCGCAGGGCGAGTACCACTACAGCCGCGGCTTCAACCCCCGCGCCGTCGCCGCCTTCGTCCCCGCCGCGGCCGTCGCCGTCGTCGTCGCCCTCGTGCCCTTCTTCCACGCCGCCGCCGGATTCTCCTGGTTCGTCGGTGCCCTCCTCGCCGCCGCGTTCTACGCCCTGATCGCGGACCGTGGCGCCCAGATCCGCGACGTCGACGGCGAGTCCATCGCCGTCGCCGCCGAATGAACCACGGAGCCGTGACCGCGGAACGCACCACCGAGCCGCCGGACGGACCACCGAACCGTCGCCGGACGACCCACCGAACCGAAGGCCGCCACATGCGCATCCTCGTCGTCAACGTCAACACCACGCAGTCGATCACCGACTCGATCGGCGTACAGGCGGCCGGTGCCGCCTCACGTGGCACCGAGATCGTCCCGCTGACCCCCTCCTTCGGGGCGGAGTCCGTCGAGGGCAACTACGAGAGCTACCTGGCCGCCGTCGCGGTGATGGAGACCGTCCGCGCCTACCGGGAGCCCTTCGACGCGGTGATCCAGGCCGGTTACGGCGAACACGGCAGGGAAGGGCTGCAGGAACTGCTCGACGTCCCGGTCGTCGACATCACCGAGGCCGCCGCGAGCACCGCCCAGTTCCTCGGCCGCACCTACTCCGTCGTCACGAGCCTGGACCGCACGGTCCCGCTGATCGAGGAGCGTCTCCACGCCGCCGGTCTGAGCGCGCGCTGCGCCTCCGTGCGGGCGAGCGGGCTCGCCGTCCTGGACCTGGAACGGGACGGGAAGGCGGCTGTCGACGCCATCGTCGAACAGGCCGCCCAGGCCGTGGAGACCGACCGGGCGGAGGTGATCTGCCTCGGGTGCGGCGGGATGTCCGGCCTGACCGAACGCGTCGTCGAGCGCACCGGGGTGCCTGTCGTCGACGGCGTGAGCGCGGCGGTGACGATCGCCGAGTCCCTCGTCCGCCTCGGGCTGACCACCTCGAAGGTCCGCACCTACGCACCCCCGCGTTCCAAGCGCATCGTCAACTGGCCCCCGCGGGCCGGCTGACACGGCCCCGTTACGTCGGGCACCGGCCACCGCTCTACCCGATGGTCACCACCCGCGCCCACGCGGGCGGGCCGTCGGGGACGTACTCGGAATTCGACTCGTCGTACGACGGGCTTCCGTGGTGCCGGCCGAACAGGCCCACCACCGTCCGGCACGGCGGACGCCGGGACGGCCACAGTGTCTGGCCGTCGGTCAGCATCACCAGGACGTCAGGGCGCGGGCGTGACTCCAGCGCACGCGCGAACCCCGCACGCAGGTCCGTACCCCCGCCGCCCAGCAGTTCGACGCCCTCCGCGCCGCCGCACAGGGGCCGGACCCGGTCCGCCGCCGCGTCGCACGGGAGTACGCCGACGAGGTCACGGCGGCCGCCCACGGCCCGTGAGATCGCCGTCACCTCCAGCAGAGCGCTGCCCAGTTCGGCGTCACTGACGGAGCCGGAGGTGTCGATGACCACGACGACCCGCGTCGGCCTGCGCCGCAGGCTCGGCAGGACCGCGCCGGGAACCGCCGCGGACCGGCGGGCCGGCCTGCCGTATACGTAGTCGTCGCCCGAGCCGGGCGCGGAGGCAGCCGCCCGTACGGCGGCGCCCAGCAACTGCCGCCAGGGCTGCGGAGGATGGAACGCCTCCTCGGCCCAGCGTCGCCAACCGGCCGGGGTGTTCCCCGGACTTCCGGTGATGCCCCGCGCCACCCTGAACCGCACCGCGTCCCGCTCCTGTGCACTGAGACCGTCCGCGCCCCTGGGCCCCAGGTCCCACGGCCGGGGGAGGCCGTCCGCGCCGCTTCCGCACTCCAGCCACGCCAGATGGGCGGTGTGAGGCCCCAGCCGGAACTGGCGGAGGTAGTCCTCCATCAGTTCGCCGTCCCTCAGCCCCAGGGACGCCGGGCGGACGGCACCCTCGGGCGCCACCAGGCCCTCGCCGAAGACGTCGTCGTTGATCTCGCAGTCGGCCGCAATGTTCATCCGCAGCCGCTCCGCGGGGCCGGACAGGCCGTGCCGGAGCGCGTAACGGTCGCCGCGCCCGTGGTGGTCGCGCAGCAGGTGCGACACCTCGTGCACCCACACCCCGGCCAACTCCTCGACAGGCGTGCGGTCGACGAAGGCCGGAGACACGTAGCACCGCCAGTACGGGTCGACGGCCATCGTCGGCACGTGCCGGGACTCCACCGGGTGCAGGGCGAACAGAGCCGTAGCCAGGTAGGGCCGCGCGAGGACCGCCTGGAGGCGGGCGGCGAAGAGCTTCCGGGTGTCCAGCGTGCCCTCGCACGCGTCCTGTGGGCGTACCGGCCGTGGCGCGGCAGGCCGGCCGGGGGCGCTCCCGCTCACCGGTTCCCCCGGGTGACCGAGAGCGCCCGGACCTTCGCCCGGTCCGCCCGCTGCGACACGGACACCACTCCGGCGAGACCCTCGATCGCCGCAGGCACCTCCCAGTTGTCGCGGCGCAGCGTGGCGAGTGTCGTCGCCGGAACGACCAGCAGGTCCGGAGCGCCGGTCTCCGCCGCCCTCGCCAACAGGGCCCAGGCGGCGTCCCACCGGTCCCGCGCGGGGCGTGAGCGGACCGCGGCGACCACCGCGTCCAGCGTCGCCTGACGCAGATCACCGCGCTCCGGAAGCTCCGCAGCCCCGGGGTCCGCCAGCAGGTCCTCCGGGTCCGGCAGGTCCATCCTGTCCAGGTAGGCCAGGAATTCCAGCCCGGGACCGTCGCCCACCGTCCCCCGGACCAGCATGGACAGGACGTCGCGCGACGCGCCGGCCGCGGTCGCGAACGCGGTCAGGCACAGTGCCATGTCCCAGCTTCGCGGTGACGGCCACGCCCCGCCCCGCAGCGCCTCGCCCGAGGGGAGCCGGTGGACCAGGGCGGGCCGTGCGCCCAGCAGGCCGCAGACCGCCCGGCGTGCGAACGCCACGGCCTCCGGCAGCAGTCCGGCGTCGAGCGTCGGCAGCACGGACCGGGGCCAGACACCGCCGAGGCCCCGCACCACCACGTCGGCGTCGTGCACCCACCGCAGATGGACGAACCTGTTGGCGAGCGGGGGGCTCAGCTCCCAGCCGTCGGCGGCGGAGGACCGGGGATTGGCGGCGGCCACGATCCGGACGCCCGGCGGCAGGCGCAGTGCGCCGACCCGGCGCTCCAGTACGAGGCGCAGGAGCGCGGCCTGTACGGCGGGCGGGGCGGTGGACAGTTCGTCGAGGAAGAGCAGCCCGCGGCCCGCGCGCACCAGCCTCACCGCCCAGTCCGGCGGCGCCATCGGAATGCCGTTGCCCGCCGGGTCGTCCCCGATGACGGGAAGACCGGAGAAGTCCGACGGTTCGTGCACGCTGGCGATCACCGTGGTCAACGGCAGGTCCAGGGTGGTGGCGAGCTGGGTGAGCGCGGCCGTCTTACCGATCCCGGGCTCACCCCACAGCAGCACCGGCAGGTCGGCGGAGACCGCCAGGGTCAGCGCCTCCAGCTGCGGGTCGGGACGTGGAGCGGTGGTCGTGTCGCGGAGCAGGGCCAGCAGCGCGCCCGGCACATCGAGCCGCGAAGCCCGGACGGAAGGGGCGGGGGCACCGGAGGGGGCCGGGGTGTCAGGGGTCTCGGTGGTCGGGTTCTCGGAGGGCGGGGCGTATGCGGACATGAGGCATCACCTGAGGGTTCGTCGAAGGGCGCGGCCCCGGGTTCCGGGCGCGCGGAAGGCGGCAAGGGCGGCACGCGGGTGCCGGGTGCCCCGGGCCGAAGGGCGCAGGGGCGGCACGCGAAGTGCCGGATGTCGAGGGGAGGCAGTGGCGCCGGACGCCGAGAGGCTGAGCGGCGGCGCCCGGTGCGCGGTCAGCGGTAGGCGGCGTTCCGGGGGCGGGTGCGGTGAAGGCCGACGCGGTACCGCTCCCGTCCGGTCACGGGCTCCCTGGGCCCGGGATCGGCGAGACCGGCCCTGAACAGGCCGTGCCTCACCCGCTGTCGGGCCGCGTCGGTGAACAGGTCGCGCAGGTCCCCGTCCCTCAGCCGCGCCTCGGCCCCGAGCATGCGCTCGATCCCGGCGAGCGCGCCCGCCGGGTCCCCGTGGGCGAGGCGGTCACGCACGTCGGCGAGGCAGTCCGGCCGGCGGTGCGCCACGTCGATGACCTGGAGGCAGGGGAGTGGGGTACCGGTGAGCGCGGCCAGCAGCTCCTCCCGCCGGATCTCGGCGGGATCGTGGTCCAGGGGCACCAGCACCCCGCCGACCAGGCCGATCCGGTGCCGGGCGCCTCGGCAGTCCACCTCGCGCGGCGGACCGTCGTCGTCCGTGCGCAAGGAGCCGGACGCCGATGTCCCCGGCGCCAGGGCGGCCGCGACCAGAGGGTGCAGCCGTTCCGGCGCGACGAGACCGCGGCGCAGCAGCTCCAGGTCGGGGAGCACCCGTGCAGCCGCATCGGGGAGGACCGGTAGCCCGGCACAGGCGCCCGCCTTCACGTACCGGGCGGACCGCACCTCGGACGGCCCGCCGGCCTCTCCCGGCGGGCCGGGGGAGGGACGCACGTCCAGCAGCAGCCGGTGCCTGCCGCCGAGACGCACGGCGACCTCGCCCCCACCGGTACGCCCCTCCGCGGCCAGAAGCAGGGCCGCCTCGTCGGCCCACCGGCCGAGCGCGAACCGCTCCGGTCCGGGCACCCGGGACGCCCAGACGGGGACCGGCCCGTCGAAGGGCCCGGCCCCGTCCGCCCCGGTGCGCGGGCGCAGTTCGTGGCTGCGGCCCGCGTCCCAGAGGTGCCGGTGCAGGTCCAGGCGGAACCGACGGTCGGGGGGCCGGTAGCCGCGCGGCCCGTGCCCACGTCCGTGCGGGGCGAGGCCGTCCCACACCGTGAGGCTGATCCGCTGCCCGCCCTCCGCCCACGCGGGCGCGGTACGCACCACGAGACGCACCGGACGGGGACGCCCCGGTTCGTCGTACCTGGCGAGCGTGACGGTCGTCCCGGTGCGGAGCAGTCCGTCGGGCGCGGTCCTGGGCATGTGCCACCGCAACAGGTCCGGTGCCAGCCGACGAAGGTCCGCCCTGAGCAGGGCGGCCAGGCCACTGCCGTGGACACGTGCGACGGTACGCAGGTCGAGATCGACGTCGAATCCGGCGGCGGCGCAGGCCCCCGCCCAGTCGCCGGCACAACGCCTGGCCGTCGCGGTCTCGATCATGGAGGGCGGCACGGCGATCTCTCGCACGCGCGGCCAGAAGGAGAAGCTGGAGTCCTCGAACGCGGTCATGGTGAGCATCAGCACTCACCTTGCGCGGTCAGGACCCCCGATCTGCGGGAGTCTTGAGTAGTCATCGGCGGGAGCGTAGCCCGCGCGGGCGCCGGGGGCCACACCTTTTCCCTGCGGGCGGGCGGGAGACGTCACTCGAAGAACTTGAGGCTCCAGCCGGTGCTGGTGTTCGAGCCGGGGACATCGGCCCTGCTGTACGTGATGTCGCCCCACCAGCTGAACGTGCCCGTGTACCAGTACCGGTTCGCCCATGAGTACGGAGTCCCCTTGGCGACCGCGTGGAACATCAGGGGGAAGCGCGGGCCGGCCGGCGGGCTCGTCCCGATGTCGCCGTCGAGCAGGACGAAGCTGTGGTGGCCGGGGCCGTCGACGTACAGGGTGGGGTCCCAGCCGGGCATCATCGTCGCGCGGGAGGAGCCGAAGAGGCAGCCGTTCGACTTGTACCAGTCCCATACGTACGTGGGGTCGCCGCCGGCCCGGAGCCGCAGGTCGGCCAGGCAGTACTGGTCGCTCCAGCTGCCGTTGGCGGAGTACACGATGTGGAGCTGCCCGTTCGGGTCCTTGATCGCCTCGGGGGCCTCATTGATGAACGGGTTGCCGACCACCCGCTCCCAGCTCTCGCGCGGCTGCGAGATGACGAACCGTGCGCCGGTCGGTGTCCTCGGACCGCTCATCCGGCTGATGTAGAGGTTCTGCTCGACATTCGTGTCGCCCGCCCAGCCGGACCAGACGAACCAGCGCTGCCCGTTGAAGGTGAACAGCGTGCCGTCGATGGCCCACTTGTCGTCGGCCAGCGCGAGCTTCGACTCCCCGGTGTAACCGCTGTCCGGTGCGGCCGAGTCGATGACGTACATCCGGTGGGCCGCGCCTCGGCCCGCCGAGAAGTAGATGTAGTAGCGGCCGCCGTCCCGCACGATCTCCGGGGCCCAGACCTCGCCGAGGCCGCGGTTGTCCGACCAGACCTGGCGGGCCGGTGCCGAGGCCAGCGCCGCCGTCGACGAAGCCTGCCGCACGGCGATCCCGCCCCCGGTCGACTGCACCGAGACGTACGTGCCGCCGACGCGCAGGACGCTGGGGTCCGCGGCCTGCATACCGGTGCGGTCCGCCCGGGCGGTCCCGGCGGAGGCCAGGCACATCGCGGCGGCGAGCATGACGGAGAGAGCGAACGCGGCGATACCGGAAAGGTGACGAGGAAGCTTCATCATCCCGCTCCATGGTCGGCCTCCGCGCCGCGACGCGGCAACCGGG
The DNA here is from genome assembly GCF_030719215.1 of Streptomyces sp. Alt3. Taxonomy (NCBI): domain Bacteria; kingdom Bacillati; phylum Actinomycetota; class Actinomycetes; order Kitasatosporales; family Streptomycetaceae; genus Streptomyces; species Streptomyces glycanivorans. The sequence continues at coordinate 1,917,256 of NZ_CP120983.1, read as the reverse complement.
GGAGCGGTTGCCGGCACGCGGGCAGGGCTGGTCAGGACCACGCCGGCGCGGAACGCGGGGGGTGACATCCGGTCATGGCCCCTGCCTCCGCACCGACATGTACATCGATGAAAAGAGCGCTCTCACAGCATCGTGAGTGGATCTGCGCATGTCAATATCGGGGACTCGGCGAGGAGAGCCGGACCGCGCCACCCCGGGCTCGGCATGAATGCGCATGATGGTGCTCCCGTTCGGTTCACCGACACCTCCGGAGGACGACGCATGGCCGAGGAAGCAGTGCCCGCCGACGAACTGCCGTTGTCCGGCATCACCGTCGTGAGCGTCGAACAGGCGGTGGCCGCGCCCTTCGCCACCCGCCAGCTCGCCGACCTGGGAGCACGGGTGATCAAGGTGGAGCGGCCGGACGGCGGTGACTTCGCCCGCCGGTACGACACCACGGTGCACGGCCAGTCCAGCTACTTCGTCTGGCTGAACCGCTCCAAGGAATCCCTGACCCTGGACCTGAAGTCCGAAAAGGGGCGCAAGGTCCTGCATGAACTCCTGGCGCGGGCAGACGTGTTCGTCCAGAATCTCGCGCCCGGTGCCGCGGCGCGCCTGGGTCTGGCCGCCGACGACCTGGCGGATCGTTACCCGACGCTGATCCCGTGTTCGGTCACCGGCTACGGATCGAGCGGGCCCTGGGCGGACCGAAAGGCCTACGACCTGCTGGTGCAGTGCCAGACCGGTCTGGTCTCCCTCACCGGCAGTGCCCGTGAGGCCGCCCGGGCCGGGGTGTCGGTCGCCGACATCGCGGCGGGGACGTACGCCTACAGCGGCATCCTCACCGCGCTGTTCACGCGGGCCACCCGCGGCACCGTACGCGCCGTGGAGGTCTCGCTGTTCGAGGCGCTCGCCGAGTGGATGGGGCAGCCTGCCTACTACACCGCGTACAGCGGTGCGCAGCCGCCGAGGGCCGGCACCCGGCACCCCACCATCGCCCCGTACGGAACCTACACCGCGGCCGACGGCAGGGACGTACTGCTCTCCGTGCAGAATGAACGCGAATGGGCCGCCCTCTGCGAGCGGTTCCTCGGCGACCCCGGCCTCACCGACGACCCGCGCTTCGCCACCGGATCCGCCCGGGTGAGCAACCGTGAGGAGGTCGACGCGCTCCTGGCCGAGCGGATCGCGGCGTCCGGCAGCGGCGAGGTGATGGCGCTCCTCGACGCCGTCGGCATCGCCAACGCCCCCGTCAACGACGTGAAGCAGTTCCTGGAACATCCCGTGCTGTCCGGCCGTGACCGCTGGCGGGAGGTGGCCGTGCCCGGCGGGGAGACGGTGAGGGCGCTGCTGCCGCCCGTCGACCTGGCGGGGACCGCCCCGCGCATGGGCGCCGTTCCCGCGGTCGGCGAGCACACCGAAGGCATCCTGGCCGAACTCGGATACACGCCCGGGCAGATCGGCGAGTTGCGTGCCGACGGAGTCGTCTGACCATCCGGCGGGCGAGCAGGACCGCACCGAGGAGGCCGCCCGCCGTCGCGCCCGGACTGTCGTGCCATAACCGGACGTAGTCTCCAAGTCTGTTGTTTTCTAAGGGTGTTGCCGTTCACGCCCGAGGCTGAGTCCTGGATTTCTCAGCTGTCATGAACCTTGTCAGTCTGGCGACGGGCCCTCTATTGTCGCGGGCAGAAAGCGCTTTCCCCTCCTGGGTTCCGTCCGGTGGAAGCGTTCGTCGTGACGGCCGTCGCGACGAACGCGCGTGAGCCGCCACCTGCTCGGCCCAGGGCTTCACCGGGAAGCCGGGCCCGTGCGGACGAAGGTGCACCACACCGGTCCGCGCCGGGCCCGGCCGCCTCGCTCGTCCCGGGACCGGCAAGGACTGCCGCCCCGACCGCTCGAGATCAACATGCACCACCGGCCGACGAGTGCTGCCCGGCGTCAAGCCGACAGCCCCGCCGGTTCGCCGTTGCGACCGCGGCATGGAGCAGCAACACAGCATGTGAACACGAATGGGGACACCAACATGAGACGACCAGTCGCGCTGCGACTCAACGCCGCTCTGGCCACGCTGGCCGTGGCGGCCGCGACCGGCGTGGTGCTGTCGATGCCCGAGGCGGCGTCGGCGGCGGCGACCGGGAGTGCCACCGGATACGCGACCCAGAACGGCGGGACCACCGGCGGCGCCGGCGGGACGACCGTGCGGGCCACCACGGGTACCGCGATCCACACGGCCCTGTGCAACCGGGCCAGCAGCAGCACCCCGATCACCATCGAGGTCGAGGGCACGATCAACCACGGCAACACCACCAAGGTGTCGGGGAGCAGCTGCAACACCGCCGCCGGTGTGATCGAGCTCAAGCAGATCAGCAACGTCACGCTCGTCGGCGTCGGCAGCGGTGCCGTCTTCGACCAGCTGGGCATCCACATCCGTGAGTCCAGCAACATCATCATCCAGAACGTGACCGTCAAGAACGTCAAGAAGTCCGGCTCGCCCACGTCCAACGGCGGTGACGCCATCGGCATGGAGAGCGACGTCCGCAACGTCTGGGTCGACCACACGACTCTGGAGGCCTCGGGCGGTGAGTCGGAGGGCTACGACGGCCTCTTCGACATGAAGGACAACACCCAGTACGTCACGCTGTCCTACAGCACCCTGCGCAACTCCGGCCGTGGCGGCCTGGTCGGCTCCAGCGAGACCGAGCTCTCGAACGGCTACATCACCTACCACCACAACCTGTACGAGAACATCGACTCGAGGGCGCCCCTGCTGCGCGGCGGCATCGCCCACATCTACAACAACTACTACGTGAAGCTCAACGAGTCCGGAATCAACTCCCGGGCCGGAGCGCGGGCCAAGGTCGACAACAACTACTTCAAGGACTCCAAGGACGTCCTGGGCACGTTCTACACGGACGCGGCCGGATACTGGCAGGTCAGCGGCAACACGTTCGACAACGTGACCTGGTCCGCCAAGGGCAGCGAGAACAACCCGGCCGGTCCCGACCCGAAGTCCAACACCACGGTCAGCATCCCCTACTCCTACAGCCTGGACAACGCGAGCTGCGTCCCGGCGATCGTGGGTGCGACCGCGGGCGCCAACAAGGGCCTGAAGGTGTCGGACGGCAGCTGCTCGCCGACGACCCCCACCCCCACCCCCACCCCCACGCCCACCGACCCGACACCGGACCCGACGGACCCCACCCAGCCCGGCGGCACCAACCTGAGCATCGGTGCCGGATCCGACGGCTCCAGCAAGGCGAGCGGGTCCAGCTACGGCAACGTGCGTGACGGTGACATGAGCACCTACTGGTCGCCGGCCGGCTCGACGGGTTCCATCTCGATCAAGTGGGGGACCGCCACCTCCGTGTCGAAGGTGAACATCCGTGAGGCGTCGGGTTCCACCGGGGTCATCGGAGCCTGGAGGGTCGTCAACGGTGACACCGGCGCGGTTCTCACCTCCGGGACCGGGGCCGGCACCATCACCGTCCCCAAGACCTCGCTGAAGAAGGTCACCTTCGAGATCACCGGCTCGTCCGGGACACCGAAGGTCGCCGAGTTCGAGACGTACGCCGGATAGCGGCACGGTCCTGGCTCCCTCCCGGGACCGGTGACGCCCCGGAGACGTCCGGGGCCGTCGCGGGAACACCGGGCAGGGGTGCGAGGACCGGCTCCCGCCGCTGAACGCCCCGGTCGGGGGCCGTCGAACGCGACGGCCCCCGATTCCGTACGTCCGTGGCCGGGTAGGCCCGTGCGCTCCCCTCAGCTGCCCCCCTGGGCCCCCGCCGCGGACAGGGGCCTGTGGTGGAACCGGCAGGGCGGGCCGGCCGGACGTCCGCCGGCCGATCCGATCCCGACGCACGGACCGGAACTCATGATGACCAGCACGGACTCCGCCTCCTCCGCGTCCGGGCCGATCGGGCGCGGGGCGCATCGACGACCGGACGGTCGACGACGAGGCGGTGGCCCCGTTCGGCGGCAGCAAGGCATCCGGGGCCGGAGGCCGGTCCGGGGGGCAGGGCGAGCCTCGACACCTTCTCCGAGATGTGGTGGATCACCGCCCGGGCGCGCATCGAGCGCTATCCGTTCCGACCACGCGCTCCAGTGCCATCATGACCGTCGAGCCCCTGGTACGGCTCGGGGCGGACCCGAGCCCGGCCGGCCACCCGCCGCCCGGGCGGAGGACCGCGTCGGCCGGCCGACGCGGCGCCGACGCCCGCCCTCACCCCTCCCGGAGCACCCCTTGAGCAGCGACAACGGCCACACCCTCGACGTGCAGGCGATCCGTTCCTGCTTTCCGGCGCTGAAGGCGGGGACAGCCCGCTTCGACGCTCCGGGCGGCACCCAGACGCCCCAGCAGGTCGTCGACGCGATCACCGGAGCCCTCACCTGCCCCCTGGCGAACCGCGGCGTCCTCACGGAGGCCGCGCGCAACGCCGAGACGATCGTGGCCGACGCACGGTCGGCCCTGGCCGACCTGCTCGGCTCGGAGGCCGGCTCGGTGGTGTTCGGGCGCAGCGCCACCCAGCTCGTCTACGACCTGGCGCGCACCATGGCCAAGGACTGGGGGCCGGGGGACGAAGTGGTGGTGTCCCGGCTCGACCACGACTCCAACATACGGCCCTGGGCGCAGGCCGCCGAGGCCGTGGGGGCGACGGTCCGGTGGGCCGATTTCGACCCCGGAACGGGAGAGCTCGACGCCGGTCACATCCAGGCCGTGCTGTCCGGCCGTACCCGGCTCGTGGCCGTCACCGCCGCCTCGAACCTCATCGGTACCTGCCCCGACATCCCCGCCGTCGCCGACCTGGTGCACCGAGCCGGCGCGCTCCTCCACGTGGACGCGGTGCACTACGCCTCGCACGCCACGGTCGATCTGACCGCCCTCGGCGCGGACACCCTGGTCTGCTCGCCGTACAAGTTCCTCGGACCGCATCTCGGCGTGCTGACCGGGCGGCGGGAACTGCTCCACAGTCTCCGGCCGGACAAGCTGCTGCCCTCCAGCGACGCCGTGCCCGAGCGCTTCGAACTCGGCACGCTGCCGTACGAGTTGCTGGCGGGTGCGACGGCGGCGGTGGACTTCCTCGCCGGGCTCACCCCCGTCGCCGGCAGCCGGCGGGAGCGTCTGGGGCACGCGTTCACAGCACTCGCCTCGCACGAGGACCGGCTGCGCGTCCGCATCGAGGAGGGACTGGCCGGGATGGACGGAGTCACCGTGTACTCCCGTGCGGCACGGCGCACGCCGACCACGCTGTTCACCGTGGCGGGCAGGGACTCCGGGGAGGTCTCCCGGCACCTGGCCGAACGCGGGGTGGACGCACCGGCCGGCTCCTTCTACGCCGTCGAGGCGTCCCGCCGGCTCGGGCTGGGCGAGGAGGGCGGCGTACGCGTCGGTCTCGCGCCCTACACCTGCGACGAGGACGTCGACCGGCTGCTGAACGCGCTCGACACGCCACGCAGCTGACACGGCGGCAGGCCCCCGAGGCGCTGATCCCTCCGGCCGCCGGACGCTGGTGGGTCGGCGCCCCGGGGGCGCCGGCGGTGGGTGTTTCAGCGCCAGTCGGGGGCGCCGGACGCGGGGGACAGGACACTCTCGATCTTCGTCCGGATCTCCCGCATGACCGCCACGACCCGCCTCTCGTGCTCCTTGCCGAGCCGCGCCACCGGCACCGAGCAGCTGATGGCGTCGACGGCCGGTGAGTCGTACCGCAGGGCGAAGCCGAAACCGGCGATGCCCGTCACCGTCTCCTCGCGGTCGATCGAGTAGCCGCGCTCGCGCACCCCGGCGAGATCGGCCAGCAGCGTGGCGCGTCCGGTGTGCGTCTTCTCCGTGAGGGGCGCCAGGGGCCCTTCGGGCAGCGGGAGTCGGTCGTCGGGACGCTCGGCGAGCAGAGCCTTGCCGAGCGCTCCGGCGTGCGCCGGGATGCGGCGCCCCACCCGGCTGATGGTGCGCAGGTACTCGTGGGACTCGCGCGTCGCCAGATACACGACGTTCGAGCCGTCGAGCCTGGCCAGATGGATCGTCTCGCCGAGCGCGTCCGAGGCCACGTCGAGGTAGGGACGCGCCGCGCGCACATGCGGGTCGCTGTCCAGATAGCTCGTCCCCGTGTGCAGGGCGCGGATGCCGATGCCGTACAGGGAACCGGTCGTGTCGGTGCGCACCCAGCCGCAGTCGACGAGGGTCCGCAGCAGCTGGTACATGCTGCTGCGCGGTACGCCGAGCTCTTCGGCGAGTTCGTCCAGCCGGGCCGGCCGGTCGCCCCGGGAGGCGAGGAGTTCCAGCAGCGCGACCGTACGGGACGCCGACTTCACCCCACGGACCCCGCTGTTCTCCGGCATCCGCCCATCCTAAATCCGCGCTGTCACACCCATTGACCCTGTCGCGTTCACCGCCCTAACCTCCGTTCTCATACATATACGCCATCTGCATATGAGGATGTACCGCCTGAGTGTGCCACCCGCCGCTCCGGCCGACGGCTCCCGCGAAGGAGCCGTCGCGCGCGGACGTTGCGACAGCCCGACACTCCGACAGTTCGAAGGGGAACTGACATGCCGCTCGTCGTAGTCGGGATCAGCGTTGTGGTGCTGCTGCTCCTGATGACCCGCATGAAGCTCAACGGCTTCGCCGCGCTGCTGCTCGTAGCCGTCGGCGTGGCTCTGGTCCAGGGGATACCGGCGGTCGAGATACCGGACGTCCTCTCGGCCGGAATCGGGGACCAGATCGGCGACACCATGCTCACCATCGGCCTCGGTGCGATGGTCGGGCGGATCATGGGTGACTCCGGAGCGGCCCAGAGGATCGCGGGCAAGCTGCTCGACGCCTTCGGGCCGCGCGGGGTCCAGCTGGCCATGGTGGTCACGTCCATGCTCATCGGCGTGACCATGTTCTACGAGGTCGCCTTCATCATCATCGTGCCGATCGCGTTCACCCTCGTCAGGGTCACCGGGGTGAACCTGCTGTGGGTGGGCCTGCCGATGTCGATCTCGCTGTCCACGATGCACAGCTTCCTCCCTCCGCACCCCGGCCCCACCGCCGTCGCCGCGACGTTCCACGCCTCCGTCGGCCACACCCTCTTCTACGGCCTCTTCATCGCCGTGCCGGCGGGTGCGCTCGTCGCGCTGCTGTGGCCGCGGCTGCCGTTCGTGAAGGCGATGAACCCCTCCATACCCAAGGGCCTGGTCAGTGAGCGCGAGTTCACCGACGAGGAGATGCCCGGCATGGGCTGGTCGCTGTTCGTGGCGCTCTTCCCCGTGGCGCTGATCGCCGGCGCCGCCGTGGTCGACATGGCAGTGTCCGGCGACAGCCCCTTCCTGCACGGGGTCGCCTTCATCGGCTCGGCACCGATCGCACTTCTGCTGGCCCTCCTCCTGGCGGCCTGGGCGTTCGGACCGCGGATCGGCCGCAGCCTGGCCGACGTCAGCGCCTCCTGCTCCTCGGCAGCCCAGGCGATGGCGATGATCCTGCTGGTCATCGGTGCGGGCGGGGCGTTCAAGAACGTCCTCGTCGAAGGCGGGATATCCGACTACATCAAGGACATCACGGAACACTGGGCGATTTCGCCGATCATCCTGGCCTGGCTCATCGCCGCCATCCTGCGCATCGCGCTCGGCTCGGCGACGGTCGCCGTCGTCACCGCCTCCGGCGTGGTGCTCCCGCTCCTCACGGGGAGCGGTGCCCACCCCGAGATGATGGTGCTCGCCGTCTCGTGCGGATCGATCGCCTTCTCCCACGTCAACGACCCGGGATTCTGGCTGTTCAAGGAGTACTTCAACCTTTCGGTCATCCAGGCGATCAAGGTCCGCACCGGCTACACGACCGTGCTCGCCGTCCTCGGCCTCGGCGGCGTCCTGGCGGCCGAGTGGACCCTCGACGTCATCGGCCTCTGAAGGCCCCGCACCCCGGCTCCAGGCCCGCCTCCCCCTCGCACCCAAGGAACCCGACCAGCATGAACCAGCCGACCGTCACCCACTTCGCCGTCTATCCCGTCGCCGGCCGCGACTGCATGGAGCTGAACCTCTCCGGCGCCCACGGCCCCTTCTTCACCCGCAACATCGTCGTCCTGAAGGACTCCGAGGGCCGCACGGGACTCGGGGAGGTGCCCGGGGGCGAGAAGATCACCAGGACCCTCCGGGACGCCGAGTCGCTGGTCCTCGGCGCGAAGGTGGGCGACTACAAGCGCGTCCTGCGTGAGATCGGAAGCCGCTTCGCGGACCGCGACTCCGGCGGACGGGGCGCCCAGACCTTCGACCTGCGGACCACCGTGCACGCCGTCACGGCAGTCGAGTCGGCCCTGCTGGACCTGCTGGGCCGGCACCTCGACGTGCCGGTCGCGGCCCTGCTGGGCGACGGTCAGCAGCGGGACTCCGTACGGGTGCTGGGCTACCTCTTCTACGTCGGCGACCCCGACCGCACGGAGCTGGACTACGCCCGCGAACCCGGGGCCGACGTCGACTGGTACCGCATCCGCCACGAGGAGGCCCTCACCCCCGGGGCGATCGTCCGCCAGGCCGAGGCCGCCTACGACCTCTACGGCTTCCGGGACTTCAAGCTGAAGGGCGGAGTCCTCCCGGGCGCCGAGGAGGTCCAGGCCGTCACCGCGCTCAAGGACCGCTTCCCCGGGGCGCGGATCACCCTGGACCCGAACGGCGCCTGGTCGCTGCGCGAGGCGGTCGAACTCTGCTCCCCGCTGGTGGGCACCCTCGCCTACGCCGAGGACCCCTGCGGGGCGGAGGACGGCTACTCGGGGCGCGAGGTCCTGGCCGAGTTCCGCCGCGCGACGGGCCTCCCGACCGCGACCAACATGATCGCCACCGACTGGCGGCAGCTGACCCACGCCCTGGCCCTGCAGTCGGTGTCCATCCCGCTCGCCGACCCGCACTTCTGGACCATGCAGGGGTCGGTCCGCGTGGCCCAGCTGTGCAACGCGATGGGTCTGACCTGGGGCTGCCACTCCAACAACCACTTCGACATCTCCCTCGCCATGATCACGCACTGCGGTGCCGCCGCCCCCGGGGAGTACAACGCCCTGGACACGCACTGGATCTGGCAGGAGGGCCTGGAGCGGCTCACCGTCACCCCGCCGCGCATCTCCGGGGGCGAGATCGCGGTCCCCGACGCACCCGGGCTGGGCGTCGAACTCGACACGGACCGCCTCCACGCCGCCCACGAGCTCTACCTGAAGGAGGCTCTGGGCGCGCGGAACGACGCCGACGCCATGCAGTACCTCGTGCCCGGCTGGACGTTCGACGCCAAGCGGCCCTGCCTGGTGCGGTAGGCCCCGTCAGGACGCCTGGCCCGCCTTCGCCATGAGACCGGCCGTCCAGACACGCACTGCCTCGGTGAGTCCGGGGGTGACGAAGGCCAGGAGCGTCTCGTCGACGGCTCCGCCGGGCCCGATCACCAGGCCGGTGCGTCCGTCCAGTGCCGGATCGGTGGCGGCGGCCAGCGGACCCGTCGCGGCCGCCGCCACCGGTGCCGAGACGCCCTTCCTGATCTCCTCCCAGTGGGGTCGCAGCGCGGGGGGCAGGATGTCGACGGTCATCTGCGCCGCGTTGTCCGTCGCGGCCGCGCCGGGATCGGCGGCGAAGACCGAGATGCCCCGGGGGCGGAGCCGCTCGGCGAGTTCCACGGTGTGCGCGAGGTGGGCCAGCTTGGCCCGCCCCGTTGCGGCGAGACCGTAGTGGGGGCCCGGCGGCTCGGCTTCGTCGAACACGCCCTGCGCGGCGGCGACGGCGCCCGACGTGACGTTCACGATGCGGCTCGGTGCCGCTTCGGCGAGCGCGTCGGTCAGCGCCCCGGTCAGGATGCAGGGCGAGAGGTGGTTGAGGGCGATGCTCAGCTCGATCCCCTCCGGGCTCTCCCGGCGCTCGGTCCACATGCCACCCACGTTGTTCACCAGCAGATCGAGGCCGCCCTCACCGGCGAGCCGTTCCCCCAGCACCCGGGTCCCGGCCAGGGACGACAGATCCGCGCGGACGAAGCGCCCGGCGCGGCGCCCCGCGGCCCCGTCGACCCGGGACACCGCCGCCCGGCCGCGGTCCGGGTCGCGACCGACGAGGGTGAGGTCCCAGCCCCGGCGCGCCAGCCCGAGGGCCGTCTCCAGCCCTATGCCGCCGGTCCCGGCCGTCACCACTGCCCTCGGTGTGTACTCAGTCATGCCGTGCTCCTGCTCGATGCCTCGGCCGGGGCGGGGCGCCCTTCGTCCGTGCCTCCAGCAGACCGCGCCGGCGGCGATCACGGAAGTTCCGGTCCGGCATGGCCCGATGCCGCGCGGGCATGGGTTCAGGTGGGAGGATGCGCTCATGGGTGACGTGGAGATCCGGCAGGTCCACTACTTCATCGCCGTGGCGGAGGAGGGCAACTTCACCCGCGCCGCGCAACGCCTGTCGATGACACAGCCCGCGCTCTCCCGCGCGATCCTGGCCCTGGAGAAGGCCGTCGGCGCCACCCTGCTGCTGCGCACGCCGAAAGGCGCCACGCTCACCGCCGCCGGTCACGCGATGCTCGAGGAGGGCCGGACCCTCCTGGCCCAGGCGGGGAACGTGACCTCACGGGTGCGCCGGGCGGCCGAGCGGAACGCCTCGGTGACGGTGACCGGCCCCGGATGCGACGCGGCCCTGCTGGACAGGATGGTCCGCTCGTACAACGAGGCCGACCCGCCGCATCCGGCCCGGACGGCCGTCGGAACGATCGACGACCAGCTCGGCCGGCTGCGGTCGGGGCAGGCGGACATCGCGCTCGTCCGGGCCCTCGTGGGCGGGACGGGACTGAGCAGTGTGGTGCTGCGCCGCGAACGGATCAGCGTGCTGGTGGGCGCCCGGCACCGGCTGGCAGGGGCGGGCACCCTGCGGATCGCCGACCTGGCCGGTGAACCACTGCTCGGCTGGCAGGGCCCGGGTGCTCAGCTCAACGACCCGGTCCTCTGGCCGGACGGGCTGCCGGGGACGCCGGGACCCCAGGTGAGCGACGGTCTGCAGATGCTGGCGGTCGTCCGCCTCGGGCAGGCGGTCGCGCTTGCCGCGCCACCGTCGGGCGGCGGCGGCGCGCCCGACGGAACCGTCAGCATCCCTCTGGAGGACGGGCCGGCCGTGCCTCTGCGGCTGGTCTGGCCGAAGGAGCGGACGACGCCGGGCATCCGGCGCTTCGTCCGGCACACCGTCACCTCGTTCCGCCGGACGGGACGGGCCGGGGCGGCGGACGCAGTCGCGGATGGCCGGTCCGCCGCCCGGGCCGGCTGACCCGCGGGCCCGTGGCCGGCCTCAGCCGTCGTCCCGTCCCGGGGCCCGGCCGTCAGCCGGGCCGGCGGCTCGTCCGGACGTTCCACCTGCCCTCGAAGCGGGAGAGACGGACCGGATGGTCGAAGCACTTGCTGATCCGATCGCTGGTCAGCACCTCGTCGACGGGCCCCGAGGCCAGGCACCGCCCGTCACGCAGCAGCATCGCGTGCGTCGTACCGGGAGGGAGCTCCTCCAGATGGTGCGTGACCAGGACCGAGGCGAGCTCCGGCGAGCTCTGCTGCAGACCGTCGATCCGTTCGATCAGCTGCTCACGTCCCGCGACGTCCAGACCCGTCGCCGGCTCGTCGAGGAGCAGCAGCCGTGGCCGCGGCATGAGCGCCCGTGCGATCAGGGCCCGTCCCCGCTCGCCCTGGGACAGCGTCGGCCACCGCGCGTCGCGCCGTGCGGCGAGGCCGAGCAGGGCGACGAGGTCCTCGGCCAGGGTCAGTTGCTCCGCCGTCGGCCGCCACCGGGGCACGGGCTCGACACTGTTGGTCAGTCCGGTCAGGACGACGTCCCTGACCTTCAGCGGTGAGCGCAGCGCGTGACGCGGGTCGACATGACCGACGTACGTGCGGAGCAGACGCAGATCGACCCGGCCCAGCAGGTGTCCCAGGACCTCGACCGTGCCGCGGGTTGGATGCGTGAGCGCCCCGAGGAGGCCGAGCAGGGTGCTCTTGCCGGCGCCGTTGGCACCGAGCAGGGCCCAGTGCTCGCCCGCCCCCACGGTCAGCGACACCTCGCTCAGGATGTGGTTCCCGTCGCGCACGACGTCCACGTCGTGCACCCGGAGCACCGGCGGCGTGTGCGTCATCGGGTCAGCCCTCCCGCCCGGTTGACGGCGGCCATGACCGCGTGGACGGAGGCGGCCAGGACCGAGGTGTCCCAGCCGGCTCCCCAGCTGACGGTCCCGTCCACCCGGCACTCGGCGTAGGCGGCCGCGGGGCTGCCCGGGCCGGTGGCCGTGGAGTGCTCGGCGAAGCCGAGGACGTCGACCGTGACGCCCGCCGAACGCAGGACGTCCGTCAGTGCCGACAGCGGGCCGTTCCCGGTGCCGCGGAGCGAGCGGACCTGTCCCTCGGCACGCAGTTCACAGCTGAACTCGTGTGCGCCGGGACCGGTTTCCGATGTGCTCCAGGACTCCAGGACGAAGGGGCCCTCCCCACAGGGTGCGACGTACGTCGTGCGGAAGAGGTCCCACAGCTCGCCGGGGGAGAGCTCGCTTCCCGTGCTGTCCGTGACCTGCTGCACCGTCTGCGAGAAGTCCGGCCGCATCGCCTGCGGCAGGTCCAGCCCGTGGTGCGTGCGGAGCAGATGGGCGATCCCGCCCTTCCCCGACTGCGAGTTGATGCGGATGACCTCCTCGTACGTACGGCCGATGTCGCCCGGGTCGATCGGCAGGTACGGCACTTCCCAGGGGGCCTCGCCGGCACTCACCCCGGCTTCGGCGGCCTGCTTCGCGTGGTGCGCCATGCCCTTGGCGATGGCGTCCTGGTGGGTGCCGGAGAACGCCGTGTGCACGAGCTCACCGCCGTAGGGGTGCCGCGGGTGGACCGGAATCCGGTTGCAGTGCTCCACCACGTCACGCACCGCGTCGATGTCGGAGAAGTCGATCATCGGGTCGACGCCCTGCGCGTACAGGTTGAGGGCGAGGGTCACCAGATCGACGTTGCCCGTCCGCTCGCCGTTCCCGAACAGACAGCCCTCGACCCGCTGGGCGCCCGCCTTCACGGCGAGTTCGGCGCAGGCGACGCCGGTCCCGCGGTCGTTGTGCGGGTGCACGGAGAGGACCACCGACTCACGGCGTGCCAGGTGGCGGTGCATGTACTCGATCTGGTCGGCGTACACGTCCGGGGTGGCGATCTCCACCGTCGCGGGCAGGTTGTGGATCACCGGCCGGTCCGGGCTCGCCTCCCACAGCTCGGTGAGGCCGTTGCAGACGTCCAGGACGAAGTCCGGCTCCGTGAGGTTGAAGACCTCCGGGGAGAACTCGAACCGGATGTCCCCGCCCGGACGCTCCTCTGCACGCCGCATCAGACGGGTCGCGGCGTCGCGGATCAGTGCGTGGACCTCGGACCTGGACCGCCCCAGGACGACGTCCCGCCATGTGGGCGCGGTGGCGGTGTAGAGGTGGACGACGACGTGGGGGAGTCCTTCGACCGAGTCGACGGTCCGGTCGATCAGGTCCTGGCGGGCCGCGGTGAACACGGAGACCGTCACGTCGTCGGGCACCGCGCCGCTCCCGGCGAGATGGCGTACGAAGTCGAAGTCGGTCCGGCTGGCGGACGGGTAGCCGACCTCGATCTCCTTGAAGCCCATGGTGACCAGGAGGTCGAACATGCGGCGCTTGCGCTCGGTGTCCATGGGCTCGGCCAGCGCCTGGTTGCCGTCCCGCAGATCGACGGGCACCCACAGGGGGGCACGCTCCAGCCGGCGCGAGGGCCAGGTGCGGTCGGTGAGCGGCGGCAGGGGCACCCGGTCGTGGGCGGGGCGGTAGCGGTGGTGCGGCATCGCACTCGGGCGCTGGGGGTTCCAGGCCGGCGCGTCCGCCGGCACGGCGCCGGACGGAGGACGCAAGGTCGGAAACGACGTGGTATCGGACATGGAGGTCATCGCGGGGGAGCCACTCTCGGTCGGCCGTGGAGCGACCGGCACAGCCCGACACCCGCTGCGGGGGGCCGGTCGGTCGTGTGTCAGGCCCCGCAGCGGCGGACGAGGAGAAGGCGCTCGTTCTGCGGCATGCCGGGTACAGTAGCCGGAAGAAACTCCTCAGACAACCTGAGGAGTAAGGCCCCCGGGGAATTGAGCACACATGCCGTTGGGACCCCTGAGACCCTCGCCCCTTGTCGAGCAGGCGACCGATCACCTGCGCGAACAGATCACGGGCGGCACGTGGCCCGTGGGTACGAGACTGCCGAGCGAGACGGCTCTGGCCGCGTCACTCGGCATCGGACGGTCGACGGTCCGTGAGGCGCTGCGCGCACTCGCCGGGGCGGGCCTGGTGCGGGCCCGGCAGGGGGCCGGCGTCTTCGTCATCGCGTCCGAGCCCGAGGAGGACTGGGCCACGCGGCTGCGTCGCGCTGCCGTCACCGACGTCTACGAGGTCCGCATCGGCATCGAGGTCGAAGCCGCGCGACTGGCCGCGCGACGGCGGACGGGCGACGACATCGCCGCCCTCGGCGCGGCCCTGGCCGGACGCCGGGCCGCGTCGGACGCGGACGACGCCGCGTTCGTCGACGCCGACATCGCGCTGCACGCGGCCGTGGTCGCGGCGGCGCACAACCCCGTGCTCTCGGCGCTGTTCACCGAATTCGTCCCCACGCTGCGGCGGGGGCTGATCGACATGCTGGAACTGCTCGACCTGCGCGCGGACGACCCCGACCACGGTGACCACGACCACGCCTCACTGGTGGACGCAGTCGCCCGGGGGGACGGTGACGCGGCGAGCAGCACGTTGCGCGAGGAACTGGAACGGACGCTGGCCCGACTGGCGTCGGTCTGATGCTCAGACCCTGCCCGGCGAACGTTCCCCGCCGGGGGACCGCTCGTCGCGTACGGCTTCTGTCCCGGCGGCCAGGCCTGCCATGTCGCGTGCGTGCGTGCGGTACTTGCTCGTGAGGCTGCCGGTCCGAGGCGGTGGAACCGTCCGTGCTCACACCCCGCCGGCGATCCTCATCACCGTGCCGGTGGCGTAGGAGGCGTCGTCCGAGAGCAGCCAGGCGACCGCTCCGGCGATTTCCTCGGGCTTGCCTGCGCGGCCCATGGGGGTGACCGCCGCCACCTTCGCCGGCCGCTGCGGATCGGCGTGGAAATCCGTCCAGATCGTGCCGGGGGCGACGCAGTTGACCCGGATGCCGTCGCCCGCCACCTCCTTGGACAGCCCGACCGTCATGGCGTCCACGGCGGCCTTCGCCGCCGCGTAGTGGACGTAGGTGCCGGGGCTGCCCAGGGTCGCGGCGGCGGAGGAGATGTTCACGATCGCCCCGCCCGCCGTCATGTCGCCGATGGCCCGGCGGGCGCACAGCAGGTAACCGAGGATGTTGACCTCCAGGGCCTGCCGCATTCCGTCCGGGTCGGCGTCGGCCAGCGGTCCGACCGGCCCGCTCACCCCGGCGTTGTTCACCAGTCCGGTGACCGGGCCCAGGTGTGAGGCGGCGGTCTCGAAGAACCGGTCCACGTCCGCCGCGTCGGCGGTGTCGACCGCGACCGCGACGGCCGCCCGGCCCAGCGCGCGCACCCCTTCGGCCACGCCCTCGGCCGCCTCGGCGTTCGACCGGTAGCCGATGACGACGTCGTGTCCCTCGGCCGCCAGCCGCAGGCAGATCGCCGCGCCGATGCCCCGGCTGCCGCCGGTGACCGCAGTCACCCGCTTCCGCTCTCCCTGTTCCGCCATGTCCGGTCCTCCGAGCTGGGCATGTGAATGATCGACCGGACAGCCACCCTATCCGGACGGCCCCCGCGCCCCCTGACCCGCAGGGCGATACAGCTAGTGCCCGTGCTCGTCCGACGGCGCTGTCGTGCCGGGGGTCTGTGCCGCCGCTCCCGACGGAACGGTGAAGGCCGCTGTCCGGACGGTGCCGTCGTGCTTGAAATCCAGGAACAGCCGGTAGGTGGCGGAACCGGGCGCCGTCGCGGTGAAGGAGACGCCGGGCCCGGGCCCCGTGGAGCCTTCGGGGTGGACGTGGAGATGGGCGAGGTCTCCGGCACGCAGGGCGACGAGGTGCCCGTACGCGCCCAGGTAGGGCTGAAGGTCGGTGACCGGGCGGCCGTCCTTCCGCACGGTGAAGGTGAGGCGTTCCGGCACGTCGGGACGCAGATTGCCGTTCAGGGAAACCGTGTAGCCGTCGACGAGGGCCGTCCGGGCGGGCTTCGGGAGCTTCGCCGCCCGGTACGGCCCGGACACGGCGAGATCCGCTCCCAGGGTCAGATCCCCGGCGTTCGAGTCCGCGGGTGTGAAGTCGGCGAAGACCCGGTAGTCGCCCGCCGCCGGCAGTTCGACCGCTGTGCTCCACGTCCCGTCGGCCGCCCGGGCCGGGTGCAGATGGCGGTAGGTGGCCAGATCGCGTGAGGCGAGGATCAGGTGGAGTTCCTTGCCGTGCTCGCGCCGGAACTCCGTGACCCGCTCTCCGGCCCGGTCCCGGACGGCGAACCGCAGTTCGCGCCGCTGCCCTGCCTCCAGCCGTGGGGTCCTGAGGTCGAGCGTGTATCCGCCCTCGGTGATCTGCAGGCCCCCCGCGGGACGCTCCTCGCGGCTCTCGTCGGTGTGCGGCGCCGCGCTCCCGGCGTGTTCGGCGCGCTCGGGGGAGCCGGTGGTTCCGGCGTCGGTGCCCACGGCTGCCCCGATGCCGTAGGCGGCACCGAAGGACGCGGTGAGTGCGGCGACGAAGGCGCTGATCTTCGCGGCGGGGTTCATGACTGCTCCTGCTCCTGTGCTCTCCGGCGAGGGCCCGAGAGGGGCCGATTCCCCTGAGCGTATACCCAAGGGGGGTATGTGTGGCCGGTGCGGTCGAAGCTTGTCATGCATACGGGCGGGGGGTATAGCCTGGAGATGGAGAGGATACCCGTGAGGGGTATGTTGGTCCCATTCGGACGAGGAGCAGGAAATGACTCCCACCAGTCCCGGCGCCGCCCGGGTCGAGCTCGCCATCGGCGGCATGACCTGTGCTTCGTGCGCGGCCCGGATCGAGAAGAAGCTCAACCGCATGGAGGGGGTCGAGGCCACCGTCAACTACGCCACGGAGAAGGCCAGGGTCGCCTACGCCGGGGAAGTGTCGGTCGACGACCTGATCGCCACGGTCGAGGCCACCGGCTACTCCGCCCGGCGACCCGCCCCGCCCGGCCCCGGGCCCGGGAACGCCGACGGCCCGGGCGACGGCCGGGCCGAGGACGAGCCCGCCGACACCGAGCTGAGGTCCCTGCGCCAGAGGCTCGTCACCGCCGCCGTGCTCGCCGTGCCGGTCATCGCGATGGCGATGGTCCCGGCTCTCCAGTTCGAGTACTGGCAGTGGCTTTCCCTCACGCTGGCCGCGCCGGTCGTCACGTACGCCGCCTGGCCCTTCCACCGCGCCGCCTGGACCAACGCCCGGCACGGCGCCGCCACCATGGACACCCTCATCTCGGTCGGTACGTCGGCCGCGTTCCTGTGGTCGTTGTGGGCGCTCTTCCTCGGGACCGCGGGCACACCGGGCATGACGCACCCCTTCGAACTCACCATCGGCCGGAGCGACGGAGCGGGGAACATCTATCTGGAGGCCGCCGCCGGCGTCACGGCCTTCATCCTGGCCGGCCGGTACTTCGAGGCCCGCTCGAAGCGCAAGGCGGGCGCCGCGCTCAAGGCACTCATGGAGCTGGGCGCCAAGGAGGTCACCGTCCTGCGTGACGGCCGTGAGATCACCCTGCCCACGGCCGCGCTCCGGGCCGGGGACCGCTTCCTGGTGCGCCCCGGCGAGAAGATCGCCACGGACGGCACGGTGGTGGAGGGCTCGTCCGCCGTCGACGTCTCCATGCTCACCGGCGAGTCGGTGCCCGTCGAGGTCACCGCCGGGGACTCCGTCACGGGAGCCACCCTCAACGCGGGCGGCCGGCTGGTCGTCGAGGCCACCAGGGTCGGTGCCGACACCCAGCTGGCCCGGATGGCCGCACTGGTGGAGGAGGCCCAGAGCGGCAAGGCCTCCGCCCAGCGGCTCGCCGACAGGATCTCCGCGGTCTTCGTGCCCGTCGTCATGGGGCTGGCGCTCGCGACACTCGGCTTCTGGCTCGGTTCGGGCGCCGGACTCAGCGCCGCGTTCACCGCGGCCGTCGCCGTACTGATCATCGCCTGCCCCTGCGCGCTGGGCCTGGCCACACCGACCGCCCTGCTGGTCGGCACCGGCCGCGGGGCCCAGCTCGGCATCCTGATCAAGGGGCCCGAGGTCCTGGAGAACACCCGCAAGGCGGACACGATCCTCCTCGACAAGACGGGCACCGTCACCACCGGCCGCATGACGCTGCTGAAGGTCCACACCACCGGATCCACGGACGAGACCGAAGTGCTGCGCCTCGCCGGAGCGTTGGAGCACTCCTCCGAGCACCCGATCGCCCGGGCGGTCGCCGAGGGCGCCGCGGCGAGGGTGGGCACGCTGCCCGTGCCCGAGGACTTCGCCAACGTTCCCGGCCTCGGCGTCCAGGGCGTCGTGGACGGCCGTGCCGTGCTCGTCGGCCGCGAGAAGCTGCTGGGCGAACGGGCCGTCGAGCTTCCCGAAGGGCTCAGGTCCGCCAGGGAGGAGGCCGAGAGGGAAGGGAGGACCGCGATCACCGTGGCCTGGGACGGCGAGGCACGGGCGGTCCTGGAGGTCGCCGACGCGGTGAAGGACACCAGTGCCGAGGCGGTCCGCCGGCTGCGTTCGCTAGGCCTGACACCCGTCCTGCTGACCGGCGACAACAAGGCGGTCGCCGAGTCCGTCGCCGCCCAGGTCGGCATCGACGAGGTCGTCGCCGAGGTCATGCCGCAGGACAAGGCCGACGTCGTCAGGAGGCTCCAGGCGGAAGGGCGCAGCGTCGCCATGGTCGGCGACGGTGTCAACGACGCTGCCGCACTCGCCCAGGCGGACCTGGGCCTGGCCATGGGGACCGGCACGGACGCCGCCATCGAGGCGGGTGACCTGACGCTCGTACGCGGGGACCTGCGGGTGGCCGCCGACGCGATCCGGCTCTCCCGCAGGACGCTGGGCACGATCCGCTCGAATCTGTTCTGGGCCTTCGCCTACAACGTGGCGGCCCTCCCGCTCGCCGCGGCCGGTCTGCTCAACCCGATGATCGCGGGTGCGGCCATGGCCTTCTCGTCGGTCTTCGTCGTCGGCAACAGCCTTCGGCTGCGCGGCTTCCGCGCCGCCGGCTGAGGCATGTCCCTGCCCCGGCGGAGGGTGCCCGGGAGCAGGGCGGCCCGGGCGTTGCGGTTTGCGTCCGGGGGGGCCGGGGCGGCAGGGTTCGGGGATGTGGCCACTCTGCTGATCGTGCATCACACCCCGTCCCCCAACTGCCAGGCGCTGTTCGAGGCGGTGGTCGCGGGCGCGACGACTGAGGACATCGAAGGCGTACGGGTCGTGCGGCGGGCCGCGCTCGCCGCCACGGCGTCCGACGTACTCGCCGCCGACGGATATCTGCTCGGCACCCCGGCGAACCTCGGTTACATGTCCGGCGCGCTGAAGCACTTCTTCGACCAGGTCTACTACCCGTGCCTGGACACCACGAAGGGCCGGCCCTTCGGCTACTACGTGCACGGCGGGAACGACGTCACCGGGGCCGTGCGCGGCATCGAGACCATCACGACGGGCCTCGGATGGCGTCGTACGGCCGACGCGGTGACCGTCACCGGCGAGCCGGGCAAGGCCGACACCGAGGCGTGCTGGGAGCTGGGGGCGACGGTCGCCGCAGGGCTGATGGACTGACGGGCGTCAGGCGCGGTCGATGTGCACGCTGGTCGACTTCACGCGGGCCGTCGCCCGCATGCCGACCTCCAGCCCCAGCTCCTCCACGGCCTCCCGGGTCAGCAGCGACACGAGGCGGTGCGGTCCTGCCTGGATCTCGACCTGCGCGGCGACGTCACCGAGCTTCACCGCGGTGACGATGCCGGGAAAGGCGTTCCGCGCCGAGGTGTAGGAGGTCTCCTCCTCGCCGGAGCCGGCCTGTGCGACCTCGACGGAGAACGCCGCCAGGTCACGGCCGTCGATGAGGCGGCGCCCGCTCTCGTCACGATGGGTCGCGACCCGGCCGGCATCCGCCCAGCGACGGGCGGTGTCCGGGCTCACGCCGAGAAGACGTGCCGCCTGGCCGATGGTGTAGGACTTCATGGGCGACACCATATGTGGAACGCGCGCGCGGTCCTCACCACGCGCGCCCGCTCCCGCGCAGGGGCGGCCTGATCACCTTTGCGCCAACTCCGTTCCCGGGCCCGAGCCGCAGGACCCGCTGCCCAAGGGCCACGTGCGGTGCGCGTCGGCCCGGCGCGGAGCCGGCCCGTCGTCGCCCACGGCCTGTGTCGCCGCAGGTGGCAGGTGCTCCGAGGAAGCCCGGAGCCCTCAGGTGATGCATGTGTGACCATCTCGGCCATCTTTAAAGCAGTTGCTTGACTGCTGTGCCGGGGCCGGATTGCCTGGACCTCCGAGACGCGTTCGACCGAGGAGCAGGCGAATGGAACGCACGGTGCGGACCGAGCAGGCCGGCGGGACCAGGGACCGGATCCTGCAAGCCGCCGAGCGGCTGTTCGCCGAGCACGGTGTGTACGCGGTCTCCAACCGCCGGGTCAGCGAGGCGGCGGAGCAGGGCAACAACGCGGCGGTCGGATACCACTTCGGGACGAAGGCCGACCTGGTGCGCGCGATCGCCCGGAAGCACAGCCGGCAGATCGAGGAGACCCGCGAACGCCAACTTGCACTGATCCAGGATCCGTCGGACATAGGGGAGTGGGTGGGCTGCCTGGTGCGGCCCACCACCCGGCATCTGGCCGCCCTCGGCAGCCCCACCTGGTTCGCGCGGTTCTGCGCCCAGGTCATGACCGACCCCGCGCTGCAGGACATCATGGCCGAGGAGTCGCTCGCCTGCCCGCCGACCCTGCGGACCCTCGAAGGGCTCAACCGCTGCCTGCCCGACCTGCCTGCCGAGGTCCACGTCGAGCGGGCCGCCATGTCGACCAACCTGATCCTCCACACCTGCGCGGAGCGTGAACGCGCTCTCGCCGCGAACGCCTCCACACCACGCGCGAACTGGCACGACACCGCCACCGGCCTGATCGACGCAGTCGTCGGACTCTGGACGGCACCGGTCACGCCCCGCCGCTGACCTCTCCCGGCTTCACCGACGGCCCGACCACCATGTCCCCCACCTGAGCTCCGGCGCCCCGATCCGGGCTGTCCCGAGCCGAGAACAGAGGCTCCATGACCCCCTCCCGCGTTCTCGTCGTCGGCGCGTCCGCCGCCGGGCTGGCGACCGCGGAGGCGCTGCGCCGCAAGGGCTTCAGCGGCACGCTGACGCTGCTCGGCGACGAACCGCACCCGCCCTACGACCGCCCTCCCCTCTCCAAGCAGATCCTGGCCGGCAGCAGGACCCCCGACACCACCCGGCTGCGGACCCCCGAATTGCTGGCGGCCCTGGACGCCGAACTGCTCCTCGGTGACCCGGCGGTCCACCTCGATCCCCCGACACGGACGGTGCGTACCGCGTCCGGGCGTGAACTGAGCGCCGACGCCGTCGTCGTCGCCACCGGACTACGGGCGAGGACCCTGCCCGGCACCGACGCCGAGGGCGTGCACGTACTGAGGACGCTCGACGACGCCCTCGCGCTGCGGTCCGCACTGCTGGCCGCGCGGCGGCTCGTCGTGGTCGGCGAAGGGGTGCTCGGCTGCGAGATCGCCGCCACCGCGCGCTCCATGGGCCTGGACGTCACCCTGGCAGGCCCCCGGCCGGGGCCCATGCTCACCCAGTTCGGACCCGTGGTGTCCGAACTGCTCGCCGCGCTGCACACCGGGCACGGTGTGCACCTGCGGCTGGGCCACGCGGTCACCGGACCGACCACCGCGGAGGGCCGGGTCACCGGGGTGCGCCTGGACACCGACGAGGTGCTGCCCGCCGACGTGGTGGCCGTCGCCATCGGGGGAGACCCCGCCACCGGCTGGCTGGCGGACAGCGGGCTGCGCGTCGGGAACGGACTCGTCTGCGACTCCCGCTGCCGGGCGGCGGAGGGAATCTACGCCGTCGGCGACGTGGCCGCCTGGCACCACGAGCTCTTCGACGCCCCCATGCGCCTGGAGAACCGTACGAACGCCACCGAGCAGGCCGTCGCCGTCGCCGACAACATCCTCGGCGCCGACCGGCCCTACGTCCCCGTGCCCTACTTCTGGACCGATCAGTTCGACGCCCGCATCCAGGCCCACGGCCGGCTCGGGCCGGACGCCGACGTGACCGTGGTGGAGGGCGATCCGGAGACCGGGCGTTTCGTCGCCCGCTACGAGCGCGACGGCAAGGTCACGGGCGTTCTCGGCTGGAGCATGCCCAAGCAGGCGCGACTGCGCCGCCAGGAGATCGGCGGCCCGGCCCCGACCCTCGAACCGTCCGCGCCGTGACCACGGCCGACGGCACGTCAGCCACCCGCACGACGAAGTGAGGAATCGATGACCAGCACGGTAAGCACGGGAGGGGCGCACGCGCCCTCGGCCCCGGAATTCCCGATGCCCAGGGCCGCGGGCTGCCCGTTCGACCCGCCGCCCGCCCTGAAGGAGGAACAGGAGCAGGGGTCGCTCAGGAAGGTCCGGCTGTGGGACGGGACCACACCCTGGCTGGTCACCCGCTACACCGAACAGCGCGCCCTCCTGTCAGACCCGAGGACCAGCGCGGACATCACCCGCCCCGGCTACCCCAGTTCCGCGCCGGTGCGGGGGTCGAGCTTCAGCTTCATCCTCATGGACGACCCCGAACACGCCCGTCAGCGGCGCATGGTCACGGCCCCCTTCACGATCAAGCGGGTCGAGGCGATGCGCCCGGCCGTCCAGAAGATCGTGGACGGTCTGATCGACGACATGCTGGCGGGCCCCCCACAGGCCGACCTCGTCCAGGCCTTCGCCCTCCCGGTCCCGTCGCTCGTGATCTGCGAACTGCTCGGGGTTCCCTACGCCGACCACGACTTCTTCCAGGAGAACAGCAAGACCCTCATCAGCCGCAGCGCGGCACCCGAGGAGCGGGGCGCGGCCCACGCCAACCTGATCGGCTACCTGGACGAGCTGATGGGCGACAAGATCGCCCGGCCCGCCGACGACCTCCTTTCAGGGCTCGGCGCCCGCGTCGGGGCCGGGGAACTGTCCCGCCGTCAGGCGGCGGAGATGGGCGTGCTCCTCCTGCTCGCCGGACACGAGACCACCGCCAACATGATCGCTCTGGGCACCCTCGCCCTGCTCGAGCACCCCGACCAGCTCACCCTGCTCCGCGACTCCGACGACCCGAAGACGGTCGCCGGCGCCGTCGAGGAGCTGCTGCGCTATCTCAACATCACCCACGGGGGCCGCCGTCGCGTGGCCGTCGAGGACATCGAGATCGGCGGCGAGGTCATCCGGGCCGGCGAGGGGATCATCGTGCCCAACGACATCGGCAACCGTGACCCCGATGTCTTCGCCGACCCCGACCGGCTCGACATCGGGCGGGACGCACGGCGTCACGTCGCCTTCGGTTTCGGAGTGCACCAGTGCCTGGGACAGCCCCTGGCCCGCATGGAACTCCAGGTCGTCTACAGCACCCTCTACCGGCGCATCCCGACCCTCCGCCTGGACGCCGGCCTGGAGGACCTCTCCTTCAAGCACGACGGGTCCGTGTACGGCGTGTACGAACTGCCCGTGGCCTGGTGACCTCCCGGGCACCCGCCCCACCCCACAGCGGACATCACGACGAAGGAGTGCCCATGAAAGTGATTCTCGACCAGGACAAGTGCGTGGCGTCAGGGCAGTGTGTCGTCGCCGCGGACGATGTGTTCGACCAGGACGACGACGGAATCGCCGTACTGCTCGACCCCAACCCGTCGTCGGACCGTGCCGACGACGTCGAGCAGGCCGCAGCCGTCTGCCCCGCCCTCGCCATCCGGATCCTGGGCTGACCTGAGGGGCCGTCCCGCCGCTCACCGCCGCGGGACAGGCGCGCCCGGACGTTCCTACGGGACGGGCAGGAGCTCGCCCGTGGCGGCCCGGGACTCGACGGCGCGGTGCGCCTGATCAGCGTTCCCGCATGTCCGGGCCCGGGTCCGCGCCGGTGAGGGCCCCGAGGTGGAAAGGGCCTTCCCGTGGCGGCGCACGACGTCCATCGGCGCCCTGACGGCGGCCTCGCCGCCGCCGTCGAACACACGGTGGACGCCTTCGTGGCACCCGTCAGCTCCACGACGGGTGCCACGAAGGCGTTCCCGGTGGACACGACGACGTGGTCCGCACCGCCGCGCCGGGCCGACTCCGCGTTCTCCTCTGTGGAGGTGAGCCCGATGTCCGTGGCTCCCCGGGGCCTGGTCAACCGCGTCAGCTCCTGTCCCGGGCCTACCGGACGCCGAGTGGACCGGCGTCGCCCGCCCCGGCACGACCGGGGAGCCTCCGGTGACGAAGCGATGTGCCGTGACGCCCCGCACCATCAGGCCGGCCGCACCGGTCACCGCGGTCCCGGGCGGAGTGCCCATCCTGTTGTCCGCCCGCCGGATCACCTCTCTCGACGCGGACCTCGGACACCGCTCTCGGCCTGCTGAGGGTCCCGGCAGCCGCGACGCCTCCGTCCGTGGCCTGACGGCCGGGTCAGGGCCCCGGAGGACGGCCGGCCCGGAGCCCCCGGCGGCCCCCGGGCGGGCCCCTGGGCCACTCAGTGCGGTTTCCAGCTGAGCTTGCCGCCCCCCACCCAGCGGACCGCGGCCGGGTCGTCGAGGTCGTGGACCGGGATCCCGGCCGTCGCGGCGGCGATCAGCACGTCCGTCATGGCGGTCGCGCTCCCGATGACCTCTCCGTCGATCTCCACCACGCGGAAGGGCGGATCCCCGGGCTGAACGGGCAGGACGGTGATCCGCGGGGCCGAGGCGTGAGGGTTCTCAGTCATGGCGGATCGGTTCCACGCCGGCGTTCCAGGTATGCGGGACGGCTTCAGGCATGAGTCGTATGCCCGTTTTAGTACGTTTTTAGAATTTAATCCCGTAATCCATAAAAGGCCATTTCGTGTGACCTGAACCCCTTCGCGTTGGAGCAAATCGCCCGAATCGGACTTCGTGACCAGGGTCACCTTATGCGGCCCGGACGCGGGAGGGTGGCAGTCGGTTCCCTTCTGCGCCAAGAGGAATGGATGGCGCGATGTGGGGTGGATTACATGAATTCCCGTGAATTGATCTTGCGAATGAATTGTGATCACTGAACCAGGCTTGTTCCTTTCCCTATTTCTCGCCTACGGTCACCATCACTCCGGGCGGAACGCCGAATCCTGCCGCCGCCCGATTACCCGACCACTTCTCGTACGGCAGGAGCGGGGGACCCAAGTAAGTGCCGATCCGGTTTCCGGAGCGGCTCGGGGTGAAGTCGCATTCATGTGCGGCCGGGCATCTCCAGCCCGAACCCGACAGCTCACTTCGCAGGCGACGGAGAGGAATTCAGCATGCCCGAAATCGGTAAGCCCCGTCGTTTTAGGACCAGTTCGCTCACTCGCGGCATCATCGCCGTGACCACGGGCGGAGCCGCCCTGGCCCTCCCCGTGATCGGTGCGACCAGCGCCTTCGCGGCCCCGGCCCAGTCGCCCGCCGTCGAAAAGGCTGCGACCTCGACTGCCGCGTCCGGCAAGGGAATTGCAGCGCAGAAGTCCGAGGCCACCACCTATTCCGTGATCTTGGGTGACACCCTCGCCAAGATCGCTCGCGAGCATTCGGTGAACGGTGGCTGGAAGGCTCTGTACGAGGACAACCAGAAGGCTGTCGGCGGAAACCCGGACCTGATTCACCCCGGTCTGAAGCTGACGATCGGCGCCAAGGCCGACAACAAGTCGGAGAAGGCCGAGTCCAAGGCCTCCGCGTCCTCCGACCGCGCCGAGAAGAGTGCCGACCGCGCCGACCGCTCGGAGCGCACGGACACCTCCCTCGCCGCGGAGGGCGCCCCCGCCGCCGAGGCCGCTCCCGCCGCCGAGCCGGTCAGCTACACGAACGACCTCGACGGCTGGATCAAGGAGTCGCTCGCCGTCATGGCGGAGCACGGCATCCCCGGCACCTACGAGGGCATCCACCGCAACATCATCCGTGAGTCCGCGGGTGACCCCCAGGCGATCAACAACTGGGACATCAACGCGATCAACGGCGTCCCGTCCAAGGGGCTGCTCCAGGTCATCGACCCGACCTTCCAGGCCTACCACGTGCCCGGTACGTCGACGGACAGCTACGACCCGGTCGCCAACATCACGGCCGCGTGCAACTACGCCGCGGACAAGTACGGTTCGATCGACAACGTCTTCGGGGCCTACTGAGTCCTCGCCCAGGCGAAACCTCCGGCACGCGGGTGCGTGACGGAGGGACCGGAACGACGGGTGGTACGGGTTCGGCGGAACCCGTACCACCCGTCGTTCCGTTGTCCGGGGCCGTCCGTGTCCGAGGTCACCGGACCGCGGTGTCAGGCAGGACGGGGCGGGCGGTGTCCCGACGACAGGCCCGGCGGGGCAGGCCGACTGGTCTCGTACAGGTTCGTCGTCCATACTGCCCGCCGTGGAGCAGCGCATAGATTCGAACACCAAGCCCGAGTTCGCCGCGGGGACAGATCCGGCGTACATCCCAGGCCTGACGGCCCCTGCCCCCGCGCGGACGGAGGCGGAAGCGGAGGAGGCGGAGCCCGAGGGGGTCCGGGAGGCCGAGGTCGCGGAAGCCCCCGCGGAGGGGGTGGCGGACGAGGCCGTGGACGACTCCGCGGCATCCGTCGACGCGACCCCGGACGAAGAGGTCGAGCCCGAGGACGTCGCGCCGGACGCCGGGGCGGCCGGCGTCGAGGAGAAGGCCGCAGGCGAGGACGGTCCCGTCTTCGAGGTCAGTGACCGACGCGGATCCATCAGGGTGGACGCCGAAGGTGTCCGCTTCCGGCTCGACGACCAGGAGGCGGAGTTCGACTGGTCCGAGATCGGCGCGGTCGAGGTCAGGACCGGCCGCTTCGGACGCCGGTTCACCGTGACCGTCCACCTGTCGAGCCGCCGGTGGTTCAACGCCGAGGTCGAGGCCGGATCCCGTAGCGACCTCAAGGGGTGGACCGCGGAGCTCGACGAGGCGTTGGACGCCTACTTCGAAGAGGCCTGACCTCCACGGTCACGGCTGGGCACCGGGCCGCAGGACGGCCGCGCCCGGCCGGCGGATCCTGATCCGCCGCGCCGGGCCGGGCCGCTCGCCGGTCCGGCCCGCAGCATGCCCTGACGCGTCAGGCCCCCGCGGCCGTGCCGAGCACCACCGACCGGGTGAGGTGACGCGGCACATCGGGATCGAGCCCCCGGGCCGCCGCACGCGCGATCGCCAGACGCTGAACCCTGACCAGGTCGGCCAAGGGGTCCAGACCGCTCTCCACCCAGCGGGCCCCGGTCGCCTGCACCTGTTCCCGCAGTCCTTCCGGAGCTTCGCCGAACATCCAGGTCGCGGTGCCGGCCGTGGCGATGCTGATGGGGCCGTGACGGTATTCCATCGCCGGGTAGGACTCCGTCCAGGACAGGGACGCCTCCTTCATCTTGAGCGCGGCCTCGTTGGCGATCCCCACCGTCCAGCCGCGCCCCAGGAAGCTGAACTGCTCGCACTCCACGAGGCCTTCGGGCAGTGGCTCAGCCAGGGCGGTCTCGGCGTCCCGGACGACGTCGTCCGTGTGCAGCCCGAGATGGGCGCGGAACAGGGTCAGCGCGGTGGTCGCGAACCTCGTCTGGACCACGGACCGCTCGTCGGCGAAGTCGAGCACGACCACGTCGTCGGCGGCGTCCATCACCGGGGTCCGCGGGTCGGCGGTCACGGCGACGGTCCGGGCCGTGCCTCGCAGCCGGGTCAGGAGGTCGAGGACCTCGGTCGTCGTCCCCGAACGCGTCAGCGTGACGACCCGGTCGTACGCACGCCCGAAGGGGAACTCCGAGGCGGCGTACGCGTCCGACTCGCCCTGTCCCGAGGACTCGCGGAGCGCGGCGTACGCCTGCGCCATGTAGTACGAGGTTCCGCAGCCGACGACTGCGATGCGCTCACCGGTGGCGGGCAGGGCCGCCTTCCGGTCGGCAGCCACCTCGGCTGCGCGGCGCCAGCACTCCGGCTGGCCGGCTGTCTCGGTCTCGACATGCGACATGTCCGAACTCCGCTTCCGCTGCTGCTCGCACCCGGTGGGGTGGGCTGGGTGAAATCGACTCCTGCTTGTTCAATTCTGCATGTTACCCATGCTGTTCGAGCAAGAACAAGCAGAGTGTTCGCAACTCCATGATCGGTATAGCGGCGGTTTTCAGCCATGCTCGGTGGGTAGTCGGCTCAATCCGGTTCCGTCGTCGTGGTTCGGGTATGCGTTCAACGGTCTGAACCCAGTGGGGTACATGTCGTACATCGAGCGTTAAGTCACCCATGGTGGCGATCTTTGACGACCCCGGACGGTCACCACTGGGTCGCGAACCGTCCGGGAGGGGGGCCGGATCGCGCCATCGAGGCGGAGTCCTGGCCGAGTTCGAACGCGCGGCCGGATCCAGGTCGGCATAATCGCCCCATGTCGATCACGGGTGGGGACGTCGTTGACCTCGGCAGGGGCCCGTACGCGTGGCTGCCGTCGAAGCGGGGCCGGGGGACGGCCGACTGCGGCTCTCCCGTGTTGCCGCGCGGCCCGCTGGGTGTCGACACTCCCTGCGACCCGATGCCGCCCGGTCAGTTCCCCGACCCGGCCGGAGTGCCGGAGCGCACGGGCTGCCCGGCCCGCGTACGCACCCACAGCCTCCACGCTGCGGGCGGGCCCGCGTGACGGCCGGCCGGTGCGACAGACGGACGTTCGGCCGGCACGTGGGCTGCCGGCGCACCCCGACAACAGAGACGCGGTGACACCGTGCTGGCATGGATCGTGGCCCTGATCGCCGTAGCGGTGGCGACATCGTCGGCCGTCCGTACGTATCACGCCAGGCGGGAGGCGTACGCTGCCTCGGCCCGCGCCGAGCTGACCGAGCGGCAGGCCAAGGCGGCCGATGCACGCACCCGGGCCCTGACGGAGGAGATCGGTCAGCTCGCCCGGAAGCGGATACCAGCAGCGGCCACCGCCCTGTCCCACCGGACGGCGCCCGTACCCGGGCTGCGGGAAGCGGCGGACATCGACGGCGACGCCGCCAGGCTGCTGACCGAAGCCGTACAGGCAGCGCGCACCGCGGTCCTGGAGGAGCGGGCACGTGTCGACGCGGCGGCGAGGTCGGCCATGCGCGGTACCTCGGCCAAGATCCAGTCCCTGCTCAACCAGTCGCAGCACCTGCTGCACGAGCTCCAGCACGAGTACGACGACCCCCGGATCCTGCAGCTCGACTTCCGCAACGAACTGGCGTTGCGCCGCACCCAGGCCACGGCCGTGCTCTGCGACGCCTGGCCCGGGCTCGCCCGGCAGAACTCCTCGCTCGTCGAGATCGTGCTCGGCGCCCAGTCCCGGGTACCGGGGTACGAGCGGATCAAGGTCGCCAACCATCTGCGCCAGGAGAGGCTCGCCCTGGTCGCCAGGGCGGCCGAACCCCTGGCGATCGCGCTCGCCGAGCTGCTGGCCAACGCCACCGCCTACTCCCACCCGGACACGGAGGTGCCGGTGACGGTCCAGCAGACCGCTGGACGAGGGGCTCTGATCCTGGTCGACGACGCCGGGATCGGCATGGACGACGATGCCCTGGAGCGGGCCCGCACGCTGCTGTCGGGACCCTCCGAGGTGCTGCTCACCGAGCTGGGGGACCCGCCGCAGACCGGCTTCGCCGTGGTGGGCCGGCTCATCGCGCGTTACGGATTCAGCTGCCACATCGAGTCCTCGCCGTACGGCGGGATGCGCACGATGCTCCGTATCCCGGCCCATCTGCTGACCGTGATGGACGACGACCGCACCCTGTCCGTGCTCGCACCGAAACCGGTGCACGCGCGGGGCACCGGTGCCGCCGCCGAAATCCCGGAACCCGCCGCGCCCTTGGCACCGGCGGAACCCGCCGCGACCACCGGGCCCGGACACACCGAACCGGTCGGCCCCGCGCCCGCCGAACCGGTCGGGCCCGCATCCGCCGAACCCGTCGCGCCCGCCGACGTCGCACCAGCCTCGGCCGGTGAGGCCCGGGAGGCCCGGGAGGTCGAGGAGCCTCCGGCAGGGCTGCCCTCCCGGCGGCGCAGATCACGTCGGACGGACTCCCCGGAGACGTCCACGACCCGGCCGCAGGCGGTGGAGGAGCCCACGCTCCGCACACCCGAGCAGGCCGGAGCAGCCTGGGCCGCCCTCCAGGAGGGCACCCTCAGCGGCCGGAAGGCGCCCGGGCCTCCGGCGCAGGCGCCCTCGGCATCCCCATCGGACGACCTAGGAGACGACGAGACGTGAGCACCACCCCCAACGCCGGTGATCTCGCCTGGGTGCTGACCCCGCTGCTGGAACTGCCCGGCGTACAGCACGCCGTGGTCGCCACCGGCGACGGGCTTGTCGAGGGTGCCTCGCCCGGACTGGACCGGGCGTCCGCCGAGCGTGTCGCCGCGATGACAGCCACCCTGCACGCGGCGGCCCGCGCCTTCACCACCGCCTTCACCGAGGCGACCTCGCCGCGCCTGGCCCAGACGGTCGTGGAGTCCGACCTCGGCTTCGCCGTCGTCGTACCGGCCGGGAAGAACACCACCCTGGCCCTCTTCGCCGCGCCCGACGCGCACCTGGGGAACATCGCGTACCAGATGCAGGTACAGGTCACCGCCCTGACCCGCGCCATGCACGCCCCCACCCGCCAACCGGACGCTGCCACCCGGCCATGACCCCCGGCCCAGGGCGCCGCCTGATTCCCGCCTACCTGGTCACCGGTGGCCGTTCCGCGCCCACCGGCCCCGCGCTCGACCGGCTCGCCGTGCTCATCCGCACGGAGTCGTCACTGCCGCCGAACACCGGTTCGGAGCAGCGCAGGCTGTGTGAACTCCTGGCACCAGGAGCCCTCACCGTCGTCGAATGCGCCGCCCACCTGGAACTGCCGGTCAGCGCAACCGTCTTCCTGGCCACGGACCTCGTGGCCGCAGGACATCTGCACGCTCGACCACCGATCCCCAGCGCCGGTGAGATCGACCGGTCGCTCGTCGAGAGGCTGCTCGTTGGACTCCGTTCCCTCCACTGACCGGGGCGGCATCGGCTATCTGCCGAGCGCCGCCGAGACCCTGATGAAGCTCGTCGTCACGGGTCCCTTCGGCGTGGGCAAGACGACCCTGATCCGTACGCTCTCCGAGATCCCGACCCTGCACACGGAGGAGGCGATGACGCAGTCCAGTACGGGACTCGACGACACCGCCGGGCTCCCGGAGAAGACGACCACCACCGTCGCCATCGACTTCGGCCGGCTGACCGTCCAGGACGACCTGGTGCTCTACATGTTCGGCACGCCGGGCCAGGAGCGCTTCATCCCTCTCTGGGAGGACATCGCGCGCGGTGCGCTCGGGGCCCTCGTCATGGTCGACACCCGCCGCCTGGAGGACTCCTTCGCCGTCATGGACATGGTGGAGGAGCAAGGGCTCCCGTACGCCGTGGCCGTGAACCGCTTCCCCGATGCCCCCGCCCATGCCGACGAGGTCCTGCGCAAGCACCTCGACCTCGACCCGCGTACCCCGCTCGTGCAGTGCGACGCCCGTGAACGCCGGGGCAGCATCGATGCCCTGATCGCCCTCGCCGAGCACGCGCTGAACAATCTGCCCGCGTCCCAGGAACCCTCATGACCCCTCCCGTGCCCGGCACCCCGGCCGCCCCCTCGATCCTCGAACCGCTCGCGCTGTACGGCGCCGCCTTCGCCGCCGATCCGCACGGCCACTACCGGAAACTGCGCGCACAGGGGCCGCTGGCGAGGGTTCGCGTCGCTCCCGACGTCGACGCGATGCTGGTCACCGACTACCACGCGGCCGTCGACCTGCTGCGGGACACCGAGACCTTCACCAAGGACCCGCGCGCCTGGCAGGCGGGCGTACCGGCCGACTCCCCGGTCCTGCCCGTGCTCGGACACCGGCCCACGGCGCTCTTCACCGACGGCGCCGTCCACGCCCGCTACCGCGACGCCATCAACGACACCCTCGCCCTGATCGAACCGCACCTGCTGCGCGCGGAGGTCACCCGTGTCGCGCAGCGGCTCATCGCCGACTTCTCGGCCACCGGCACAGGCGACCTGATCGCCCAGTACGCCCGCGGGCTCCCCCTGCACGTCTTCACCGCCTCCTTCGGTGTGGCCCCGGAGGACACCGAGCGGGTGGTCCGCGGGACCGCCGGGATGATGGACCCGGCGGCGGACGCGACGGCGGCCTACGACGAACTGGTCGGCGTGGTCACCGCGCTCGTGGCCGAACGGCGTCGCAGACCGGGCCGCGACCTCACCACCTACCTGCTCGCGCATCCGGCCGGCCTCGACGACGACGAGACGGTGCGTCAGATCACGCTCATCATGAGCACGGGTCACGATCCGACGACCAATCTGATCGGCAACGCGCTGCTGCGGATGCTGAGCGACACCGGATACGGGGGCTCCCTGCACGGCGGCGCCATGACCGCGCACGAAGCGGTGAACGACGTGCTCTGGCGGGACCCGCCGCTGGCCAACATGGGGGCGCACTTCCCGCGCCACGACACCGAGTTCCACGGCGTCCCGCTGCGGGCCGGGCAGCTCGTCCTGGTCTCCTTCGCCGCCGCCAACACGCAGTCGCCGCCGTCCTTCACGGACCCCGCGGCACGTTCGGGGGACGGTGCCCACCTGGCGTGGTCGACGGGACCGCACCGCTGCCCGGCCAAGCAGCCCGCCCTGCTGATGGCGATGACCGCGATCGAGCAGCTCACCAGCCAGCTCTGCGATCTGGAACTGGCCGTCGAACCGGACGCGCTGGTGTGGCGGCCGGGCCCCTTCCACCGTGCCCCGGCTCATCTCCCGGTGCGATTCACCCCGCTCGACAGCGTCCCGGAACCGGCTGGTCCGGGCGCTCGGCAGGCCACGGATCACGTTCCGACCCGTGTCGGTGGTACGCCGAACGGGTGAGGGACGAGAGAATTGCCCGATGAACAGCGAGCGCAGCCGGCGCACAGCCAACCGGCATACGGACGGGGTGGTCCTGTGAGCAGGTACGACAGATACGACCCCACCGACGAACAGTGGGAGGGTCTCGCCCAGGTCGTACCCCTGAGAGGCCGCAACGAATGGCCTTCGAGGGTCGACCACAGGTCGGTCCCGGAACAGCGGGGGGCGGCCGAGCAGCGGCGCCTGGTCGTCCTGCGGGTCCAGGTCTTCGCGGACGCGCGCGAGGTCGCCGAATACCTGGTGGCGCAGATCCCGGTCCTGCTGGACCTGACCGGCGCGGAGACAGATGTGGCCAAGCGGATCCTGGACTTCAGCAGCGGCGTCGTCTTCGGACTGGGCAGCGGGATGCACCGGGTGGACCGCAACGTCTTCCTGCTCGCGCCGGTGGGCATGGAGGTCGAGGGGGTCACCGCGGCGGGCGTACCTCAATCGTAGGAAGGTCGTGCGGGCGGAACGGTTCGCCGCCCACGGCCGTGCGTACGGTCCGCTCATGACTGTGATCTCCTCCGGGCCGGCGGCTCCGCCGCTGTCGGGCGCGGCCCGTCCCGCACGTCCCCTCGTCGGCGAACTCCGGCTCGACGCCTTCGCCTCGCACCGCCGCACCGTCATCCCGCTCGGGCCGCTCACGCTGCTCGCCGGTGGCAGCGGCACCGGGAAGTCGACCGCCCTGCGCGGATACGAGTCCCTCGCCCGGCTGGCCGCCGGCGATCCGCTGGAGGACGTCTTCCCCGATCCGGCGGCGTGGGTGCCGGAACGGGCGCAGGCAGACGCGCAGGGGCGGCGCGGATTCAGGCTCGGCTGCACGGTGGAGGGCCCGGCCGGCCCGGTGAGGCTCGACCTCGCCGTGCAGGCCGAGCCCGCGCTCCGCATCGTGGGCGAGCGGCTGACGGGCGGCGGGGAGACCCTGCTGACCACCGCGCTGAGGGACCCCCGCCGTTCCCACGTCCAGGCCGCCTGGCACACCGCGGGGGCGGTGCCCGTGACGCGGGCGCCCTTCCCCGACGACCGGCTCGGCACGGCGCTGCTCCCACTGCGTGTCGCGGGGACCACGGACGGGCAGCTCAGGGTGCTGGCCGCCGCCGAACAGGTGGTGGTCGCCCTGCGCTCCGCCTTCGTCTGCGACCCTCAGCCGCGGTGGATGCGTGCGCCGGTGCCGGTCGGGGAGGGGCGGCTCACCTCGAGCTGCGACAACCTCGCCGACGTCCTCCACCGCACCCGCGGCCAGTGCGCCCAGCGGCACGCCAGACTCGTCGCCGCGGCGGACACCGGGTGCGCGGAGCCGGTCACCGGACTGACCGTCGAACACCTCCGGGACGGGACCGTGCGCGCCCTGGCAGGCCGGGGCCCGGACCGCAGCACACCTATCGGCCGCCTGGGCGACGGCGAACTCCGTTGTCTCGCCCACGCCCTGGTGCTGCTGACCGGCCCGCACGTGCTGGTGGTGGACCCGGTGGCGGAGGTACCGGACGCCATGCAGGCGCTCACCGTCCTGGCCGACGGGCTCGACCGGGATCTGGACGTGCGGCAGACCCGGGCGCTGCTGGCACTCGCGGCGTCGGTCTGCGCGGACGGGCACATGCGCCTGCTGGGGACGGTCGGTGAGGCGGCCGCGGTGACGGCCCGGGGGACGGCCGGAGCGACGGTGGTAGACCTGGGACCGTGACGGATCTGGATATTGCGCAACTGCAGCGACGACTCGCCGACTTCGCGGCATCCCGGGCCTGGGAGCCCTACCACACCCCCAAGAACCTGTGCGCGGCGCTGAGCGTGGAGGCGTCCGAACTCCTGGAGATCTTCCAGTGGCTGACACCGGAGCAGTCGGCGAGGGTGATGGAGGACGAGGACACCGCCTTCCGTGTCACGGACGAGGTCGCGGACGTGCTGGCGTATCTGCTGCAGTTCTGCGAGGTGTTGGGCATCGACGCGCTGGCGGCACTCTCGGCGAAGATCGAGCGGAATGAGACGCGTTTCCCGGTGCCGGACAGCACCGAGCCGACAGGTCGTCACTCTTCGGAGTGATCGACTTATGCACAATCGACTTCCTGTCCACAGATTTCCGATTTCCTCTGGCGTTCGTGTGCCATGACCCTCACTGTGGGTAATGAAGAGGTGAGTGGGTTCTTGTACGGGTGGTCTCGGCGACGGGGGAATCGCATGGAAGCGGAGCGACTGATCGCGGCGGGCCGGAGCGCGCTGGCGGGGAGCCGGGGAGTGCCGGCCGTCATGGCGGAGGCCTGGCAGGCCCAGGCACTCGCCCGGGCGGTCGGCGGGCAGCTGGCACGGTACGGCCCGGCGGAGTTACGGACGGATGCGCGCGGGCTCAGCGAGACCTGCGCCCTGGGCAGTGCCGTGCTCGACCACCCGATGGTCCCGGCGGGAAGTGTGAGGGCGTCGCAGCTCACCGAGGTGGCACATGCGGCACGGTCCCTGGCCGCTCTCGCGCTGCTCCTCGGCGAGGCGGGTATCGCCCTCGTGGGCGTCGCCTGTGGGACGGAGGAGGAAGGGCTCTACTGGCAGTGCATCGAGGCGATAGACGCCGTCGACGAATCCGTTGACCGGGTGCAGAGCATGCTGAGACGGCTCGCCGAACAGGAACGGGAGCGTGACCGACCGCCCGAGCGTGAGCGGGACGGTCCGTTCGGAGTGGTCCACGGGCCGGCGGGTTTCGTCGCCGGCCAGCCGTGATCCGGCCGGCGGCCCGCCGGTGGTGAGGCGGCCGGCCGTGGCCGGGCCGGTCACGAGCCTCGCGAAAAGGGGCCGGCGGCGGCCCGTCACGGGCGGAGAGGGCAGGGGAGACGGGGCGCGGCGGCTTCGAAGGTGCAGGATGGAGACATGGATCTTCGAATCTTCACCGAGCCCCAGCAAGGGGCGAGCTACGACACCCTGCTGACCGTCGCCAAGGCCACCGAGGACCTCGGCTTCGACGCCTTCTACCGGTCGGACCACTATCTGCGCATGGGCTCCGGCGACGGCCTGCCCGGCCCGACCGACGCGTGGATCACCCTGGCCGGACTGGCCCGTGAGACCAAGCGGATCCGCCTCGGCACCCTGATGACGGCGGGCACCTTCCGGCTGCCGGGGGTGCTGGCCATCCAGGTCGCCCAGGTCGACCAGATGTCCGGCGGCCGGGTCGAGCTGGGCCTGGGTGCCGGCTGGTTCGAGGAGGAACACAAGGCGTACGGCATTCCCTTCCCGAAGGAGAAGTTCGGCCGGCTGGAGGAGCAGCTGGCGATCGTCACGGGCCTCTGGGAGACCGAGACCGGCAAGACGTTCAGCTACGACGGGACGTACTACCAGCTCACGGACTCGCCGGCCCTGCCGAAGCCCGCCCAGGCGAAGGTGCCGGTCCTGATCGGCGGACACGGCGCGGTCCGCACCCCGCGTCTCGCCGCTCGGTACGCGGACGAGTTCAACATCCCCTTCGCGTCGATCGAGGACAGCGAGAAGCAGTTCGGCCGGGTCAGGGACGCCGCCGTGGCGGTCGGGCGCGCGCCTGACGACCTGGTCTACTCCAACGCCCTGGTGGTGTGCGTCGGGAAGGACGACGCGGAAGTGGCCCGGCGTGCGTCCGCCATCGGACGGGACGTCGAGGAGATCAAGGCGAACGGGCTCGCGGGATCGCCCGACGAGGTGGTCGACAAGATCGGCCGCTACGCCGTCATCGGAGCCTCGCGGATCTACCTCCAGGTCCTGGACCTGGACGACCTGGACCATCTGGAACTGATCTCGTCGCGGGTCCAGTCACAGCTGG
Source organism: Streptomyces sp. Alt3 (assembly GCF_030719215.1). NCBI lineage: Bacteria > Bacillati > Actinomycetota > Actinomycetes > Kitasatosporales > Streptomycetaceae > Streptomyces > Streptomyces glycanivorans. The sequence goes on along the minus strand of NZ_CP120983.1, from coordinate 1,880,511 downwards.
GTTGACGGGGGAGGCCCGTGTGATCCGGCGGCCGTGGGTACCGGCAGGATCAGCGGGCCGGTACCGGCAGGCAGCAGCAGGCAGGACGGGAGCGCGGGAATGCGGGACCGACTGCGATCAGCCGACAGCGAGGAGCAGTTGTGCACACCGCCCGGACACCGGAGGCCCGGACGGGCCGTACGCTCGGCCAGGCGCTCGCCGAGGAGACCGTCCTGCTGGACGGGGGCCTCTCCAACCAGTTGGAGGCCCAGGGATGCGATCTGTCCGACGCCCTGTGGTCGGCCAGGCTGCTGAGCGATGAGCCCCTGCAGATCGAGGCAGCCCACAGGGCGTACGCACAGGCGGGTGCGCAGGTGCTCATCACCGCCAGCTATCAGGCCACCTTCGAAGGGTTCGCGCGGCGCGGGATCGGGCGGGCCCGGGCCGCGGAGCTGATGGCCGGCAGCGTGGAGCTGGCGCGCCGGGCGGGGGCGGAAACGGGGCGGGAGCTCTGGGTCGCCGCCTCGGTCGGCCCGTACGGAGCGATGCTCGCGGACGGCAGCGAGTACCGCGGACGGTACGGGATGACCGTCCGGGAGCTGGTGCGCTTCCACCGGCCCCGAGTGGAGACACTGGCCGCGGCGGGGCCCGATGTACTTGCCCTGGAGACGGTTCCGGACACGGACGAGGCCGAGGCCCTGCTGCTGGCGGTCCAGGACCTGGACGTGCCGGTCTGGCTCTCGTACAGCGTGAAGGGGGACCGCACCAGGGCGGGGCAGCCCCTGGCGGAGGCGTTCGGGCTCGTCGCCGGTATCGACCAGGTGGTGGCCGTCGGGGTCAACTGCTGCGAACCGGTCGACGCGGACCGTGCCGTGGAGGTGGCGGCCGCGGCCACAGGCAAGCCGGTCGTCGTCTATCCGAACAGCGGTGAGGAGTGGGACGCCGACGGCCGGGGCTGGACCGGGAGAGGCGCGTTCGAACCCGGCAGGGTACGGGACTGGCAGCGGGCGGGCGCGCGGCTGGTAGGCGGATGCTGCCGGGTCGGACCGTCCGAGATTGCCGCACTGGCAGCCCGAACGGAGGCGTCGGGAACATGAAAATGCCTGGTCGGAGACAGATCGCCGGACCATACTCGGACACGTGTTCCTGACTATCAGCACGACCGGCACCCCTGAGCGTCCCGCCACCGATCTCGGCTTCCTGCTGCACAAGCATCCCGACAAGGCGCAGACGTTCTCCACCTCGCACGGCACCGCGCACGTCTTCTACCCCGAGGCGTCCGCCGAGCGCTGCACAGCCGCGCTGCTGCTGGAGGTGGATCCGGTGGCGCTGGTCAGGCGTGGCAAGGGAAAGGGCCGCGGCGGGGCACCCGACGCCGCGCTCGCGCAGTACGTCAACGACCGGCCGTACGCGGCGTCCTCGCTGCTCTCGGTCGCGATGACGACGGTGTTCAAATCCGCGCTGAACGGGGCCTGCCGGGCCATGCCCGAGCGGGCCGGGGAAGCGCTCCCGCTGCGGATCGAGGTGCCCGCGCTGCCCGCCCGAGGGGGCGCGGAACTCGTGCACAAGCTCTTCGCTCCGCTCGGCTGGACACACGTCGAGGCCGTGGCCGTACCCCTGGACGAGCACTTCCCGGAATGGGGCGACTCGCGCTACGTACGGCTGGTGCTGGAGGGCGAGCTGAGGCTCGCGGACGCGCTGCGCCAGCTGTACGTCCTGCTGCCCGTGCTCGACGACGCCAAGCACTACTGGGTCGCACCCGACGAGGTGGACAAGCTCCTGCGGGCCGGTGAGGGCTGGCTGGCACGGCACCCGGAACAGCGGCTGATCACCAGCCGTTACCTCTCCCGTCGCGGGGGGCTCACGCGGCAGGCGATGGAGCGGCTCGAACTGGTGCGGCTGGCGGAGTCGGACGACCTGGAGGTGGAGAGCGTCGACAACGCGGTGGACGAGACCACCGACACGGAGGAGAAGCCGGTGCCGCTCGCCGGGCAGCGCCGCGACGCGATCCTTCATGCGCTGCGCGCCGCCGGGGCGAGCCGGGTGCTCGATCTGGGCTGCGGCCAGGGCCAGTTGGTGCAGGCGCTGCTCAAGGACGTGCGCTTCACCGAGATCGTCGGGGTCGACGTGTCGATGCGGGCACTGACCGTCGCCGCCCGCCGGCTGAAGCTGGACCGGATGGGCGAGAGGCAGGCCTGCCGGATCACCCTCCGCCAGGGTGCGCTCACCTACACCGACAAGCAGCTGAAGGGGTATGACGCCGCCGTCCTGAGCGAGGTGATCGAGCACCTCGACCTGCCGCGGCTCCCCGCCCTGGAGTACGCGGTGTTCGGCTCCGCGCGGCCGCGCACCGTCCTGGTGACGACGCCCAACGTCGAGTACAACGTCCGCTGGGAGACGCTGCCCGCCGGGCACGTACGCCACGGGGACCACCGCTTCGAGTGGACCAGGCAGGAGTTCCGGGACTGGGCGGGGCAGGTGGCCGGACGCCACGGTTACGCGGTGGAGTTCGTACCCGTGGGGCCGGACGACCCCGAGGTGGGGCCGCCCACACAGATGGCCGTGTTCACCCTGACCACGGTCCACGGGACGACGAAGGAGGAGAAGGCCGCATGACCGGTACCTCTCGCACACTGCCCGTGACCGACCTGTCCCTCGTCGTCCTCGTCGGCGCCAGCGGTTCGGGCAAGTCCACGTTCGCACGGAAGCACTTCAGGCCGACCGAGGTCCTTTCCTCCGACTTCTGCCGGGGCCTGGTCGCCGACGACGAGAACGACCAGGGCGCCAGCCGTGACGCCTTCGACGTCCTGCACTACATCGCCGGCAAGCGGCTCGCCGCGGGCAGGCTCACCGTCGTCGACGCCACCAACGTGCAGCCGGAGAGCCGCAAGCAGCTCGTCCAGCTGGCCCGGCAGTACGACGTGCTGCCCATCGCGATCGTCCTCGACCTGCCGGAAGAGGTCTGCCAGGCGCGCAACGCCGGCCTGCCCGACCGTGCGGACATGCCCCGCCACGTCGTGCAGCGGCACCGCCGTGAGCTGCGCCGCTCGTTGCGCGGTCTGGAGCGCGAAGGCTTCCGCAAGGTCCACGTCCTGCGCACCGAGGAGGAGGCCGACACGGCCGAAGTCGTCCTGGAGCGCCGCTACAACGACCTGCGGCACCTCACCGGTCCCTTCGACATCATCGGCGACATCCACGGCTGCAGCTCGGAACTGGACACCCTGCTCGGCAAGCTGGGCTACGAGGACGGCTCCCACCCCGAGGGGCGTACCGCCGTGTTCGTCGGAGACCTCGTGGACCGCGGCCCCGACAGTCCCGGCGTGCTGCGCCGCGTGATGTCCATGGTGGCCTCGGGCGACGCGCTGTGCGTCCCCGGCAACCACGAGAACAAGCTCGGCCGTTACCTCAAGGGGCGCAAGGTCCAGCACAGTCACGGACTCGCCGAGACCGTGGAGCAGCTGGAGCGCGAGGACGCCGAGCACCCCGAGTTCCGCGAGCAGGTGGCGGAGTTCATCGACGGACTGGTCAGCCACTACGTCCTGGACGGCGGCAAGCTGGTCGTCTGCCACGCGGGGCTGCCCGAGAAGTACCACGGGCGCACGTCGGGGCGGGTCCGTTCGCACGCGCTGTACGGGGACACGACGGGGGAGACCGACGAGTTCGGCCTGCCCGTGCGCTACCCGTGGGCCGAGGAGTACCGGGGCGCGGCGGCGGTGGTCTACGGCCACACGCCGGTGCCCACCGCCTCCTGGGTGAACAACACCCTCTGCCTGGACACCGGGGCCGTCTTCGGAGGGAAGATGACCGCGCTGCGCTGGCCGGAGCGCGAGATCGTCGACGTCCCGGCCGAGCGCGTCTGGTACGAGCCGGTGAAGCCGCTGACCACCGAGGCCCCCGGGGGCAGGGAGGGCCTGCCGCTCGACCTCGCGGATGTGCAGGGCCGCCGCATCGTGGAGACCCGGCACATGGGCCGGGTCGCGGTGCGCGAGGAGAACGCGGCGGCGGCACTCGAGGTCATGAGCCGCTTCGCCGTCGACCCCCGGCTGCTGGCCTACCTCCCGCCGACCATGGCTCCGACCGCGACCTCCCGGGAGGAGGGGTTCCTGGAGCACCCGGCCGAGGCATTCGCGCAGTACCGGGCGGACGGCGTGACCGAGGTCGTCTGCGAGGAGAAGCACATGGGCTCGCGTGCCGTGGCGCTGGTCTGCCGCGACGCGGACGCCGCCCGTGAGCGCTTCGGGGTGGACGGCCCCACCGGCGCCCTGCACACCCGCACCGGGCGGCCGTTCCTGGACGACACCGCGCTCACGGAGGTCGTCCTCGGCAGGCTGCGCGCGGCCGTCACCGCGGCCGGGCTCTGGGAGGAGTGGGACACCGACTGGGTGGTGCTCGACGCCGAGCTGATGCCCTGGTCCCTCAAGGCCGCCGGGCTGCTGCGCTCGCAGTACGCGGCCGTGGGCGCGGCCGCCGGTGCCGTCCTGCCCGTCGCGGACAAGGCGCTGACCGCGGCAGCCGCCCGCGGGGTCGACGTCGGCGCCCTGGCCGGCCGACAGCGGGAGCGCGCCGAGGACGCGGCCGCCTTCACGGAGGCCTACCGCCGATACTGCTGGAGCACCGAGGGCCTCGACGGCGTACGCCTCGCACCGTTCCAGATCCTCGCGGTGCAGGGCCGCTCGCTCGCCTCCGTGCCGCACGACGAGCAGCTGGCGTGGCTGGACCGTCTGGTCGAGCACGACCCGACCGGACTGCTCCAGGTCACCCGGCGTCTCGTCGTCCACACGGGGGACGAGGCCTCCGTGCGCTCGGGCATCGACTGGTGGCTGGAGATGACCGGCCGCGGGGGAGAAGGCATGGTCGTCAAACCGCTGGGCGCCCTTGTCCGCGACGAGAAGGACCGTCTCGTCCAGCCGGGCATCAAGGTGCGCGGCCGGGAGTACCTGCGGATCATCTACGGGCCCGAGTACACACGGCCGGAGAATCTGGAGCGGCTGCGTTCCCGGTTCCTCGGACACAAGCGGTCGCTGGCCCTGAGGGAGTACGCCCTCGGCCTGGAGGCGCTGGACCGGCTGGCCGACGGGGAGCCGCTCTGGCGGATCCACGAGGCGGTCTTCGCGGTGCTGGCGCTGGAGTCGGAGCCGGTGGACCCCCGGCTGTAGAAGGGGCACGCCCCGGACGCAGCGGGACGGTGCCCCGGACGAGCGGTCAGCCCGTCCGGGGCCCGGTCATGTCGCGGTCAGGCCGTGATGCGCATCAGGCCGATGAGTCCTTCCCGCACGGTGAACGTGAAGTGCGAGGGCCCGTTGAAGCCGTCGCCGCCGACCTGCGCCAGGACGGTGACGTCCTCGTCCCCGGGCCCCGTCGACACCTCGGTGACGTCGAGGGTGACGCGCGCGCCGATGAACTCCGCGTCGCTCCAGCCGCGCACCGCCTCGTACCCGGTGAACACGCGTCCCCAGTCGTCCACGGCGCCGTCCGGTGCGAAGGTCCGGAGCCAGGCGGCCGTGTCACGGGCGTTCGCGGCGTCCAGGAACGCACTGACCACCGGGGGCAGGGGCGATTCGGCTGACATGGAGGAGGGCTCCTTCGGTGGTGGGGGGAGCGTGGACGTCCGGCGGCCGGCAGCGAGAGGCAGGGCGCGTCGGGGACGCCGGACGGCGCGGGCGGGGTGACCGGTCCCAGTCTCGCTGGCAGGACCGCCGGCCGGCCCGGTCGGCACGCCGGTGCGGGGGGACGAGAGCGCACCGTCGCCTGTGGGAGCGGTCGCAGAACTGGCGCGGCGAGCCGAGGGAGCAGGGCGTCTGCGGTCCGACTTCGTCCTGGACGACCTGATCCTCGTACTCATGGCCGACAAGGGGATCCACGCCACTTCGGCCGCCGCCCAGGTCAAGGCCTCGCGGCGCTTCGCAGGGCTGGTGATCCAGGCATTCGAAGCCTGTCCTCGGCACGCACCACTGCCGCCGGCGGCACGACTGGCGTCCGCGGGAGAGCAACAGGCGCCCGCCGGCGCCCGGTCCCGGCCCGTTCCGGATCGGGATGGCGGTTCGCAGGGTGAACGGTGCCCCGCGCGGTGAGGATGAGGACATGGGATTCCATGTCGATTCCGAGGCCGGGCGGCTGCGCCGCGTCATCCTGCACCGCCCCGATCTGGAGCTGAAGCGGCTCACACCCAGCAACAAGGACGCGCTGCTGTTCGACGACGTGCTGTGGGTGCGGCGCGCCAGGGAGGAACACGACGGCTTCGCCGATGTGCTGCGCGACCGAGGTGTGGAGGTGCACCTCTTCGGCGAGTTGCTCCGGGAGTCCCTCGACATCCCGGTGGCGAGGCGCCTCGTCCTCGACCGGGTATTCGCGGAGAAGGAGTACGGCCCGCTCGCCACCGAGCATCTGCGCGCCGCCTTCGAGGAGCTGTCCGCCGCGGACCTGACCGAGGCCCTGGTGGGCGGGATGACGAAGCGGGAGTTCCTGGAACGGCACGCGGAACCGACCTCCGTCCGCTTCCACGTCATGGATCTGGACGACTTCCTGCTCAGCCCCCTGCCCAACCACCTCTTCACCCGTGACACCTCCGCCTGGATCTACGACGGTGTGTCCATCAACGCGATGCGCTGGCCGGCCAGGCAGCGCGAGACCGTCCACTTCGAGGCGATCTACCGGCACCACCCGCTCTTCACCGGCCCCGAGGCGGGGGTCTTCCACCACTGGTCGGAGGGCCAGGACGACTACCCGTCCACGATCGAGGGCGGCGACGTCCTCGTCATCGGCCGGGGCGCCGTCCTGATCGGGATGAGTGAACGCACGACGCCGCAGGCCGTGGAGATGCTGGCCAGAGGTCTCTTCGACGCCGGGTCGGCCCGGACGATCGTGGCGCTCGACATGCCCAAGCGCCGGGCGTTCATGCACCTGGACACGGTGATGACGATGATCGACGGCGACACGTTCACCCAGTACGCCGGACTCGGCATGCTCCGCTCCTACACGATCGAGCCCGGCTCCGGCCCCCGCGAGCTGAAGGTGACCGATCACCCGCCCGAGCACATGCACCGGGCCATCGCCGCGGCTCTCGGCCTGGACAGGATCAGGGTGCTCACCGCCACCCAGGACGTGCACGCCGCCGAGCGGGAGCAGTGGGACGACGGGTGCAACGTGCTGGCGGTGGAGCCCGGTGTCGTCGTCGCCTACGAGCGCAACGCCACCACCAACACCTATCTGCGCAGGGAAGGCATCGAGGTCATCGAGATCCGGGGCAGCGAGCTGGGCCGTGGCCGGGGCGGCCCACGCTGCATGAGCTGCCCCGTGGTGCGCGACGCGGTGTGAGGCGGGGCGGGCGGCTGCCGGGATGCGGAGCGCCCGGAGGCGCGGCTCACGGACGGAGCTCCCTCCGCGCACAGCCATGGACACCTCTGTATAGCAATACGGTGCTTCGTATAGAGTTCCAGGGAGTAGTTCGTACGTCCGCAGTCCGACCCAGGAGCAGTCACCATGGCCATAGACCTCACAGGCCGCCATTTCCTCAAGGAGCTGGACTTCACGGCCGAGGAGTTCCGCGGCCTGCTCGCCCTGTCCGCCGAGCTCAAGGCCGCCAAGAAGGCCGGCGCGGAGGTGCAGCGGCTGCGTGGCAGCAACATCGCCCTGATCTTCGAGAAGACCTCGACGCGTACCCGTTGCGCCTTCGAGGTGGCTGCCGCGGACCAGGGCGCGTCCACCACGTACCTCGACCCCTCGGGGTCCCAGATGGGACACAAGGAGTCGGTGAAGGACACCGCCCGGGTGCTCGGCCGGATGTTCGACGCCATCGAGTACCGGGGTGACAGCCAGCAGGCCGTCGAGGAGCTGGCGGCGTACGGCGGTGTGCCGGTCTACAACGGATTGACCGACGACTGGCACCCCACCCAGATGCTCGCCGACGTCCTCACGATGACCGAGCACAGCGCGGGGCCCCTGGAGGAGATCGCCTTCGCCTACCTCGGCGACGCCCGCTTCAACATGGGCAACTCCTACCTGATCACCGGCGCCCTGCTGGGCATGGACGTCAGGATCGTCGCGCCCGCCGCCTACTGGCCGGCCCAGGACGTCGTGGACCGTGCGCACGAGCTCGCCGCGCGGAGCGGCGCGCGCATCACCCTCACCGAGGACATCGCCGAAGGTGTACGAGGTGCCGGCTTCGTCGTCACCGACGTCTGGGTCTCCATGGGGGAGCCCAAGGACGTCTGGGACGAGCGCATCGCCTCCCTCTCGCCCTACGCCGTGACCATGGACGTCCTGCGCGCCACGGGCAACGACGACGTGAAGTTCATGCACTGCCTCCCCGCCTTTCACGACCTCGGGACGAAGGTGGGCAAGGAGATCCACGAGCGGCACGGGCTGTCCGAGCTGGAGGTCACCGACGAGGTCTTCGAGTCCTCGCACTCGGTCGTCTTCGACGAGGCCGAGAACCGGATGCACACGATCAAGGCGGTCCTGGTCGCGACCCTGGCCGGCGGTTCACAGTCCGCATGAAAATGCACCCGATTGGGTGAACATGCGTGCAAGTGGCTACGATGGTGCTACTTGGTGGGGTTCGGGCTCGCGCGCCCGAACCCCTTTTCACGTGCCCGGTCCGGAGCGCGTACCCAGGTGAGAGCCCCCCACAGGCTCCGTTTCCCCGCACCACCAGAGAAGAGACCCCGTCCCCCCATGAGTGCCGTCTCCCCCACCCCGCCAAGCCCTTCACGCAGAAACGGGGCGCGCATCAAGAGCCCCGAACTGCTGCTCGCCGAGTCCGGAGCCGACCTGGAAGGGCACGGCCTGCGGCGCACCATGGGGCTGTTCCAGCTCGTGTGCTTCGGCGTCGGTGCGATCGTCGGCACCGGCATCTTCGTCGGTCTGTCCGACAGCGTCGCCGAGGCGGGCCCCGCCGTGGTGGTCTCGTTCGTCCTCGCCGCCATCACCTGCATCTTCACCGCCTTCTCGTTCGCCGAGCTCGGCGGCGCCATCCCGGTCTCCGGCAGTTCCTACTCCTTCGCCTACGCCACGCTCGGGGAGCGGGTCGCCTTCCTCGTGGGCTGGTGCCTGCTCCTGGAGTACGGCGTCTCGGTCTCCGCCGTCGCGGTCGGGTGGAGCCAGTACGTCAACGAGCTGCTGGACAGCGTCGTCGGCTGGAGTCTGCCGGCCGCGCTCTCCTCGGGGCCCGGCGACGGCGGTGTGATCAACCTGCCGGCGATCGTCGTGGTCATGATGGCGGCCACACTCCTGGTGCGCGGCATCAGGGAGAGCGCGCGGGCCACGGCGGCGATGGCGGTGCTCAAGATCGGCATCCTCGTCGCGTTCTGCGCGATCGCCTTCACCGCTTTCGAGGACGGGCACCTCTCCCCCTTCGCTCCGGAGGGCATGGCAGGGATCACGGCCGGCGCGTCGGTGGCGTTCTTCTCGTACATCGGCTTCGACGCCATCACCACCGCCGGCGAGGAGGTCAAGAACCCCCGCCGGAACATCCCGATCGCGATCCTGATCTGCATCGGCGTGGTCACGCTGCTCTACTGCGCGGTCGCCCTCGGGGCCATCGGGTCGCTGGGCGCGGACGCCGTCTCCGACAAGCCCGCCGCGCTCTCGCTGGTCGTCGACAAGGTCACCGGATCGAGCGTCGGCGGCGGGATCATCGCCTTCGGCGCGGTTGTCGCCATCGCCTCCGTCGTCCTGGCGGTGATGTACGGCCAGACCCGGATCCTGATGTCGATGTCCCGCGACGGGCTGATCCCCCGGGTCTTCGAGCGCGTGTCGCCGAAGACCCGCACCCCGGTCGCCAACACCTGGATCGTTGCGGTCCTCTTCGCGGTCCCCGCCGCGTTCGCGTCCCTCGACGTCGTCGTGAACCTGACGACCATCGGCACGCTCGCCACCATGGCGGTCGTCAACATCGCCGTCATCGCGCTGCGCCGCCGCAACCCGGACCTGAAGCGTTCCTTCCGGGTGCCGTTGTACCCGGTCAGCCCCGTTCTGGGCGTCGGCTTCTGCCTGTATCTGATGTACGGGACGGGCTGGACGACCTGGGTGCAGTTCGTGGTCTTCCTGGCCGTGGGCGCCCTGGTGTACGCGCTGTACAGCCGCAGCCGCTCCCGGCTCGTCAGCGGGCGGCAGGACCGGGCGGCGGCGGGCCCGACGGAAGGGTGAACCAGACCGCCTTGCCGTGTTCGGTGGGGCGGTGACCGCAGGCGGAGCTCAGGGCGCGGATCAGGAGGAGCCCCCTGCCGTGCTCCTGCCAGGGGTCCGGAGTGCTCTCCGGAAGCAGGCCGGACAGGTCGCCGGGCGGCTCGGGATCGTGGTCGTGCACCTCGACCTGGCAGCCGGAGGCCAGGAGCTCGACCACCAGCTCGATGGGCCCGGAGCCGTCGGTGTGCTCCACGGCGTTGGCGACCAGCTCGGCCGTCAGCAGTTCGGCCGTGTCACTGTCCGCCGGCGCCTCGAGTTCCGCCAGCGCCGTACGGACCAGCGCGCGGGCGATCGGCACCGCGGCCGTGGAGTGCGGCAGGGCGATACGCCAGAAGGGCTGAGGGGGGACGTCGGGCGGCACAGTGGGGGCTTCCGTTCGGCAGCGGGACATCCGAGGGGGCACGGGCGTGCCCCCTCGGATGCGTCCTGGCCGTGTGGTCCGTACCAGGACTTCCTGCGCTCAACCATACGAAGCGAGGCGCCCCGGACATAGAGGCTGTCGGCCGGCACAAAAGGGACCTTCGCCACAGTGGTGACGACGCGCTATCGCGTACTCATGACGGAAGTCACGGACGAGTGATAACTTCGAAGCGCATCTGCCGCAGCCCGACGGCCGGAGGGGACCCTTCCATGAGCCCGTTCACCGGCTCCGCCTCGCGGACCGAACGCTGGAAGCATCTGCGCCTGACCATCGACGACGGCGTGGCGACCGTCACGCTCGCCCGTCCCGAGAAGCTCAACGCACTCACCTTCGGCGCCTACGCCGACCTGCGCGACCTTCTCGCCGAGCTCTCCCGCGAACGCTCCGTGCGCGCCCTCGTGCTCGCCGGGGAAGGGCGCGGTTTCTGCTCGGGCGGCGACGTGGACGAGATCATCGGCGCCACGCTGGCGATGGACACCGCGCAGCTCCTGGACTTCAACCGGATGACGGGGCAGGTCGTACGAGCCCTCCGGGAATGCCCGTTCCCCGTCGTCGCCGCCGTGCACGGAGTCGCCGCCGGTGCCGGGGCGGTCCTCGCCCTGGCCTCCGACTTCCGGGTCGCGGCCCCCTCCGCCCGTTTCGCCTTCCTCTTCACCGCGGTCGGCCTCTCCGGCGGCGACATGGGCGCCGCCTACCTTCTGCCCCGCGTCGTCGGCCTCGGCCACGCCACCCGGATCCTGATGCTCGGAGAACCCGTCCGCGCCCCCGAGGCCGAGCGCATCGGGCTGATCAGCGAGCTGACCGGCGAAGGGGAGGCCGACACCCGGGCAGCCGCGCTGGCCCGACGCCTCGCCGACGGGCCGGCCCTCGCCCTCGCCCAGACGAAGGCGCTCCTCACCGCGGAGCTCGACATGCCGCTCGCCGCCTCCGTGGAGATGGACGCGGCTACCCAGGCCCTGCTGATGAACGGTGAGGACTACGCCGAGTTCCACGCCGCCTTCACCGAGAAACGGCCGCCGAAGTGGCGGGGCAGGTGACGCGATGCCCTCCCCGGACACGCAACGGATCGCGGTCGTCGGCGGGGGACCGGGCGGGCTCTACGCCGCCGCGCTCCTGAAGCGGCTGCGCCCCGGCCGCGAGGTCACCGTGTGGGAACGCAACGCCCCGGACGACACCTTCGGCTTCGGCGTGGTCCTCTCCGACGAGACGCTCGGCGGTATCGAGCACGCCGACCCCGCCGTGTACGCGGCCCTGAGCGAGGCGTTCGTGCGCTGGGACACCATCGACGTCGTGCACCGGGGCACCACCCAGACCTCCGGCGGCCACGGCTTCGCCGCGCTGGAGCGCCGTACGCTCCTGCGGATCCTGCACGAGCGCTGCGCGTCCCTCGGCGTGCGGCTCCGCTTCCGGACCGAGGCGCCGCCCGCCGCGGAGCTCGCCGCGAGCCACGACCTGGTCGTCGCCGCGGACGGGGTGCACAGCGCCACCCGCGAGGCACACGCCCGCCACTTCCGCCCCACGGTCACGCACCACCGCAACCGCTACATCTGGCTCGCCGCCGACTTCGCGTTCGACGCCTTCCGCTTCGAGATCGCCGAGACCGGGCACGGCGTGATGCAGCTGCACGCCTACCCCTTCGCCCTCCCTTCGCCCGGCGGCCGGTCCCCGACGGGCGTCCGCGGCCCGGCGGACGGATCCGGCGCCTCCACCGTCATCGTGGAGATGCGCGACGAGGTCTGGCGGGCCGCCGGGTTCGACAGCTGCGGCACCGCCGAGTCGGCCGAGCGCTGTGCCGAGGTCTTCGCCGACGCGCTCGGAGGCCGGCCGCTGCGCTCCAACAAGTCCTCCTGGCTCACCTTCGCCACCGTTACCAACCAGCACTGGTCGCACGGCCGCACGGTCCTCCTCGGCGACGCCGCCCACACCGCCCACTTCTCGATCGGCTCCGGCACCAAACTCGCCGTCGAGGACGCCCTCGCCCTCGCCGCCTGCATCGAGGAGCAGCCCGATCTGCCCGCCGCCCTCGCCGCGTACGAGGCCGAGCGCCGTCCCGTCGTCCTGTCCACCCAGCGCGCCGCCGCGGCCAGCCTGCGCTGGTTCGAGGAACTCCCGCAGTACGCGCACCAGCCGCCCCGGCGGTTCGCCTTCAACCTCCTCACCCGCAGCCGCCGCGTCACCCACGACAACCTCCGGCTCCGCGACCCCGGTTTCACCGGAGCGGTCGAGGAGGAGTTCGGCTGCCCGCCCGGCACCCCGCCGATGTTCACCCCGCTGCGGCTCCGCGGCCTCGAACTCCGCAACAGGGTCGTCGTGTCGCCCATGGACATGTACTCCGCCGCCGCCGACGGCGTGCCCGGCGACTTCCACCTCGTCCACCTCGGCGCCCGGGCGCTCGGCGGTGCCGGTCTCGTCATGACGGAGATGGTCTGCGTGAGCCCGGAAGGCCGTATCACCCCCGGCTGCACCGGCCTGTGGACCGACGAACAGGCCGACGCGTGGACCAGGATCACTCGCTTCGTCCACGACAGCGGCCATGGCGCCGCGATCGGTGTCCAGCTGGGCCACTCCGGCCGCAAGGGATCGACCCGGCGGATGTGGGAGGGCATCGACCAACCGCTGGACGACGGGAACTGGCCGGTCGTCGCCGCCTCACCCCTCCCGTACGCGCACGGTGTCAGCCAGATCCCGCAGACGCTGGACAGGGACGGGATGGACGCGGTCCGCGACCGGTTCACCGAGGCCGCCCGCCGCGCCGCCCGCTGCGGATTCGACCTCCTCGAACTGCACTGCGCCCACGGCTACCTGCTCTCCGGTTTCCTGTCCCCGCTCACCAACCGGCGCACCGACGCCTACGGCGGGTCCGTGGAGAACCGGCTGCGATTCCCCCTGGAGGTCTTCGACGCGGTCCGTGCCGTATGGCCGCGGGAGCGGCCGACGACCGTACGGATCTCCGCGACGGACTGGTTCCACGGCGGCACGAGCGACGCGGACGCCCTGGCGGTCGCACGCGCCTTCGCCGCCCACGGGGCCGACGCCATCGACGTCTCCACCGGCCAGGTCGTCCCGGAGGAGCGCCCCGGGTACGGCCGCTCGTACCAGACCCCGTACGCCGACCGCATCCGCAACGTCCTCGGCGTGCCCGTCATCGCGGTGGGCGCCATCTCCTCCTGGGACGACGTCAATTCGCTGCTGCTCGCCGGCCGGGCCGACCTCTGCGCCCTGGCCCGCCCCCACCTCCACGACCCGCACTGGACGCTGCACGCGGCGGCAGAGCAGGGGTACGAAGGGCCGGGTGCCCCCTGGCCGCTGCCGTACCGCGCGGGCAGCCGCCCTCCGCCGACCGGCCGCACCGACGCCCCCAAGCCCCGGCTCACGCTTGACTGACCGTCAGCCGTGCGCCCGAAGAAGGGCGGGGCCGGCCTCCGGTCCGCCCGCCCGGCGCGGCGGACGGCCCGCCCCCGGCGTCATTCCGGCTCCGCGGTGATCAGCAGGCGGTCGGAGACGGCCTCGTAGCCGATGCGGAGGTACACGCCGTTGCTCGTCGGATTCGCGAGGTCGGCGAAGAGCAGCACCTCCGCGGCCCCGTCCTCCCGGGCCAGGCGGCCGGCTTCCGCCGTGACCGCCGCCGCGTAGCCCCGGCCCCGGTGCTCCGGCGGGGTGTAGACGGCCGAGACCCGCACCGTGCCCGCGATCCTGCCCGAGACACCAGCCATCGACACCGGCATCCCGTCCGTCTCCCAGAGGGTCAGCCCGCCGTGCGCGGTGCGCTCGTCCACGATGTGTTCCGCGCTGTCGCCCGCCTGCCCGGTCTCCGCACCGAACGCCCGCATCCACGTGACGAGCAGCGCGCGGTCGGCGCCGGTTGCGGCCCGGGGTCTCCCGGCGGGCGCGGGGGAGGGTGGCACCGCAGTGCCGAGCCGGTACAGCCGTTGCTCCTCGTCGACGCGGTGGCGCGGCCAGCGGGCGGCCAGTGCCGTCGCCGCCTCACGGTCGGCGTTGATGCCGGGCAGCGGGAGCGCGTCGGCCAGGGCGCGGACCGCTTCGGGGGCCGCCGAGCCGAGGACCGGCGGGAAGGGCGGTGTGCGCACCAGTGCGCCGGCCACCTCCCCGTCCGGCCCGCGCCACCAGCCCAGCACGGGAACCCCCGCGCCGTAGGCATGCGGCCCGCCGTCCCGCAGGGTGGCCGTGACGGTCAGCAGCAGTGTGTTCTCGGCGGGCCGGGCGGCCAGTGACGGTCCGGCCGTCTCCAGGAAGGTGTCGACGTCGTCGGTGAAGGTCCAGGACATGCCTCATCCTGTCCGGCCGCCCGCCTCCAGGGCACCCCGTTTTCCGGCCGGTCACTCCGGGGCGGTGGCCTCACGCAGCAGGAAGCGCTGGAGCTTCCCCGTCGCGGTCCTCGGAAGCGCCGGCACGAACTCGACGGTGCGCGGGCACTTGTGCGGTGCCAGTTCGGCCTTCATATGGGTACGCAGGTCGTCCGCCGACAGGGACGCGCCCTCGCGCAGGACGACGTAGGCGGCCACGATCTGCCCGCGCAGTTCGTCGGCCCGTCCCACCACCGCCGCCTCGGAGACGTCGGCGTGGCGCAGGAGGGCCTCCTCGACCTCGGGACCGGCGATGTTGTAACCGGCGGAGATGATCATGTCGTCGGCGCGGGCGACGTAACGGAAGTAGCCGTCCGGCTCGCGCACATAGGTGTCGCCGGTGATGTTCCAGCCGTGGCGCACGTACACCCGCTGGCGTTCGTCGGCGAGGTACCGGCAGCCGACCGGACCGCGCACGGCCAGCAGGCCGGGCTCCCCGTCGGGCAGTTCCATGCCGTCCTCGTCCACCACGCGCGCCTGCCAGCCGGGCACGGGCACGCCCGTGGTGCCGGGCCGGATCGCCCCGTCGGCCGCCGAGATGAAGATGTGCAGCAGCTCGGTCGCGCCGATGCCGTTGATGATGCGCAGCCCCGTCCGTTCGTACCAGGACCGCCAGGTCGCGGCGGGCAGGTTCTCCCCGGCCGAGACGCAGCGGCGCAGGGCGGACAGGTCGTGGCCGTCGAGCGCGTCGAGCATCACGCGGTACGCGGTCGGCGCCGTGAACAGGACGGAGACCCGGTGGGCGGCGAGCGCGGGCAGCAACTGCTTGGGCCCCGCCTGCTCCAGCAGCAGGGCCGAGGCGCCGGCCCGGAGCGGGAAGACCACGAGCCCGCCCAGCCCGAAGGTGAAGCCGAGCGGCGGGCTGCCCGTGAACACGTCGTCGGGGCCCGGCCGCAGGACATGCCGGGCGAACGTGTCCGCGACGGCCAGCACGTCGCGGTGCGCGTGCATGCAGCCCTTGGGCAGGCCGGTGGTACCCGAGGTGAACGCGATGAGGGCGATGTCGTCGGCGGCGGTGTCCACCGCCCGGTAGGGCCCCGGCCGGGCCGCCGCGAGCTCCGTCAGATCGTCTGAGGAGCCGCCCCCGTACGTCGTGACGCGCAGCCCGGGTACCCCGGCGTCGAGCAGGTCGTCCACCGATCGGATGTCGCACAGTGCGTGGCCGACACGGGCGATGGAGCAGATCGTGGCGAGCTCGGAGGCCCGCTGCCGGTCCAGCACCGTCACGGCGACCGCTCCGGCCTTCATCACCGCGAGCCAGCAGGCCGCGAGCCACGGCGTGGTGGGACCGCGCAGCAGCACGCGGTTGCCGGGGACCACTCCCAGATCATGTGTCAGCACCTGGGCGATCCGGTCCACCCTGTCGCGCAGGTCCCCGTAGTTCCACACGGTTCCGTCGCCGCTGCGGAAGGCGGGACGGTCGGGGCCGAAGGCGGCGACCGTGCGGTCGAGCAGCTCGTATCCGCAGTTCAGCCGGTCCGGATAGGCCAGTTCGGGGAGGTCGAAGACCAGCTCGGGCCAGTCCTCGGCGGGTGGGAGATGGTCGCGCGCGAAGGTGTCGGTGTGCGCGCTCGCGGTACCTGACGGCTTCATGAAGCATCGCCCCCTTGTCGCCCCTGGAGCGTATCGTTTGAGTGACGGTAGTCAACGGTCCGCGATAAGACGCGACAAGAGAGGCGCCGGTATGACGGCATTCTCCCTCGATCCCGGTCAAACCGCCTGGTGCGAAGAGCTGTACGCACTCGCCCGTGAGGAACTCCGCCCGCTCGCCGAGAAGGGCGAGCCCGGCCACGTCAACCGCCCGCTCGTCGCCGCGCTCGGCGGGCTGGGGCTCCTGGACCGGCTCCTCGGATCGGGCGCGCTCGACCTCTGCCTGCTGCGCGAATCACTGGCGCGCGGCTGCACGGAGGCGGAGACCGCGCTCGCGCTCCAGGGTCTCGGAGCCGGACCGGTCCGCCTGGCGGGCACCGAGGCCCAGCGCGCGCGCTGGCTCCCCGAGGTGCGTGCCGGACGCGCCGTCGCCGCCTTCGCCCTCAGCGAGCCGGGCGCGGGCTCCGACGCGGCCGCCCTCGCCCTCGCCGCGCGGCCGGCGCCCGGCGGTGACGGCTGGCGGCTCACCGGCGAGAAGTGCTGGATCTCCAACGCCCCCGAGGCCGACTTCTACACCGTCTTCGCCCGGACGGGGGAGGGCGACGGAGCCCGCGGCGTCACCGCCTTCCTCGTGCCCGCCGACCGGCCGGGGCTCACCGGGGAGGCACTGGACATGCTGTCCCCGCACCCCGTCGGGGCACTGGACTTCGACGGGGTACCGGTGACCGCCGACGACGTGCTCGGCGAGCCCGGCCGTGGGTTCCGGGTCGCCATGGACACCCTGAACCTCTTCCGCCCCAGCGTCGGAGCGTTCGCGGTCGGCATGGCGCGCGCGGCGCTCGACGCGACCCTGGAACACACGGCAGACCGCACCGCCTTCGGAGCCCCGCTCAAGGACCTGCAGGCCGTCTCGCACCAGGTGGCCGAGATGGCCACCCGCACCGAGGCCGCCCGGCTCCTGGTCCTCGCGGCCGCCGCCGCCCACGACGCGGGCGAGCCGGGGGTGCCCCGGCGCGCGGCCATGGCCAAGCTGTACGCCACCGAGACCGCGCAGTACGTCGTCGACGCGGCGGTCCAGCTGCACGGCGCCCGCGCCCTGCGCCGGGGACACCTGCTCGAACATCTCTACCGGGAGGTCCGCGCGCCCCGGATCTACGAGGGCGCCACCGAGGTACAGCGCACGATCATCGCCAAGGATCTGTACGCGACACAGGAGACCCCCGCATGAATCCGATCACCCGGATCAACCCCGCCGAGCTCTCCCCGCCCACCGGCTTCTCGCACGCCGTCACGGCCACCGGTGGCCGGCTGGTCTTCCTGGCCGGCCAGACCGCGCTGGACGGCGACGGGAAGGTCGTCGGAGCCACCCTGCCGGAGCAGTTCGAGACCGCTCTGGGAAACCTGCTCACCGCGCTGCGCGCGGCCGGCGGCGCCCCGACCGCCCTGGCCAGGGTCACCGTCTACACCACCGACGTGGCCGGCTACCGCGCCCACGCCCGTGAACTGGGCGCCGTCTGGCGGAGGCTGGCGGGGCGCGAGTACCCGGCCATGGCGGTCGTCGGCGCGGTCAGGCTGTGGGACGAACAGGCCATGGTCGAGATCGACGGCATCGCGGTGCTGGACTGAGCCGACACGCGGAAGTGGCCTCGCATGTGCAACACGGCGCGCACACGGAACACGCACCCTTCCCTGCCGAAGTGTCGGGGATGCCTGTCATGCCCAGGTAGCGGTGCACACGCTCCGGAGTGACGCTGAAGACGCGCACGGTTCTGCCGCGCACGGGGAGGTGACGGCGGTGACCCGAGGGCCGTCCCCGCACACGGTGAACAGGTCGACCGAAGGTGGCGGCATCACCGCGCGTGACGAGGCGCGCTGCGGCCTTCACGTCACCGGGGCCGGCCGGGGGCTGCCGGACGAGGTTCCCGAGGAACCGCGCCATCTGTCCCTGAACGCCGACCGGGTGTTCCACGAAGGAGAAGTGCCCGGCGCGCAGGAACGTTCCCATGTCATGCCGTGTGGGCACGGGTGAACAGGGCAGACGCCGTTCTGTGACCTCAGTGGGACGAAAGGCGGCCGCCACCGACGCGGACCGGAACCAGCAGGCCGTCCGGCGCGCGGCGCGCCGGACGGGTGAACCGGGCCGGGGGATATATCTCTATTCGGTGGCCTTTGTTCCGGAACACCCGTCGTGACCGTCCTCATCCTCTGCCATTTCGCACTGGCGGCGTGCGCCGTGCCGCTGGTGCGACGGCTCGGCCGCCGGGCCTTCGTCGTGCTCGCGCTGCCCCCCGCCGCCACCACGGTGTGGGCATTCACCCAGTGGGGCACCACGGCCGACGGCGGGTCGGTCACCTCGTCATGGGAATGGATCGCCACCTACGACGTCTCGTTCGCCCTGCGCCTGGACGCGCTCGCCGAGCTCATGGTGCTGCTCGCAGCCGGTGTCGGCATGCTGGTCCTGCTGTACTGCGCGTCCTACTTCACCGACGGCTCACCCCGACTGGCGCCCTTCGCGGGGAACCTGCTGGCCTTCGCGGGCGCCATGCTCGCTCTCGTCCTCGCGGACGACCTGATCACCCTCTACGTCTTCTGGGAACTGACCACCGTCTTCTCCTACCTGCTGATCGGACACACCAGCGAACGCAAGAAGAACCGCCGCTCCGCCCTCCAGGCCCTGACGGTCACCACACTGGGCGGACTCGCCATGCTGGTCGGCTTCCTGATCCTCGGTGAGGCGGCGGGCACCTACCGGATCTCCGCGATCGTGGCCGACCCTCCGGAGGCGACCCTCGCCGTATCCGTGGCCGTCGTCCTCGTGCTGTGCGGGGCCCTCTCCAAGTCGGCGATCTGGCCGTTCAGCCTCTGGCTGCCGAACGCCATGGCCGCACCCACCCCCGTCAGCGCCTATCTGCACGCCGCGGCCATGGTCAAGGCCGGCGTCTACCTCGTTGCACGGCTCGCTCCCGCATTCGCCGACGTACCCGTCTGGCGGCCCGTCGTCCTCGTGCTGGGGGGAGCGACCATGCTCCTCGGAGGCTGGCGCGCCCTGCGCCTCCACGACCTGAAACTCGTCCTCGCCTACGGCACCGTCAGCCAGCTCGGATTCCTCACCGTGCTCGCCGGGGCGGGCAACCGGAACGCGGCACTCGCCGCGGTCGCGATGATCCTGGCGCACGCCCTGTTCAAGGCCGCCCTGTTCCTCGTCACCGGCATCGTGGACCACGCGGCCGGCACCCGGGACCTGCGTGAGCTCTCCGGTCTCGGCCGCACCATGCCCTACGTGTGCGCGGTCGGCGTACTCGCCGCGGCCTCGATGGCCGCCCTGCCACCGTTCCTCGGATTCGCCGCCAAGGAAGCCGCCCTCGAAGCGCTGCTGCACGGAGACACCGCCGACCGCTGGGAACTCGCCGTCGTCGTCCTCGGCTCGGTGCTGACGGTCGCCTACACCCTGCGCTTCGTATGGGGAGCGTTCGCCCGCAAGCGAGGAGCCGCCGACACCCCCGTCCACCGCGTCGGCGCCGCGCTCCTCGCCCCGCCCGCGGTGCTCGCCGTCGCCGGTCTCGTCCTCGGCCCCGGCGTCGGATGGACGGACCGTCTGTTCGCCGCGTACGCCGACGTCTTCCCCGCCGCCGCACACCCCTACCACCTCGCGCTCTGGCACGGTTTCGGGACGGCCCTGCTGCTGTCCGCCGTGACGTGGGCGGGCGGAGCCGTGCTCTTCGCCCTGCGCGGTACGGTCACCAAGGTCTCCCGCCGCGTCGCGTGGCCCACCGCGGACAGCGTGTTCGGCCACCTCCTGCTCGGCCTGGAGCGCGTCGCCCTCCAGATCACCGGTTTCGTCCAGCGCGGCTCCCTCTCCGGCTACCTGGCCATCACCATGACGGTGATGCTGGCCGGCCAGCTCGCCGTGCTGGTCACGGACCGCCCCTGGGAGGGTGCGGTCGCCCCCCGGGCGTGGGACGTCCCGCTCCAGGGCGCGGTGGCCTTCCTCACCTGCGCCGCCGCACTCTCCTGCCTGACCGTCAGCCGCCGGATGAAGGCCGTCGTCCTGGCCGGACTCACCGGATACGGGGCCGCGCTCCTCTTCGTCGTGCAGGGCGCACCCGACCTGGCGCTCACCCAGTTCTGCGTCGAAACGGTGTCGATGATCGTGTTCGTGCTGGTCCTGCGCCGGCTGCCGGTGCGCTTCGAGGAGTCCATCGGCACCTGGCGGCGGGCCCTGCGGATCCCGGTGGCGCTGGGCGCCGCTGCGACGGTCGGCGTGGCCGTCTGGGCGGCGGGCGCCGCACGCGTCGCCGAGCCCGCGGGCGCCGCGATGGTCGAGGAGGTCGCACACCACGGCCTCAAGGACGTCGTGGCCACCATCCTCGTCGATCTGCGCGCCTGGGACACGATGGGGGAGTCCGCAGTCCTCGCGGCGGCGGCGATCGGCGTCACCAGCCTCATCTATCTGCACCGCCGCGGCGAGGCCTCCATGAACAGGGAGGAACTGCGGGGGGAGACCGCGTGGACGCTGTCGGGCCGACGCCTCACCGGACTGCCGCAGGGCGACGACACCGCACCCGAACGCAGTTGGCTGGCCGCCGGATCCACTCTCGCGCCCGAGCACCGGTCCGTCGTCTTCGAGGTGGTGGGCCGCCTCCTCTTCCACCCCATCCTGGTGCTCTCCCTCTACCTGCTGTTCTGCGCGGAGAACATGCCGGGCGGCGGATTCGTCGCCGGGCTGGTGGCGGGACTCGCCCTCATCACCCGCTACCTGGCAGGAGGCAGATTCGAGCTCGCGGAGGCCGCGCCGCTGCAGCCGGGCCTCTTCACCGGGCTCGGACTGTTCGTGTCCACGGCGGTCGCCCTGGGCGGCCTCGCGGAAGGCACGGTGCTGCACGCCTGGACCTACCACGGGCACCTGCCCGTGTTCGGTGACTACCACCTGAGCACCTCGGTCCTCTTCGACTTCGGCGTCTACCTGCTGGTCCTCGGCGTCGTCCTCGACATCGTGCGGGCGCTGGGCGCCAAGGTCGACCGGCAGATCGAGCGGGCGGCGGGCGCGCTGGCCCCCGCCACGGACCCCGGGACGGGGGAGCCGAACCGATGACCATGAGCGTCTCGCTCCTCGCCACCGCCGTCGTCCTCTGCGCGGTCGGCGGCATCCTCATGCTCACCCGGCCGCTCACCCGCATCCTGCTCGGCGCGGTGATCGCGGGGAACGGCATCAACCTGCTGGTCCTCTCGTCGACCGGGTCGGCCGGGGCCGCACCTCTGCTCTACGGGGTGCCGCTGCGCCGGGTCACCGACCCGCTGCCGCAGGCCATCGCCCTCACCGCCATCGTCATCACGCTCGCCACCACGGCCTTCCTGCTCGCGATGGCCTACCGCAGCTACCAGCTCACCGGCACCGACGAGGTCCACGACGACCTGGAGGACCGGCGCATCTTCCTGCGCGCCGAAGTGCTGGGGGAGCGTGCCGAACTCCGCGAGGAATACCGGGCGGAGCCCGGACGCACCCGCAGGGAACGCGCACGCTACCGGCAGGAACGCCACCGCCTGCGCGCCCGGCTGCGCGCCGACCGGGCGCTCCAGGCCCGGGGCCGGGACGCCGGCGGCGACCTGTGGCACGACGTGCTGGGCGCCGATCCGGAGGACTACGTGAACGACACGCACGACGACCGAGGAGCCGCCGGATGAACGCGCTCGTCCCGCTGCCGGTCCTGCTGCCCCTCTGCGCCACCGGGGTGAGCCTCGCCTTCGGTGTCAGGCTCGCACGCTTCCAGCGCTTCATCAGCGTCGCCGTGCTCACCGCCGTCCTCGCGCTCTCGGTGACCCTGATGATCGCCGCGGACCGGCAGGGCCCCCTGTCCGTCCACCTGGGGGACTTCGCCCCGCCGCTCGGCATCACGCTGGTCGCCGACCGGCTGTCCGGACTGATGCTGACCGTCTCCTCGGCCGTCACCCTCTCCGTACTCGTCTACTCACTCGGCCAGGGCATGGCGGACCGGGACAAGGAGACGCCCGTCGCCGTCTTCCACCCCGCCTACCTCATCCTGGTCGCCGGGGTCTCCCTCACCTTCATCGCGGGCGACCTCGTCAACCTCTACGTCGGCTTCGAGATCATGCTGGTCGCCAGCTTCGTCCTGCTCACGCTCGGCGGTACCGGGCCCCGCATCCGCGCCGGCTCCACCTACGTGATCATCTCGCTGTTCTCCTCGATGCTGTTCCTGACGGCGATCGCCATGACCTACGCCGCCACCGGCACCGCCAACTTCGCCCAACTGGCCCTGCGGCTGCCCGACCTGCCACTGGGTGTGCAGACCCTGGTCCAGGCGATGCTCCTCACCGTCTTCGCCATCAAGGCCGCTGTCTTCCCCCTGGCCGCCTGGCTCCCCGACTCCTACCCGACCGCGCCCGCGCCCGTCACCGCCGTCTTCGCGGGCCTGCTGACGAAGGTCGGCATCTACTGCATGCTGCGGACCGAGACCCTGCTCTTCCCCGGCAACCGGCTCGGCGACCTGCTCATGGCCGTCGCCCTCGCCTCGATGATCGTGGGCATCCTCGGCGCGGTCGCCCAGACCGACCTGAAGCGGCTGTTCTCCTTCACCCTCGTCAGCCACATCGGCTACATGGTCTTCGGGATCGGCCTCGCCACCCGTGAGGCGTACGGCGGCGCGATCTTCTACGTCGCCCACCACATCACCGTCCAGACCAGTCTGTTCCTCGTCGCGGGGCTCATCGAGCGCCGGGGCGGCACCAACGAGCTCACCCGGCTCGGCGGGCTGGCCAGGTCGGCCCCGCTGCTCGCGGTCCTCTTCTTCGTCCCCGCCATGAACTTCGCGGGGATCCCGCCGCTCTCCGGCTTCATCGGGAAACTCGGACTCATGCGGGCCGGCGTCTCGGACGGCAGCGTCTGGGCCTGGATCCTCGTCGCCGGGGCCACCGTGACGAGCCTGCTCACCCTGTACGTGATGGCCAAGATCTGGAACCTGGCCTTCTGGCGCACCGAGCCGCCGGGCCAGGCCGCCTACGGCACCGTCCTCGAGACCGCCGACGACAGCGACGACGACGAAGGCCCCGGGCCCGACCGCGTCCCGGGCACCGGCGACGAAGGAGTCGGGCCGGCGCCGGCCGGACGGACCGTGGCCGCCACCCTCCAGGGGCAGGCCGTCACCACCACGGTCCGCC